>JANONC010000121.1:0-3686 GCA_031420655.1 Rhodospirillales bacterium | reverse complement strand
GCCGACTTGTTCGGGCGGATCAGCGCCTCGGCCAGCAGGGTGCGGACGCGGGCCAGCAGCCCATCCCACAAGCGGCTGTCGCCATCGGCACCAACATGGGCGTCCATGGTATTGAGCAACGCTGAAAAATCCGCCCAGCTCATGTCCACGGCGGGAACACGCAACGATAGGGCGACCACGCCGAAATCGTAAACCCGCACCGTGACGGCAGCCGTGGCAGCCAGCGCGCCCATTTGCAACGGGATGGGGTCGTAGTTGAACGTCACGGGTGGCACGCCGAACGCGACGGCCTTCGCGGGGGTGGCTTGGAGGCGGCTGCGGCTGCTGGCTGTGCCGGCGTACCGCGCCCACACTTCCTCAACCCGGCGCAGATCGATCGCATAGGCGATGTCGAATAGTCGCAGGGCGACGATGTGGCCGGAGCGAACTTCTAGCATTGTCCTTGCCCGGCTTGGCCCCCCATCCAACCCTTCCCCAGCGGAGAGGGACTGGGATGGGCGTTTCCGGGGGTAAGGACTGTCACGCCCGTTTGCGCCGCTTCACGGCCGGAGTCTCCAGCACAGGCAGCATGGGCCGCAAGAACCGCCCCGTGTGACTGCCGGGCGCCATCGCAATTGCCTCGGGCGTGCCAGCCGCGACCACCAGCCCGCCGCCTTCGCCACCCTCCGGCCCCAGGTCCAGCACATAATCGGCGGTCTTGATCACCTCGAGATTATGCTCGATCACCACCACCGTGTTGCCCTGGTCGACCAGTGCATGCAGCACCTCGAGCAGCTTACGCACGTCCTCGAAGTGCAGCCCCGTCGTGGGTTCATCCAAGATATAGAGCGTGCGGCCCGTGGCGCGTTTCGCGAGTTCCTTCGATAATTTTATGCGTTGTGCCTCACCGCCTGACAGCGTGGTCGCTTGTTGGCCGAGCTTGATATAGCCCAGCCCCACCTGCTGCAGGATCGTAAGCCGGTCGCGGATGCGGTTGGCGGCGGCGAAGTACGGCACCGCCTCATCCACCGTCATGTCCAGCACGTCGGCGATCGAGTGGCCGCGGAACTTTATTTCCAGAGTTTCGCGGTTGTACCGGTGGCCCTTGCAGGTGTCGCACGTCACGAACACGTCCGGCAGGAAGTGCATTTCGATCTTGATCAGCCCGTCGCCCTGGCAGGCCTCGCATCGTCCGCCCTTCACGTTGAAGCTGAAGCGCCCGGATTTGTAACCACGCGCCCGGCTTTCCGGCAGTTCGGCAAACCAGTCGCGGATAGGGGCGAACAGGTCGGTATAGGTGGCCGGGTTGGAGCGGGGCGTGCGCCCGATCGGCGACTGGTCGATGTCGATGATTTTGTCGAGAAACTCCAGCCCCTCGATCCGCTCATGCGGCGCCGGGCCTTCGCCGGAGCCCATCAGCCGGCGGGAGGCGGCTTTATACAGCGTGTCGACCACCAGCGTGGACTTTCCACCGCCGGACACGCCGCTGACGCAGGTAAAGGTGCCGAGCGGGAAGCTGGCCGTTACGGTCTTGAGATTGTTGCCGCGCGCGCCCACCACGCGAATGGCGCGCTTGAGATCGTAGTCGCGCCGCTTCGGTACCGGGATGAAGCGGCGGCCGGACAAATAGTCGCCGGTCAGGCTGGCCGGGTTGGCCGCGACCTCGTCCGGGGTGCCGACGGCGATGACGTGGCCGCCCGCCATGCCCGCCGCCGGGCCCATGTCGATCAGATGGTCGGCCGCGCGGATCGCATCCTCGTCATGCTCCACAACCAGAACCGTGTTGCCCAGCGCCTTCAGCCGTCGCAGCGTGCCCAGCAGCCGTTCGTTGTCGCGCTGGTGCAGGCCGATACTGGGTTCGTCCAGCACATAAAGCACGCCCGTGAGGCCGCTACCGATCTGGCTGGCCAGCCGGATGCGCTGACTCTCGCCGCCGGAAAGCGTCGTGCTGCCGCGGGCGAGCGTCAGGTAGTCCAGGCCCACGTCGACCAGGAACTGCAGCCGCTCCACAATCTCCCGCAAGATGCGCCCGGCGATCTCCTTGCGTTGCGGAGTGAGTGTCTCCTCGGCCGCGCGAAACCAGTCCAGCGCACGGCGGATCGGCAGTTCCGCACACTCGGCCAGGTTTTGCCCGGCAATCTTCACCGCCAGCGCCTCCGGCCGCAGGCGCGCGCCGCCGCATACCTTGCACGGCTTATCAGCCTGGTAGCGGCTCATCTCTTCGCGCACCCAGGCGCTGTCCGACTCTTTCCAGCGGCGCTCCAGATTACGCAGTACGCCTTCGAAGACTTTTTTCACCTCATACGCACGCACGCCATCCTTGTAGCTGAATGTCACCTCCGTCTCGGTCCCACCCAGGATCGCGTCGCGCACGTTATCCGGCAGCTCGTACCAGGGGGTGCGGGTGCTGACGCGGAAATGCTTGGCGAGGCTCGACAGGGTCTGGTCGTAGTAGGGGGACTGCGCGCCGCTCCACGGGGCGATGGCCCCCTCGGCCAGGCTCACGCGCTCATCGGGCACCACCAGGCCCGGGTCGAAGAACTGCTCGATCCCCAGCCCGTCGCACGCCGGGCACGCGCCATGGGGCGAGTTGAAGCTGAACAGCCGGGGCTCGATCTCCTCGATCGTGAAGCCGCTGACCGGGCAGGCGAACCGGCTGCTGAATACGGTGCGTGCACCCGTATCGGCGTCTTCGGCATAGACGATGCCGTCACTGAGCCCGAGTGCGGCTTCGTAGCTATCGGCGAGCCGGCTCTGGATGCCATCTTTCACCACCACGCGGTCCACCACCGCCTCGATCTCGTGCTTGATCTTGCGGTTCAGTACCGGGACCGCGCCGATATCGTGCAGCGTGCCATCCACCTTCACCCGGGTGAAGCCACGCCGCTGCAGGTCGGCCAGCTCCTTACGGTACTCTCCCTTGCGGTCGCGCACGACGGGGGCCAGCAGCAGCAGGCGCGTCCCCTCCGGCATGGCCAGGGTGCGGTCGACCATTTGGGCCACGCTCTGTGCCTCGATCGGCTCGCCGGTGGTGGGCGAGTACGGCACGCCGACGCGTGCCCAGAGCAGGCGCATGTAGTCGTTGATCTCGGTGACGGTACCGACGGTGCTGCGTGGATTGCGGCTGGTGGTTTTTTGCTCGATCGAGATGGCTGGACTCAGCCCCTCGATGCTGTCCACATCGGGCTTGCCCATCAGTTCCAGGAACTGGCGGGCATAGGCGGACAGGCTCTCGACGTAACGGCGCTGGCCTTCGGCATAGATCGTGTCGAAAGCGAGGCTCGATTTGCCCGAGCCTGACAGTCCCGTGATGACCGTCAGCTGGTCACGCGGGATGTCGATGTCGATATTCTTCAGATTGTGTTCGCGCGCACCGCGCACGCGGATGTAGCCGGACATTAGGTGTTCCTGGCGTGAAAGGGGTGTGCTGATATGGCACCGCGCCCCCCATCTGGCCAGGCATGGCGCGGCGAGTCATAGTGATACCAGTACGGGAGCACGACGATGGCGGGAACGGTAAACAAGGTCATTTTGGTGGGACGCCTGGGTAAGGACCCTGAAGTGCGTAGCTTCCAGAATGGCGGCAAAGTCGTGAACATGACGCTCGCGACAAGCGAGACCTGGAACGACAAGGCCAGCGGCGAAAAGAAGGAAAAAACGGAGTGGCATAACGTCGTCATCCGGGACGAACGCCTGGCCGAGAATGC
>JANONC010000120.1:0-10367 GCA_031420655.1 Rhodospirillales bacterium | reverse complement strand
CTCAGCGCGCCCCGCAACTGCCGCTCCTTGCCCGCGTCCACCCGGCCGCTCGCGCCCGCCGCCGCGATCATCGCACGCACCAGCAGCTCCGACTGGCTCGCATCCAGGTGTCCGAACGCCGTGGGGGGTGCGCCCAGCATCTGCTGCCGGTTACGCAGATAGCTGAACAGCACCTTGGCCCCCAGCACATCCAGCGGCGCATCCTGCAACGGCACCATTACGGCCGCCGCAGGCATCACCGCCGGTGCCGGCCGCAACCGCTGCCAGAGCAGGAACACAAGCCGCCTCAGCGTGTCCATGCGTGCCCGATCAGCCCCGTGCCCGCCACCAGCACAAACCCCGCCAGGACCCAAGCGAGCCGCCCGCCCCCCAGTCCCCGGAACCCGGCCGACGCCCCAACAGCAACGGCCATTATGAACGGTTCACCGGGCACCCCCAGCCGCGTGGCCAATGCGCCCGCGACCGGCAGCAGCCATACCGCCGCAACCGGCCCGTGCGCCGCCGCCCCTGCCAACCCGGCGGCGAGCACAACTGCCACCCACGCCAGCGCCGGCGCACGCACGACCTGCACCATCCCGTCCGCCACCAACGCCGCCAGCCCCGTCTGCGCCAGCGCCGTCCCCAGCGGCAGCGCAGCAGCCAGCGACACCACAAGTGGCCAGTCCACGCCGTCATAAAGCTCACCCGCCCCGACGCTTCCGGCCACAAGCAATACCAGCACGGCCGCCAGCACCGCGACTGGCAGCGACACGCCCCAGGCCAGCGCGGCCAGTACGCCCAGCACGGCCGCGGCGGGCACCAACGCCCGCTGCGCCCGCCGCAGCCGCAACCGACGCTCTGCCAATTTCAGGCAACCCAGCGACGCCAGCACAGCCGGCATCCGCTCCAATTCGCCTTGCAGCACCAGCACGTCGCCTGCCCGCAGCTTGACCCGGCCCAGCCGCATCAGCGGCACGCCGCCATCCCGCCCAATGCCCAGCAGGCCGATCCGCGCCGCCGTCAGCCCGCCATCGGCCGCTGACAGGCCAATCAGGCGGGACCCCGGCGTCACCACCGCCTCCACCACACCCAGGCTGTCCCCGGTATCCCCTGCGCCCGCAATGCGTCCCCGCAATTGCTCGATAACCTGCTGCAGCGTATCCGTGCCGGCCGAAAGCACCAGCACGTCATCGGCCTCGATCACCAGGTTGGGCCGGGCCGCGATGCGCCGGAACTCCTCCCGCACTACCGCCACCACGCCCAAAGGTCCGCCCCGCTGCAATGAAGAAAGCGCCCGCCCGATGGCGGGTGAGTCGGCCGGCACGTGCACCTCGCTCACAAACCGGTCCTCGCTTCGCCGCGGGGCAGCATCTGACGCCCGCCGTGGTGCCAGCCGCCACGCCACCGCCAGGATAATGAGCCCGCCGGCCGCCAGCGGCCCACCCACCCGCACAAAATCCAGCAGTCCAAGCCCAGCCCCAGCAGCCAGCAGCGTGGCTGGCGAGCCGAGTGGCGTAACCATGCCACCCATCACCACGGCCAACCCAACTGGCACCGTGGCCGGCGATGGCCAATGCCGTGCCCGCAGCACCTGACCCGGCACCGGCAGGAACGCCGATTGTGCGCCGGACCGCCCCACCGCCGCCGCCAGCATCGCGCCCATCCCGCCCAGCAGTGCGATCTGCGCGCCCACCCGCTCCAGCACCGGTGCCAGCACCCGAACTGGCCCCGCCAGCACGCCCGAGCCGCGTAGCCCTGCCGCCATCACGCCCAGCGCCGCCACCACCAGGACGACGGGCTCCGAAAATCCGGCCAGCAACCTTGCCGCCGGCACTGCCCCCGCCGCCACTGCCCCCAGCAGTGCCGCCACTGCCACGATGTCTGCCCGCACGCGGTTCCAGCCCATCAACACCAGTGCGACGACCAGAATGGCCGCCAGCGCCGCCTGTGGTCCTGTCATAAGCCCTGTGCCAGACGCAACTTCATCTTACCTTCAAAGCTTGTACCCACCCTTATGTTGCGTCACTGGAGCCCCAATGTCGCCCGTCGAGATCCTCGTCGCCCTCGTCGCGGCTACCGTGGCGCTGGCGCTGCTGGCCCGCTTGGCGCAGGTGCCGTCGGCCGTCGCCCTCGTGCTGGGCGGCATGGGCGTGGCTCTCGTGCCGGGCGTCCCGGCCATCGACCTTGACCCGCATCTCGCCCTGGCGCTGTTTTTGCCACCCCTGCTGCAGGCCAGCGCCTATCGCACGGACTGGAAGGCGTTCCGCCTGGCACTCCGGCCTATCCTGCTGCTCGCCCTCGGTGCCGTACTGTTCACCGCCGCGTCGATCGCCGTCGTCATCCACCTGCTGGTCCCAGACCTGCCCTGGGCCGCGGCCATCGCACTCGGCGCCATTGTCGCCCCGCCGGACGCGGTTGCCGCCACCGCCGTGCTCAAAACCATGCGCCTGCCCCGCCACCTCGTCACGGTGCTGGAGGGCGAGAGCCTGCTGAACGACGCTTCTTCCCTCATCATCTACCGATTCGCGGTGACCGCCGCCATTGCCGGCACCGCCAGCCTGAGCGCCACGGACGCGGCGTGGAGCTTCGTCGCCTCCTCTGCCGGCGGCGCGATGGTCGGATTTGCGACCGGCCGGCTCGTGATCCTGGCCACCCGCGTGCTGGACGACACGCTGTTGGAGATCACGGCAATCGTGCTGGCCGGCTTCGTCAGCTACATCGCGGCCGAGCAATTCCACTTGTCTGGCGTGCTTGCTGCCGTGGCTTGCGGCCTCGTCATCGGGCGGGGCCAGCACGAGGTGCTATCGGCCCGCACCCGGGTTGAGAGCACGGCGGTGTGGAAATTTTTGGAGTTCACACTGACCAGCCTTGTGTTCATTCTGATCGGCCTGCAGCTGCGGGATGTGCTGGAACGTCTGGGCGATTACAGCGTGGGCATGCTAATCGTTATGGCGTTGGCAATGTCCGGCACGCTGATCCTGAGCCGGTTCGTATGGGTCTTTGCCTCCTCCTGGCTTGGGCGGTTGGCGCCCAAGCGCTTTCACTTGGGGCGCGCCCAAATGAAGGCGAGCCACCTTGTCATCGTCTCCTGGGCTGGAATGCGGGGCGTCGTGTCATTGGCAGCCTCCCTCGCGCTGCCGACTGGGTTCCCGGGCCGCGACTTGATCATCTTTCTGGCGTTTTGCGCGATTTTGGTGACGCTCGTGCTGCAAGGGACGACACTCGGCTGGCTCATCACCCGCCTGCACGTGTCCGAAGTGGCGGAAGAGCACGCACTGCAGCGGGAGGCGGCGGTACGGCGGGCGGCGGCCGAGGCGGCGCTGGCCACAATGGAGCACCGGCTGTTTGAAGGCCGCACCTTTGGCATGCCTGACCGCGATATGCTACACGAGTTTCGCCGCCGGGCAGAGGATGCGCGGTTGCAGGAAACCGGCCCCACGCTAGCGGCCCGCCGCCGTACGGCCCGGCTGCAATTGGAGCTAGACGCGATCCATGCTGCCCGCCGCGCGGTGTTGGACCACGCCCGCGTGCTGGACAGCGAGCAGCTGCAAGCGATCGAGGAAGAGTACGATTTTGAAGAAGGCCGCCTCAATCGCGCGCTGAACGACCCGGCGCAGGGGCGCTAGAGCACTTTCCGACCAGGCTGCTTCGCCCACCCCTGCCGGTCTCCAAGACTAACGAGCCACGCACTGCAAACCCGGCAACTTTCCGCCCGCCTGCGTGTTGCACCGCTGGACTCCAAGGCACTCTGAATGACACAAATCCTGATCGAAGAAGGTCATCCCTACCCCCAGGGCGCGTCCTGGACCGGCCTTGGCGTCAACTTCGCGCTGTTCTCCGCCAATGCCACACGGGTCGAGCTGTGCCTGTTCGACGATACGGGCGAGACCGAGATCGGCCGGGTGGACCTGCCGGAATACACCAACGAAATCTGGCACGGATTCCTGCCCGCCGCCCGGCCCGGTACCGTCTATGGCTACCGGGTCCACGGCCCGTACGAGCCCGAGAACGGACACCGCTTCAATCCAAACAAGCTCGTGCTCGACCCCTACGCCCGCGCCATCGTAGGACAGATCACCTGGGCGCCCGAGCTATTCGGCTATGTCATGGGCCAGGACGACACAACCTTCGACACCCGGGACAGCGCGCCCTTCATGGTCAAGGGCCGCGTGATCGACCCGGCCTTTACCTGGGGCGAAGACCGGGCGCCGCGCGTGCCGTGGGAACGCACCATCTTCTATGAAGCACACGTCAAGGGCTACACGCAGCTCCACCCGGACGTGCCGCAAGACCTGCGCGGCACCTTCCGCGGCCTTGCCACACCGTCGGTCATCCAAAGCATTTGTAAGCTCGGCATCTCCAGTGTCGAACTGCTGCCCGTCCATGCCTTTGTCGACGACAGCTATCTCGGTGACCGCGGCCTCTCAAACTTCTGGGGCTACAGCACCCTCTCGTTCTTCGCGCCGATGCGACGCTACGCCAGTGTGCCGGATTTTGCGTTTAGCGAATTCAAGGAAATGGTGAGCCGCTTCCACGCCGCCTCGCTCGAGATCATCCTCGACGTCGTTTACAACCACACCTGCGAGGGTAACGAAAAAGGGCCCACCCTGTCGTTCAAGGGTATCGACAACGCCAGCTACTACCGCCTGATGCCGGATCAGCAGCGCTACTACATCAACGACACCGGCACCGGGAACACACTCAACCTCAGCCACCCGCGCGTGATCCAGATGGTGATGGACAGCCTGCGCTATTGGGTCGAGGAAATGCACGTCGACGGGTTCCGCTTCGACCTCGGCACCATTCTGGCCCGTGAACCCTATGGCTTCGACCAGCAATCCGGCTTCCTGCGCGCCGTGGGTCAAGACCCGGTGCTGAGCCAGGTGAAGCTCATCACCGAACCCTGGGATTGCGGACCCGGCGGCTATCAGGTGGGCGGTTTCCCGCCTGGCTGGGCCGAGTGGAACGACCGGTATCGCGATCAGGTCCGCAGCTTTTGGAAAGGCTCGGAGTCGGTCAAGGCGCTGGCCACGCGCTTTACCGGCAGCAGCGACTTTTTCAACAAGCGGGGCCGCCCGGCCTGGTCCAGCGTCAACTTCATCACCGCCCATGACGGCTTCACCCTGAACGACTGGGCCACCTACAACGAAAAGCACAACGAGGCGAACGGCGAGGACAACAACGACGGCAACAGCAATAACGAGAGCTGGAACTGCGGTGCCGAGGGCCCGACCGACGATCCGGCCATCAACGCGCTTCGCACCCGGCAAATTCGCAACATGCTAGCGACGCTCCTGCTCTCACGCGGGACCCCCATGCTGCTGGCCGGCGACGAGTTCGGGCGCACCCAGGGCGGCAACAATAATGCGTATTGCCAGGATAACGAAATCAGCTGGCTCGACTGGAACCTCGATGAGCGTGGCTACGGCCTGCAGCGCTTCGTCACCCACCTGACACAGCTGCGCCGCCGCCTACCGATCCTCTATCGCTCCCGCTTCCTGACTGCGGAATGGAATGAGGAGCTGGGGGTCAAGGACGTCACCTGGATCAAGCCCGCGGGGGGTGAGATGGATCAGGCCGCGTGGGACGACATCAACACGCACTGCCTGGGCATCCTGCTGGATGGCCGGGCGCAAGTCTCTGGCATCCGCCGCCGGGGCCAGGATGCGACGGTGCTCGTCGTACTCAACTCTTATCACGACGGGGTCCCGTTTACTCTGCCGGAGGTGACTGGTGGCCAGGGCTGGCTCTGCCTCGTCGACACCAACCTCGACGAACCCGGCACCACCGTGTTCCCCTTCGGCCACAGCTACATCGCGACCGGCCGCTCCCTTCTGCTGTTCGAATTGGCCCATAACGACGCGTACGACAGTGCCCGGCCGCCCGCGCGTGCGGTGGCCAGCTTATGAACATTCTGCTTGTCGAAGATCATGAGGAAATCTGGGACTTCCTCTCTCGTCGTTTGAGGCGCCGCGGCTATGACGTGACGATCGCAACAGACGGGCAGGCCGGCGTGGACCAGGCACGGACGCTTTCGCCCGAAATCATGCTGCTCGACATGAACCTGCCCATCCTGGACGGCTGGTCCGCCGCCCGGCTGCTGAAAGCCGATCCCGCAACCGCCAGCATCCCGATCATCGCGCTCACGGCACACGCCATGTCGGGCGACAAGGAAAAAGCGCTGGCGGCCGGGTGCGACGACTATCACCCAAAGCCGATCGATTTCTCCATCCTGCTATCCCAGATCGAAGCGCTCGCCGGCCCAAAACCATGAGTGCGATCCGCTTGGTCCTAGCCGACGTCGACGGGACGTTGGTTACGAAGGAGAAGGTGCTGACCCCGCGCGCCATCGCCGCCGTGCAAGCACTGCGCGACGCTGGGATCCGCTTTGCCATTACCAGCGGCCGCCCGCCCCGCGGCATGGCCATGCTGATTGCTCCCCTAAAGCTCGACACTATGGTGGCCGGGTTCAACGGCGGCGTTTTCACCAACCCAGACCTCACGGTCGTCGAAATGCGCGCCCTGCCCCCCGCCATTGCCCGGCAAACGCTACAGGCCATCCTGGATCATGGCCTCGATGCCTGGGTCTACACGGCCGATGAATGGCTGCTCCGCTCGATCGACGCCCCGCACCGCGAGCGGGAGGAGCACACCGTTCAGTTCCCCCCGCGAGTCGTGTCGGATTTCGGCGACGCGCTCGACGCCGCTGTAAAGATCGTGGGCGTCAGCGACGACCTGGACCTGGTCGCCCGGTGCGAGGCGGACGTGCAACAGGCCGTGAAAGACCAAGCCTCCGCCGCGCG
Organism: Rhodospirillales bacterium; assembly: GCA_031420655.1. Taxonomy (GTDB): domain Bacteria; phylum Pseudomonadota; class Alphaproteobacteria; order Acetobacterales; family Acetobacteraceae; genus JANPPS01. The sequence goes on along the minus strand of JANONC010000120.1, from coordinate 3,585 downwards.
CAGTCAGCCCTATTACCTGGACGTCACCCATCGCGACGCCAACAAGGGTTTTGTCGCCGACACGCTGTCCGCACGCCTCGGCATTCCCACAGACCAGATCGCCACCATCGGCGACATGCCCAACGACGTCAGCATGTTCAAGCGCAGCGGGCTATCGATCGCGATGGGGCAGTCGACAGACGCGGTGAAGCAGCAAGCGAGTGCCATCACCACCAGCTATGACGACGAGGGCTTTGCTCGCGCCATAGAAACGTTAATCCTCAAACGGGAGCCACGCCCATGAAAATCCTGCTCGCCCTACTAGCCCCGCTGATGGGAATGTCTGCGCCCGCGTCCGCCCAGCAGCCCAGCGCGCCACCGGCCCGGCCGGCGGACACCAGCGCGCCAGCCGCCGTCAACACCAGCCCGGGCCCGTCCCGCACGGGTGCCGCCCCGGTACCCGGTGCCAACAGCTTCTCCGAAAACCAGGCCCGCACCCGGATCGAGGCTGCAGGCTTCACCCGCGCGCTCGACCTGCAACGCGATGCGAAGGGCGTCTGGCGCGGTACCGCCACCCGCGATGGCAAGTCCGTACCGGTGTCGCTCGACTACCAGGGCAATGTAACCAGCCCGTAGCGGCTCAGGCGCGGCGGCGAAAAGCCCCATCAAGCCGAACGAGCCCAGCAGTACCGCCGCGCTCATGGGCTCCGGCACGGTGATGAGCTTAGGAAGGAAGACCGGTACGAACGGGCCGATGGTGCCGCAGACACAGGCTTCGATGGAGACACTGCCCAGGGATGCCCCGGGCAGGCCTGTCCCCACGGGCGTGCCCGGGCCACGTGCGGCTCAGACGCGAAAGCAACGACGACACCGAGCCAAACATGCCGCCCTATGCCTCATCTGTACCTTCCCATGACGGAACGCCGATGCACGCTCTTAACGTTCGGATAATGAAGCTCAGTACCCCGGCCCGCCGCTTGACACTCCGTCCGTCCCTAACCCTATAGGTCACGTACGGCCGGGCCTTTCCCAAGCACGTCAAGACACAGGGCCCCTGATGACAGACCCACGTTCCGACGAAATACTGGCCATCGTCGCCGCCGAAACCGGCGTCGCGCGCGACCGCCTAACCCCCGATGCCGAACTGGCCACGCTCGGCATACCCTCGCTCGACATGGTGCAGGCGATCTTTGCGATCGAGGAGCGGTTCCAGATCGATATTCCCGTTATCTCGAACCGCACAGGGGCGGAGTTCACAACGGTTGGTGAGCTCGTAACCCACGTGCTGCACACGCTCGACCAAGCGCCCGTCTGACGACGGCCATGCCGGTCCGGATCGCTATCACAGGCCTGGGCGGGCTGTGTGCCGTCGGGCCAGACCTGCCCACGGCATGGCAGGCGCTTTTGGCAGGCCGGACAGGGATCGGGCCCATCACCGGCATTCCCACCGACCGCATACAGGCCCGTATCGCCGCCCAATGCGCGTTCGACCCGGCCGCTCATTTCAACGCCCGCCGGGTGCCGTTGATGGACCGCGCCAGCGCTATGGCCGTCGTCGCCGCCCGCGCCGCCCTGGCCAATGCGGGACTGGGCCCGGACCCGTCGCAGGCCCACCGCCGCGGCACGGTCCTGGGTGCCGCCATCGGCCAAACCAGCCTAGACAACGCCTATCGCGCCTTTTATGGCGAAGGTGCAGCCCGCGTGCACCCGCTAACCGTGCCCCGCCTTATGCCCAACGCTGCCGCCGCCCATGTCAGCATGGAGTGCGGCCTGCTCGGCCCCTGCTTTGCCATTGCCTCGGCCTGTGCCTCTTCCACCCACGCGCTGGGTCAGGCCATGGACATCATCCGGGCCGGACGCGCCGACCTCATGCTGGCCGGGGGGGCAGACGCCAGCATCGTGCCCGGCGTGTTCAAATCGTGGGAGGGATTGCGCGTGCTCTCCCCAGACGGCTGCCGCCCCTTTAGCCTGAACCGCTCCGGACTGGTGCTGGGTGAAGGGGCGGCGGTGCTGGTACTAGAACGCTGGGACCACGCCCAGGCACGCGGCGCATGCATCTATGCCGAGCTCGCCGGCGTAGGCATGACTGCGGATGGGGCAGACCTGACCGCACCCAACGCGGGCGGCGCAGCCCGGGCCATGCAGGGCGCGCTGGACGACGCGTCTATGACGGAGGACACCATCGGCTACGTCAACGCCCACGGCACTGGCACCCGGCTAAACGACCGCACCGAAACTGCCGCGCTGCATCAGGTATTCCGCACACTGCCGCCCACCAGCAGCAGCAAGGGTGCCATCGGCCACTGCCTGTGCGCCGCGGGCGCGTTAGAGGCGGCATTCACCGTCATGGCCCTGCATACGCAGACCCTTCCACCCACGGTGGGCTTTACGGTTGCCGACCCCGACTGCGACATCGACCCGGTGCCTCTCGCCCGCCCGGCACGGTTCGGGGCGGCGCTGTCCAACTCCTTCGCGTTCGGTGGCATGAATGCCAGCGTGCTGTTCCGGCGCCCATGACGACCGCCCATATCAATGCGATCGGCACGGCGGTGCCGCCCCACGACGTGCATGACGCCTTTGTCGCCTTCGCCCGCACGCTGCTCCCCGACGACCGGGCCCGCTTCGTGTTCGACCGCATGGCCGACCGCGCCGGCATCGCCCATCGATGGTCCGATTTCTCCGAAGGCGCACCGGGCAGCGAATTTATCGACACGCAGGGCTTCTATCGTCGCGGTGCGTTTCCCGGCACTGCCGCCCGCATGGCGCTCTACGCCCCCCGCGCCACCGCCCTGGCCGCCCGTGCCACTGCCGGGCTCGATCTGCGCGGGGTCACGCACCTCGTCGTCGCCTCCTGCACCGGCTTCACTGCGCCGGGCTTGGACCAACTGCTGGCCGAACGGCTTGGCCTGCCGCACACCGTCGAACGGAGCCTGATCGGCTTTATGGGCTGCTACGCCGCCGTGCCCGCGCTGCGCACCGCGCGCCACATCGTCCGCTCCGAACCCGGTGCGCGCGTGCTGGTCGTCAATGCCGAGCTGTGTACCCTCCATCTGCAGGAAACGCCCGACCTGGAAACGATCCTGTCCTTCCTGCTGTTTGGCGACGCTGCCACGGCCGCCATCGTGAGCGCGGAGCCCACCGGCATCGCGCTGCAAGACTTTCACAGTACCCATCTGCCCGGGACGCAGGACCTCATTACCTGGGCGATCGGCGATCAGGGGTTCGACATGGTGCTGTCGGGCAAAGTCCCGGCCCGGATCGGCACCGCGTTGCGTGACTTGGCCGATGGCGAGCCGGCCGGCCTGTTGCTGGACCGCCCGCCTGCCACCACACCGCACTGGGCGGTTCACGCCGGCGGACGCACGGTGCTGGACGCCGTTCAGGCCGGCCTTCGCCTGCCAGCTGCCGCACTGGCCCCATCCCGCGCCGTGCTGCACGATGTGGGTAACGTCAGTTCCGCCACGCTCATGTTCGTGCTCGCCCGCATGATGGGCGATCCGGGCCCGGGCGTCGGCATGGCCTTCGGCCCCGGCCTGTGTGCCGAGGCGTTCCGGTTTACCGTGCTGTGAGAACCCGCAGCCTGACGCCCGAAATACTCGACACCAC
>JANONC010000119.1:0-3434 GCA_031420655.1 Rhodospirillales bacterium | reverse complement strand
CGAGCAGATCGGGTCGTTGCACCGGATGGGCCTCACGATCCTCATCATCGAGCACAAGCTGGACGTCGTGACGGCCCTGGCCGACACGGTGGTGGTGCTGGACCACGGCGTGAAGATCGCCGAGGGCCGGCCGGAGGTGGTGCGCCGGGACGAGCAGGTGCTGACCGCCTACCTCGGCCGCGCCGCCCGGGCCGCGGTGATGGAGGCCGACCGTGTTGCCTGACCCGTCCGGCCATCCAATTCGGGCGCACCCCCAAGACGTCCGCCACCGCGAGCCACCCGAACCGGCTTGTCATTGCGTGCAACCCCAACAGGCTTGTCATTGCGAGCCGCTTGCGGCGTGGCAATCCAGGGGCCAGCGGCGCAGTCCTGGCCGCCCCTGGATTGCCGCGTCGCTTCGCTCCTCGCAATGACGGGTGGGATCATGGACGGGACCGGCTGGAACAAGCCAAGTAAGGGCATTGCGGCGCAGGCCGTGCCGCTGCTGCAGTTTAAGCAGGTCAACACGCACTATGGCGACCTGCACGTTCTGAAAGACGTGAACTACACCATTCAGGCCGGGGAGATCGTGTCGCTGCTGGGCGGCAACGCCTGCGGCAAGTCCACGACCATGAAGACCATCATGGGCGTCGTGCGCCCCACATCAGGCCAGGTCCTGCTGGACGGCGTGCCCATCGAGCGCCTGCCGACCAGCACCCGCGTCGCCCGCGGCATCGCCCCGGTGCTGGAATCCCGCCGCCTGTTCCCGCGCATGACGGTGTACGAGAACCTTGAGATGGGCGCCTACACCCAGCCCCGCGGCGCCACCTTCCAAGAGGACCTGGACCGGGTCTATTCCCTGTTCCCCCGCGTGAAGGAGCGCCGGGCGCAACTGGCCGGCACCCTGTCCGGCGGCGAGCAGCAGATGGTCGCCATCGGCCGCGCCCTCATGGCCCGGCCCCGGCTGATCTGCATGGACGAACCCTCCATGGGCCTGTCGCCGCTGTTCGTGGAGCAGGTGTTCGACATCATCCAGGCCATCAACCGCCAGGGCACGACGATCTTCATGGTGGAGCAGAACGCCGCAATGGCGCTGCAGATCGCTCACCGCGCCTACGTGCTGCAAACCGGCGTGGTCGTCTTGTCCGGCACCGCCGCGGAGTTGCGGGAGAACGAGGACATCAAGCAGGCCTACCTCGGCGAGATGCAAGTGGGCGCGCATTGAGCGGCATCTGCTTCCTCTCCCTTCGGGGTCAAACCATGAAATGGTTGATGGTTGGGGTGAGAGAAGCAACCGGTGCCGCCCTGTCCCATGCTGGCACGTTCTCAGCCAGGCCGGCGGCAGCCCGTGTGGCCTCCTTCACCTCGGCCCTTTCCCGGAGGGAGAGGCAAGCAGGCTCACTCATTCGTCTTGGCACGGGTGCAGCATGGACCTGAGCCTCTATCTTGCCTTCATCGGCGCCGTCATCGCCTTGGGCCTGCTTCCCGGCCCGAACATGGCGCTGATCGTGGCCAACAGCGTCGCCTACGGGCCGCGCTACGGCTTCCTGACCCTGGCCGGCACCAGCGTGGCGCTGATGCTGCAACTGGCCATCACGGGGCTGGGCCTGGCGGAACTGCTGCGCGCGGCGGGTGGCGCGTTCGAGGTGCTGCGGTGGGCCGGCGTCGCGTATCTGCTGTATCTCGGCATCGTGCAGTGGCGGGCGACGGCGGCGGACCTGGCAGGGGTGCAGGCGCAGCCGCGCTCGGTGCGCGGGATCGTCAGCCGGGCCATGCTGGTGTCCCTGACCAACCCCAAGACCCTGCTGTTCTTCGCGGCGTTCTTTCCGCAGTTCATCAGCACGTCGCATCCGGCCGGGCCGCAAGTGGCGCTGCTGTCCCTCACGTTCTTCGTGGTGATAGTCCTGGTGGACAGCGGCATAGCGTTGCTGGCCGGGCGTGCCCGCGTGCTGCTGTCCCGGCACGTGCGGCTGCGCAACCGGATCAGCGGCGGACTGTTGATCGGCGCCGGGCTGGGCTTGGCGGCGGTGCGGGGGAAGTAGCGCCTGCTTCGGCAGGGACGGACCGTTTGCGGCCCCGTGTAGGGCGGAAGAGCGGAGCGACTTCCGCCACGGTGCGGGGGCTTTGCCGAGGATGGCGGAAGGCGCTCCGCTTTTCCGCCCTATGACGTTCGGGCCGTCATCCCACGCGCCATCCCAATCGGCGGCACGTCGCCCGTCATGCCCGCCAGCACCTCCGCCACGTGCCGCACCTGCACCGGACTGCCCTCCCGCGACAAGCGCCCGGCCATGTTCAGCAGGCATCCCATGTCCCCGGCCAGCAGCGTATCCGCACCGGTGGCAGTGATATCCCGCGTCTTCTCCTGCACCATGCGCGTGGAAATCTCTGGATACTTCACGCAGAACGTCCCGCCGAAGCCGCAGCACACTTCCGAGTCCGGCAGCTCCCGCAATTGCACGCCGGCCACAGCGGCCAACAGCGTCCGCGGCTGCGTCTTCACACCCAGTTCCCGCAATCCGGCGCAACTGTCGTGGTAGGTGACGACGCCCTCATATGCGGCGCCGGTGCCGCGCACACCCATCACGTCGGTCAGGAACGCCGTCAGCTCCCACGTGCGCGCACCCAGCGCGTCGGCCTGGGCGCGCAGGTTGGGGTCGTCGTCGAACAGATGCGGCAGGTGATGCCGGATCATCCCGCCGCACGACCCGGACGGCACGACGACGTAGTCGTAGCCGTCGAACGCCGCGAGCACGCTGCGGGCAATGCGCCGCGCCGTCTCCCGGTCACCGCTGTTGTAGGCGGGCTGGCCGCAGCAGGTCTGGGTGCGCGGGACCTCGACCTGGCAGCCCGCGTCCTCCAGCAGCTTGATCGCGGCGAAGCCCACGGTCGGTCGGTGCAGGTCCACCAGGCAGGTGACGAACAGGGCGACGCGGGGCTTTTCACCCTGGGACTTCGCAATTGGGGACTTCGCAATCGGGGACGTTTCCATCCCCCACATCTAGGCGGCCTGCGCGGCCTCCGCCAGGCGCTGCCGGGCCACCGCGACGTACTCCGGGTCCATCTCGATCCCGATGCCGCGCCCGCCCTCTAGCCCGGCGGCCAGCAGGGTGGTGCCAGTGCCGGCAAAGGGGTCCAGTACAACCGCCTCCGGCGTGCCGTGCAGCCTGATGCACCAGCGCGGCAGGTCCACGGGAAAGGTTCCGGGATGGTTGTGCTTGCCCGCCCGGCTGCGCACGGTCCGGTATGGGATGAACCAGGTGTCCCCCCGGCACCGCAAGTCCTGCGCATGGCCGCGACGGGCGATGTTGCTCTTGTCCTTGAACGGCACGCCCACCGCCAGCCGGTCGAGCCGCCGGGCGCCGTCCAGGGTCAAGTGGAAGATGTGCTCATGGTTGCGGTGCAGGAAGCGCGGACCCGGCACGGGCTTGTAGTGGCCCACGCTGTCCTCCCCGGTC
>JANONC010000118.1:0-3049 GCA_031420655.1 Rhodospirillales bacterium | reverse complement strand
GCGGGCGCGGCTGGTGGCAGTGTTTGAAAAGATCGACCGGCATTTTCAAGCGCTGTTCACCCGCATGTTCGGCGGCGGGCGGGCGCATCTGGCGCTGGTGGGCTCGGACGACCCGTTGCTGGCGGGCCTGGACATCTACGCGCAGCCGCCGGGTAAGAAACTTTCGGCGCTGTCGTTGCTGTCGGGTGGAGAGCAGGCGCTGACGGCGCTCAGCCTGATTTTCGCGGTGTTCCGCTGCAACCCGGCCCCGGTCTGTGTGCTGGACGAGGTGGATGCGCCGCTGGATGACGCGAATGTCGAGCGGTTCTGCACGCTGCTGGACGACATGGTGCAGGATGCGGGCACGCGCTTTTTGGTGGTCACGCACCACCAGCTGACGATGGCGCGGATGGACCGGCTGTATGGCGTAACGATGCAGGAGCGCGGCGTGTCCCGCCTGCTGTCCGTCAGCCTCGATCATGCCGTGGCCCTCGTGGAAGCGGCGCAATAACGGCACTGGCTGCGCCATGGGTTGATCAATTACTTAAAGGTTGCCAGCACGTCCATTTCAATGTGATAGTGAAACCAATCATCTGAGGTGCACCATGGCGACGGTATCGGGCGGCGGCAATACATTCGTTCTGGATGCCGGGTCAAACGACCGTAACGGGACAGCGGCCGCGCTCGCCGATGCGATCAGTGCGGAGCTTGCCGCGGGTTCACTTATCGCATCTGTCGACGGTTCCAGCTCGTCTAATCTGCCGACGCTTGTGCTCGTAGCGGTACAGACAGTTGCGCCATTCGGCCCGCCGGTAAAGGCCTTTCTTATCAACGCGGGCGGCCCAACGACCGTGGTCGGCTCCGGCACTGTTTCCGAACAAATCATTGGAAACAGTGCGCCGATTCTGTTTGCCCTGCGCGGCGGTACCGGCACCGTGGTGTTGGGAGATGGAAACGATACCGTCTCCACCAATAACCTGCCGACGACGGGCTTCGCTATCACGACGGGCAGCGGCAACGACCTTATTCTGGGCTCAACGGGCAATAACACCATCAATGCTGGCGGCGGGCTTAATACGATTGGGACGGGTAGCGGAAACAGTACGGTATTTCTGAACGGCCGAGACACGGTATGGGCCGGGACGGGTGCGGAGACTATCAACGGCGGTGCCGATTCGGCGCTGATTTATGTCGCGAACAGCACCCTTAATTTTTTCGGCGGGTCTGGCGGAGCAACGATAGGCGGCGGGACAGGAAACAGCACCATCGCGCTTGGGACCGGTAGCCTTTATTTTGTTGGCGGCACCGGCTCCGCCACGGTGTTAGCTGGCGTGGGAAGCACCACGGTTTTTGCCGGGTCAGGCGGCGGCGTGTTCCGGGGCGGCTCGGCGGGGCACAACAGCTTGCTGAACGGGGCGGGCGGCCAAGCGACACTGTTCGGTGCTGTCGCTGGCGATACCTTGTACGCGACCGGCAGCGGCCAGACGACCTTTTTCGCCGGTGCTGGAAACGAGACGTTGGACGGGTCTACTAGCACGGGCTTCAATGAATTCCACGCTTCACCCAGCGGCGCGACGCTCATCGGCTTCGGGTTAGGTGTTAATCAAGTATATCTTGGCGCAAACTCGTTTGTCTACGTGCGGGGGCACGATAATCTGCTCGTCGTCGAACAAGGCTTTACGTCAGGCGTCGTCCAAGTCTCAGATTTCGACACCCGAAATGATAAATTCACCTTAAGCGGCTTCGCTTCGGGTAAGTTCAACGCCGTGATCAGCAGCGCTCAGGTGGTCAATATCGGCGGCGTGCCGACGACGCAGCTTGCCATCGATAACGGCACAGTCATTCAGTTGCTCGGTGTTACCAGCATCACTTCATCCATCTTCATCTAGCGGCGAAAAACGAAAGCCTTGCATCCCGCGACAACGCCGGCAGCGGTTGACATCACCACCCCCCGCCGGTAGGGGACGCTGGCCTTTGGAAAGCAGGCCCTATTGATGAAAAGGCCGCTGGACAGGAGGCAACGATGAACGACGGCGGCGATGGTTCGTTTGAGTCGCGGTTGCGGGCGGCGGAAGGGCGGAAAGCCGGTCTGGCCCCGGCAGGTTCGGGCGTGACGGGTCCGATGGGCATCGGCGTCCGCGTGGGGGTCGAGCTGGTGTCGGCGCTGGTGGTGGCGGTTGCCATCGGCTTTGCGCTCGACTGGTGGCTGGGGACTAAACCTTGGCTGCTTGGGCTATTTGTGCTGCTGGGCGGTGCTGCCGGGGTGGCGAATGTGTGGCGGCTGATGATGCCGCGGAAGCGTTAAGGGAGTAGGGATTTGGCGGCCGAACCTTCTAAGATTGATGCACTCGGCCAGTTCAAGCTGGACTATTGGTTCGGCGCGGTCGGCGAGTCGGTCCGGTTCACCAATTCCAACTTTATGATGCTGCTGGGCGGCGCGCTGGTTTTAGCGCTGCTCTATTACGGCATGAAGCCGCGGGCCGTGGTGCCTGGACGACTTCAAGCCGCGGCCGAACTGTCCTACACCAGCATGATGGACATGGCCGTGGGTTCGATAGGGCCCGAGGGACGCCGGTTCTTTCCGTTTATTTTTACGCTGTTCTTCTTTGTGCTCATGGGCAATTTGCTCGGCCTGCTGCCGTATTCGTTCACGTATACAAGCCATATCGCGGTCACGTTCGCCCTGGCAATGCTGGTGATCGTGGTCGTGACCGCGGTCGCGCTACGCATCCACGGCCTGCATTTCTTCAGTTACTTCTTTCCGGAGGGTGCGCCGAAGCTGCTGGCACCGCTCATCATCCCGATCGAAGTCATCTCTTACCTGTCCCGGCCTGTGAGCCTCAGCATCCGTCTGTTCGCCAACATGGTGGCCGGGCACGTGATGTTTGAAGTGTTCGCGACCTTTGTCGTCCTGCTCGCGGGTGCGAGCTGGCTGGGCGCTGCTGCCGGCATCCTGCCGATGGCGATCAACGTGGTGCTGGTTGGCTTCGAGCTGCTGGTGGCCGCTCTGCAGGCCTACGTCTTTGCTATCTTGACCTGCATCTACCTGCATGACGCGGTGCACCTGCAC
>JANONC010000117.1:0-2421 GCA_031420655.1 Rhodospirillales bacterium | reverse complement strand
GGGGCCGAACGGTGTGCTGTACGCGACGATGAAACCGCTATAGTACCCGCCCGCTGCTGTCAGGCTCGCGTAGCCGCTCGACGACGTGACCGCCGTAATGGCGCTACTCGCGTCCGCGTAGGTCGTAAAAATGTTCTGCGGTGTCGGCGTGGCAGCAAGCGCGCTGTCGAAGAAGGTTACGTTATAGGTCTGGCTACCGACGATGACATTGCTCAGAGACTTGCCGCCGAGCGCTGTTACTGTTGCTTCGGCTGGTACCGCAAGAAAGGCTGTGAAGCCAAGGGCGGCTCCGGCTAAAAATAGATTACGCATGGGTGTCCTCCGCAGTCACTGCTACCCTATACGGACGACGCGCAATCATTAACAAGCTCTAAATTGCCCCGCACACAAACGTTAACATAGGTCAACGCACAGCTACGCTGGCTTGATTAAAAACGCTTGTCCGGACGGCACGGGCACCAAAGGTAGGCCACGCGCCGCACAGAATTCGTCCACCGCCGCCCGCGCGCCCGGGCAGGTCACGAAGCCATAATCGTCGAAAACGACGATGGCCCCGGGGTTCATGCGCGGCCAAGCAAACTCCAGTGTGGCCAGGATCGGGGCGTAGATGTCCAGATCGACATGCACGAACCGCAACATCGCACTTTCCAGCCCGGCAAACGTCTCCGGCACAACGCCGGGCCGCCAGTCTAGGAACGGATCGCGCCCTACAATCTCCTGGACCTCGGCCAGCGATGTGCCGGCGAAGTCGCCCGCCTGATGCACGTCCCGCTCGGCGTCGGTCGCTGGCATGCCGGCAAAGGTGTCGAACAAACGGAACGTCGTGCAGCCCGTGCGCGCCAGTTCGTTACGGATCAGCACCGCCGTGCCACCGCGATAGACGCCCAGCTCCCACACTTCGCCCTCGACGCTTGCCGTACTGCGCAAGAGGCGGAGCAAGATCATCATGCGATAGGTATCGACGAGCGAAACCTCACTCAATAACCTCAAATGCTCGACACAGACCGCCACATCAGGATCAAGCAGATGAGGTTGCAACGTAGGGATTGTCGTCACGTGCTGGCCATAGGCCCATGCGTCCGGCAGTTCGTGGGGCGCGGGCCCAGCCGGTGTGACGACGGGTGGCTTTACCCGCCGGGGGGCGGCCCGCTTACGCATGGGTTTGCGCGCCAGGAACACGGCCTGGTTCGGGCCCAGCAGGCCCAGTTCGCTGGACCAGTACAGGACGCAGCGCACGTCCTCGAACCCCATCGACCGCATGCGGTCCAGCACCTCCAGTCCCAGATAGCGGAAGCACAGCGAGCCCCGCGCCGGGTCGACCGGATTGCCGTGATACTCGGGCGGGCGCAGATGTTCGATGGCACCGTCCGGCCCGGGTAGGGCCAGGTCGATGACGGGGCGCTCGTCGAATTGCGACGGTGCCGCGAACAGTAGCGTGCCACCCGGTTTCAGCACCCGCCAGCATTCACCCAGCGCCGCATAGAGCTGCCGCACATGTTCCAGCACATCCAGCGACACGACCACGTCAAACCGGTCGCTGTCGAAGCTGAGCCGGCATAGATCTTCATGCCGCACGCCGTCGTAACGCTGGCCGCCGGTGTGATCAGCGCCCAAGTATTCGGAACCGACCGTGCCGGGCCAGCGGTGCTTCACCCAGGCATGAAGCCGGGTCACTTCTTCGGTCAGGTAAATGGCCGCGCCGGGTGGGGGCGCAACGAGGCTTTCCAGGACCTGCATCGCGCCACGCACACGATTGACGAAGCCGCAGCGGCACTCCAGGTGCTCACGCCAATTCGGGATCTGGGTGCCGTCATCGCGGTGGTGCACCGCGTACACGTAGCTGACGCCCAGCAGCGCATCGGTGCGGCACATGCCGCAGCGCGCAGGCAGCATAAACGGAGCGCCGTCCGCCGGCGTCAGCGACCGCTCCGCCTCCCGATGCGCCGCGAACGCTGCCTCCAGGTCCGGGCGCTGTGCCTGCCAATCGTCCCAGCTGGTTATGGTCGCAGCGAACAGGCTGTCCCACGTCGCCAAGGGCTGCCCGACAGCAGCGTGCCCGGCGGCGATCTGATCGGCCATTTCCACGGGTGAATGGGGATTTACCCCCGCATCCCCCGTAAAGCGGAAACCGTACCGGTGCGCGGCGTAATGCGTGAACCCGGCGTTTAGCACGGCGTCCCGGAACTGCGCCTGCAGCATAAAAGACGCACCGGTGTTCCAACGGGTCAGGTACTTTGCGTGCCGGCTGAATATTTCGGGCGTCAGAAGGTCGTGGCCACTGAAGTGAATAAAGCGCAGCGGCGCCTGGTTCACGAACCATCCCTGCGGCGTGGGATAGACCGGCCGTTCCAGCACATTCCAATAGGCGACGTTGTAACCCGGATGCCGCAGCACGCTCACGCGGTTCATCAGCGCGGGAAA
>JANONC010000116.1:0-7555 GCA_031420655.1 Rhodospirillales bacterium | reverse complement strand
GCCATTTAACTATAGTTACGTCACCAATACGGAGTGCCGGGTTTGGACGTCGCACTACCCATAAGCCGGCCCCGCGTGTCGATTGTGACACCGGCCTACAACGCTGCGCCGTATTTGCAGCAGGCGCTGGATAGCATGCTTGGCCAGACGTTTACCGATTTCGAGATGATAGTGGTAGACGATGCATCGACGGACGCTACGATGGACATTCTGATCGCCAACCGGGACCCGCGGCTGCGAGTGGTACGCAACGCGCGGAACCTGGGCGTTGCCGGCAGCCGTAACCGGGGCATGAGCCTGGCACGGGGCGCGCTGATTACCCCGTTCGACGCCGACGATGTGAGCCTGCCCACCCGGCTCGCCCGGCAGGTTGCCTATCTGGAGGCTCATCCTGACATTGTGCTTGTCGGGACGGGCACCCGTGATCTGGTGGGCGGTGAGATACAGCCGGGAAAACTGGTCGGCCGGACGGAGTCCGTGCTGCTGCGATGGTATTTGCATGTCAGCAACCCGTTCGGCCACTCGACCGTCATGTACCGGGCCAGCGCGGTCGTATCGCTCGGGTCGCCCATGATCGAAGACCGCTTGGCGGAGGATTTCGAATACTTTCACCAGTTGATAACCCAGGGTGAGGTAGGCTTTTTAAACGAGCCACTGGTGCTGTACCGGCGCCATGCCAGCGCGATCTCGAAAACCCAGCAAGCCCTAATGCAGGAGCACGCGGCCCTGGTGCTGGAACGGGCGTACCAGCCCTGGTTCGGTGCGGGTGCACGGGCGGCGGCCGACGTGGTGATGACTTTGTTGTTACAGCGCCGGGCACCCCGGGACGCGGCGGCGCTGGAGGCGCTGGGCGCCGTGCTCAGCCAGTTGCTGGAAGGGTTTTTGGGAACCTATCCTGCCAGTGCGGACGAACGCGCGGCCATCGATTCGCATGCGGCGAAGCAATGGTGGGGATCGGTGCGCGCCGCAATCCGCACCGGCGTGCCCGGCGCATTGCACGTGATGCCGCCCGCCTTCGCGCGCGGCCACCGCCTCGATCCCACCGATCGCGCGGTGTCGATCGTGGCCGGGCAGACGCCCTACAAGCAGGAGCTTGGCGCGGTCCTGCGCCGGCTGCGCGAGGGCCCGGCGGCTTCGGCCCCGGCACCACAGACCACCATGCTGGGCCAGGTCCGGTACGAAACGGCCCCCGTCGACATGGACCGGCCGGCCGTCCTGTTCGTGGTAGTCGATTGCGAGGCGGAGTTCGACTGGTCCAAGCCGTTCGACCGCGCGCAAACAAGTGTGACGGCCATGCAGGCGGTGGAACGCGGGCAGGCGGTGTTCGACCGCTACGCCCTGCGCCCGGTGTATGTAACCGACTATGCCATCGTGAGCCAGCCGGCCGGATACCTGCCGCTACGCGCCATCTACGACCGCGGCGGCTGCGCGCTGGGCGCCCATTTGCACCCCTGGATCAACCCCCCGCTCACCGAAGCGCTCTCGATCCACAATTCCTATGCCGGCAATCTGCCTGTTGAGCTGGAGCGGGCAAAGCTGCGCGCGCTGGTCGACGCGTTTGCCGCCGCGTTCGGCTTCCGCCCGCGGTTCTTCAAGGCCGGGCGTTACGGTGTGGGGCCGCATACGCTGGAACTGCTGGCCGATGAGGGCATCCGCGTCGATTTTAGCGTGATCCCAGGCCGTGACCTGTCGCCGATGGGCGGGCCGGACTTTCGTAGTTTTGACAGCGCTGCCCGGCTGGCTGCCGATGGCCGCGTCCTGTGCCTGCCAATGACGCGGGAGCGGATCGGCCTGTTTGGGCGCCATAACGGTTTGGCGGAGTGGGTCGATGGGCCAGGCCGCGCGCTGTCCCTGCCCGGCGTCTTCTCGCGCTTGGGCCTGCTCGATACGGTCACCCTCACGCCCGAGGGCGAGACAGCCGCCCGGCAAATTGCACTGATCCGCACGATGCTTGCGCGGGGGCGGCGGCAGTTCGTGCTGCACTATCACAGCCCCTCATTAGCGCCGGGCTTCACGCCCTACGGTGCGACGGTGGCGGCGTCGGACGAGATCGTCCAGCGGCTGGACGCGGTGTGCCGCTTTTTCTTCGACACCGTGGGCGGCCTGCCGGGTAACCCGAACGATTTGCTACCCCTGGCCGAACGCGACGTGCCGCGCATGGCGGCGGTGGTGTAGGGGTCTTCCGGGGCAGGCACGGCCAGCATAGCCTAAACCAAAGGCAGAACTGCCCAGCAAGGAAACGCCATGCCGATCGACCGCCGCCACCTGTTTCGCGCCACCACGGCCCTGGCCGCCGCCGCTGCCGGACCCGCCCTGGCCCAAACGCCCGCAACCCCACCGGGGGCCGCGCCGAAAGGTCCGCCGCCGGTGCCGGTCACGCATATCGTCGCCCGCTATGCCGCGACGGCCCAAGCTGCGCAGATTCCGGGTGCCGTCCGGCATGAGGCCGCGCGCACGCTCCTGAACTGGGTCGGCTGCGCCGTCGGCGGATCGCAGCAGGGGGCACCCGCCCGGGCCATCGCTGCGCTGGCCCCGTTCGCTGGCCCGGCGCAGGCCAGCCTATTTGGCCGGCCGGAGCGGCTGGATGCGTTGAGCGCGGCGCTGGTGAACGGCATCAGCTCCCACGTGCTGGATTTCGACGACACCCATTTGAAGACGATTATCCATCCGGCGGGCCCGGTCGCCTCTGCCCTGACCGCGTTTGCAGAGTACCGGCCCATGACCGGGGCAGACTTCATGCAGGCACTTGTGCTGGGGTGCGAGATTGAGTGCCGGATGGGCAACGCGGTCTATCCGGAGCATTACGCGCTGGGCTGGCACATTACCGGCACCATGGGCGTGTTCGGTGCGGCGGCGGCGATCGGCCGGGTGCTGGGTTTGGATGAGCAGCGGATGGCCTGGGCGCTGGGCCTGGCCGCGACGCAGCCGGTAGGGCTGAAGGTGCAGTTTGGCTCCGACACCAAGAGCTTCCACCCCGGCCGCGCCGCGCAGAACGGCATGTTGGCCGCGCTGCTGGCACAGCAGGGGTACACGGCGGCGGAAAACGCGATCGAGGGCTTCGACGGCTGGGGCCAAGCGATCAGCCCGCGCCGCGATTGGTCGGAGGTAACCGAGGGGCTGGGCACCCGGTACGAACTGGCGTTGAACACGTACAAGCCGTTCGCCTGTGGGATCGTGGCCCATCCCTCGATCGACGCGGCCATTCAGCTGCGGAACGAGGCGAAGCTGGTGCCGGCGCAAATCGCCAGTGTGGCGCTACGCGTGCATCCGCTCGTACTGAACTTGATGGGTAAGACGACGCCAGCGGTGGGGCTGGAGGGTAAGTTCAGCATCTACCACGCCGTGGCCGTGGCGCTGGTGACGGGCCGGGGCGGCGACGCGGCGTTCAGCGACGGCGCTGTGACCGACCCGGCCGTGGTGGCTGTGCGCCAGAAGGTGGTGGCGAGCGTGGACCCAACCATCAAGTCCGATCAGGCGGACATGACTATTACCCTGGCCGACGGCCAGGTGCTGCACAAGTTCATCGAGCATGCCGTCGGCAGCCAGCAGAACCCTATGAGCGACGCGCAGCTGGAGGACAAGTTCACCGGCCTGGCCGAGGGCATCCTACCCCCCGCGCAGAGCCGGGCGCTGATGGATCTGTGCTGGGGCGCGTGGGAGCTGGACGACGCGGGCGAGCTCGGGCGGGCGGGGGCGACGGTGCGGGTTTGAGAAACCGCCTACCGTTTCATCGCGAGCGCTTTCAGGCCAGGCCGCCGTCACGATGGATCGCTGCGCCAAGCGGCCCGCAAAGACCAAAGCTACGTGGGATCAGGCGTTTTGCGCCAACGCCGACGGGTGCTGGGCCAGCGGTGTGACGGTAACGGTCATGTACGGGAATAGCGGCAGCGCGCTCAATATGGCGTGCAGCGCGTCGTGGCTGGATACGTCGAAGATGCTGACATTGGCGTAGCGCCCGGCCACGCGCCACAAATGCCGCCATTCGCCGCTCTGTTGCAGGCGGTGAGACATGGCGCGCTCCTCCGCCTTCAGATCGTCGAACGCCGCGGAGGTAAGGTGCATTGGCGGATGGACATCCATGGTGACCTGATAAAGCATGTCGTTCCTTACGTACGGGCGAAGGCGCGGAGCTTGTCTGGGTCAAGCGTGACGCCCAGGCCGGGTCCGGTGGGAAGGTGGATTTCATAGTCCGCAAACCGCAACGGCTCGGTCACCAGATCCTGGACTAAGATTTGCGGCCCAAAGTGTTCGCAGCCCCAGTCCAGCCGGCGCAGCGTGGCGAACGCCTGTAAATGCGCTGCGGCACCGACCGAGCTTTCAAGCAAGCAGCCACCATACAGCGCCACGCCGAACGCTTCTGCCACCGCGGCCGTGTTGCGCAGGCCAACCAGCCCGGCGTGCTTCACGATCTTCAGCGACACCGCGTCCGCTGCTCCCGCCGCACCAACCACCGCCATGTCCTGCGGCGTGAACACGCTTTCGTCGGCTAGCAAAGGCGGGGTGCCGGGCCGGGCGCGCAGGCGGGCCATGGCAGCGATGTTCCAGGCGGGCACGGGCTGCTCCACCAGCGCGATGCCCAGCGCGGCCAGTTGCGGCAGGCAGCGGGCGGCGGTCGTTTCGTCCCAGGCCTGGTTCGCATCCACGATCAGCTCCGCACGGCCGTCCAGCGCGCGGGCCAGGTGGGCCATGCGCGCCATGTCCGCCGCCGGGTCCTGCGCGCCGATTTTCACCTTGAACCGGCGATGCAGGCGCTGGCCCAGCTTGCGCTCCGCCTCGTCCGCCTCTTGCACCGGGTCGCCGGACGCCAGGGTCCACAAGACCTCCATCCGGTCGCGCACAGCGCCGCCCAGCAACGCGGATGCTGGCAGGCCGAGCGTGAGCCCGACCGCATCGAACAGCGCGCTTTCCACCGCACCCTTGGCAGCGTTGTTGCGCTGCGCCGCGGCGTCCATCCGCACGCCCGCCGCCACAAACCGGTCCGCCCGCTGGCCTAGCACGGCCGGGGCCAAATAGGTGTCGATGGTGGATTTGATGCTTTCGACGCTCTCCTCGCTCCAGCGCGGGCCGCCCAGTGTTGCGGCCTCGCCGATGCCCACCACGCCGTTGGCCAGGCGCAGCTGTACGATGACGTAGCTTTGGGCGCTGACGGAGGTGTTCGACAGCTTGTGCTTCCGCACCGTCGGCACGTCCACGATCGTCGTGGTGATGGCCGCCACCGCCATGTCCCGCACCATGTCGTGCGGGACCCCATCGGCTTGGGCCATCGTGTCCACGACTAAGCGGCTTGCGCTTGGGGTGCTGGCATGTGCTGGCGTTGCACGACCGGGCTGGATGCGGTGGCCGTTTCGGCATGCAGCGTGAAGTCGAACGCGATTTCCGCATAGGGCGCGTTCAGGCCGTGACGGTTCAGGTCTTCCGGCAGGTCATGGCGCACGACAGGCGGGATTAGGTCGTCGCGCGTGGCGAAGGCGAAGTCGTCATGCAAATAGGCGTCGCCGTCGATGTTGATCTGCGTTGTCAGCTGCCGGTAGCCGGGCGCGGTTACCAAAAAATGCACATGCGCCGGGCGGCGTCCGTGGCGGCCCAGGCCGGTCAGCAATCTCTGCGTCGGCCCATCCGGCGGTAGGCCGTACCCGGCCGGCATCAGCGTGCGGAAGCGGTACCGCCCCTCCGCATCCGTCTCCACCCGGCGGCGCAGGTTCCACGGCGCCTGGCTCGGGTCGAAGAACGAGTACCCGCCTAGCGTGTTCGCGTGCCACACATCCACAACGGCGTGGGCGACGGGCTGGCCCGCCATGTCCCGCACCTGGCCGTGCATGAACAGCACCTCGCCCTGCTCCCGCCCGTCATCCAGCCGCGCTTCGCCGTGCGACAGCGGCGCACCATCCACCCACAATGGACCCTCGATCGTGCGGGGCGTGCCGCCCTCGAAGCCGGCACGACGCTCTTCGTCGTCTAGCCGTAGGTCGAGTACGTGTTCCAGGCCGATGCCGGGCACCAGCAACCCCATCTCGTTCGCCTGGCCGACCTCCGTCAGGTAGGCGGCCGCGGCCCAGAACTCGGTGGGGGTCACGTCAAATTCCTCGATCGTGCGGATCAGGTCGCCAACCACGCGCGCGACGATCTGTTTGAGGCGCGGGTTACCCATTTCGTTATCGAGGCCGGCGATGCGGTCCAGCAGGTTTTTTACGGGACTGTTCTGTAACAGATCTGACATGGGCGTTCTCCCTTATCCTTGGTCCCCGCCCGCAACGGGCAGGGTTGTTCCGGTGATGTAGGACGCTTCGGCCGACGCCAGGAACAGGATGGCAGCGGTCTGTTCCCCCAGCGTGCCATAGCGTTTCATGTGCGCGGACTGCACTGACTGCTCCACCACGGTCGCGAACCCGGCACGGTGCTTGTCGCTCGGTGCGGCAGCACCGCGCGGAATGCGCCGGGTTGGAGCGTCCGTAATACCGGGTGCGACGGCATTTACGCGGATGCCCTGCTCCGCATACTCCCACGCCAGCCCGGCCGTCAGCGCATTTACGCCGCCCTTGGCCGCCGCGTATGGCACGCGGTTCAATCCCTGCGTGGCGACGGAGGACACATTCACGATTGCCCCACCACCCCCTGCCAGCATGGCCGGCAGTACCGCGCGGCAGCACCACAGGGTAGGGAACAGGCTACGGCGAATTTCGGCCTCGATCTGCGCTTCCTCGTATTCGGCATAAGGCTGCGCCCAGATGGTGCCGCCCACGTTGTTGACCAGCACGTCGATGCGGCCATGCGCGGCCATGGCGGCCTGCATGAGTTGCGTGGCACCCGCGTAGTGTTCCAGGTCGCATTCGACAGCCAAGCCGCCGGCCGCCGCCTCATGCACCAGCGGCGAGCGATCTGCCCACACGACCCGGGCACCCTCGTCGGTCAGCCGCCGGGCGACGTCTTGGCCAATGCCCTGTGCGGCGCCCGTCACAACCGCGACCTGGCCCTGGAAGCGGCCCGGGAAGGTCATGCGGCGGCCAGGAACTTCTCGGCGTAGAACCGGGCAGGCGTGACACCTTGGGCGGCGAGGTACGTACGTACGGCGTCCACCATCGGGGGTGGGCCGCAGACATAGACGTCGACGTCGCCACCGTGCAGGTGTTGGGGTTCCAGATGGTCCGTGACCCAACCGCGGTTCGGATGGGTAGACGACGTATCGGCCACGACCGTCGTGTAGCTGAACCAGGGCTGGGCGGCGTAGGTTTCGAGCGCTTCGGTCAGCACGAGGTCCGCATCGTTGGTCACGCCATAGACCAAGTGCACCGGGTGTGCCGCGCCCGTCTGCGCCAGCCGGCCGAGCATGGACAGGAACGGCGCCAGCCCGGTACCACCCGCCAGCATCAGCACCGGGCGCACCACATCCCGCAAGTAAAAGCTGCCGACTGGGCCAACATAGCTGACCGCGACGCCAGGTGCGGCCCCGGCCAAGAAGCTGGACATCTGCCCGCCCGGAATATGCCGCACCAGGAAGCTGGCCGGGGCACCCGGGGCGGAGCTGAAGCTGTAGGCGCGTGCATGGGATGTGCCGGGC
>JANONC010000115.1:0-12035 GCA_031420655.1 Rhodospirillales bacterium | reverse complement strand
GCCGCCCCTCGCCTGCCGCCAAACACGCTGCTACTTTATGGCGAGCACGATACGCTGATCCCGCCCGACGCCATGCGCCCCGTTTGGAGCGCCGCCCCCGCCGCGGTCCGCCGGGCGATCTATCCCGCCGGCTGGCACCTACTGGTCCAGGATTTGGGCCGCGCCAGCCCCATCGCCGACATCGCCGCCTGGACCCGCAACCCCGCGGCGTGGCTGCCGTCCGGCACGGATTTGACTGTGGCGAGATGGTCGGGACGGTAGGGTGTTGGCGTGTCCAACAGGTTGCGCTATGACAGATGGACGGACCCGTAGCTCAGCTGGATAGAGCGCTGCCCTCCGAAGGCAGAGGCCGAACGTTCGAATCGTTTCGGGTCCGCCAATTTCGCAACTCACTTCAGCGGGTCGTGGCCCCAGTTCATCAACGATTTACGCCAGCGGGTGTCCGTCACGTCGCCGGCCGGGCGCTGCGACATGTGGCGGTGGACGTAACCGATCACTTTGCGCATTGCCGCATAATCGTCGTCGTTTAGGTCGGCCGTCTTCTTGGCCTTTAGCGCCAGGATGCGGCGGCCCATTTCGTGGCCGACGGCTTCATGGCCGCCGGGCTCCGTCACCCGCCCGCCCTCGTGGGTCATGCCGACGCTTTGACTTTCGGGCGTATCGAGCCAGTCCTGCAACGCGGCCGGCGTCATGTTCACGACGGTTTTGAACTCGTGCGCGATGGTGTGGCGCGCTTCTTGGCCGAATTCGGTCATCGCTCTGTCCCGCCCCGTTACGGTCAGGTCAACGTCCGGCGGGGTGTTCCGTTCACGCCGCGGCAGGCAAGCACCCCGGCCCGGCGGGTTCGAAGCTTTTATACGTCAAGATAAACTCCTGATGCCCAAGCGCCTCCGACCGGGTGCGTCCGCCCGCCGCCAGGGACAGGACTAGGTCTGCGATCTCCTGCCCCACCTCCGCCACCTCCGCCCGGCTTTCCAATATGCGGCCGGCGTCCACGTCCATGTCGTCGCTCATGCGGCGGTACGTGTCGGGGTTGGCGCAGATTTTGACCACGGGTGCGATGGCGGAGCCGACAACCGAGCCGCGGCCCGTCACGAACAGGATGCAGTGCGCCCCGCAGGCCATCAGTTCGGCAATCTCGGCATTGTCGCTGATGTTGGGAAATCCCCAACGCACCTCACCGTCCGGCACCACATCCAGCAGATACAACCCGCCGCGGCTTGGGACGTCGCCGGGCTTGAGCAAGCCGACGATGGCCGCCGAGCCGGACTTGGCGTAGGCGCCGAGCGACTTTTCCTCGATCGTCGTCAACCCGCCCTCGGCATTGCCCGCGGCGAAGCTGCCGTAGCCGAGCGTTTCGTAATAGCGTGCGGCCTTGTCGACGCTGGCGCGAATGGCGGCACCCAGCACGGGGGTAGCGGCGCGGCTGGCCATGATGTGCTCGCAGCCGATCAGCTCGCCCGTTTCCTCAAAAATGCAGGCGGCCCCCGCGGCACCCAACAAGTCGAAGGCAACGCCCGCGGCCGGGTTGCCCGTCAGGCCCGATGTCCCGTCCGAGCCGCCGCAGATCGTGCCGACGATCAGGTCGCCGGGCACCATCGGCACGGTGGGCGCCGCGTCCAGCTCCGCCCGGCGGGCCGCCACCCAGGCGCGGCCCTGGGCGATGCTGGCCCGCGTGCCGCCGGTGCCCTGGATTACGATCAGCTCCACCGGCCGCCCACTCGCCTCGATCGTGCGGCGCAGGCGGTGGCGGTCCATACTTTCGCAGCCGAGGCTGACCAGCAGCACCGCGCCCACGTTGGGATGGGTACATAGCCGTTCCATCATGGTCATCGCATAATCGTTCGGAAAGCAGCCGGGGAAGCCGATCAGGTGCACGCCGTCTTCCCGCAACGGCAACGCGATTTCCCGCGCAACGTGGTGTGCGCACTCCACCAAATAGGCGACCGCGACCACGTTGCGTATGCCGGTGCGCCCGTCCTGCCGCCGCCAGCCCTGCATGTCACGCATCCTGTTCTCCGATCGATATGCTGCGGGTATAGCCGCTGCGGACATTGTGCAGGTGTACGTGCTCGCCGGGTGCGATGGCCCTGGTGGCGGTGCCGATCGGGCAGCCGTATTTTAGCACGGTGCCGCCCGGAGCAATGGCCTCACGCGCAAGCTTGTGGCCGATCGGCACGGGGGCGGCCAGGCAGATTTGCTGACCGGACAGCAGCACCGTCTCTCCAGCGGCAATGGCCTGGCGCGCGATCACGACGTTGTCAGCGGCGTGCAGTTGCAACAGCCGCCGGTCAGAATGGGGATCAGATTGGGGATCAGAACTTGCCATGGGCGAGGTAGGCCTCCTGTGGGTCCATACCGCCCAGAATGGCGGACCGAACCTTGTTTTCCGTGCCGATTGCGATTTGCGCCTGGGCGACGATGTCCGCGGCCTGCGCCCGCGGCAGGCAGATCGCCCCGTCGCGATCGGCGGCCAGGTAGTCGCCAGGGTAAATCGTCACATCGCCGATCCGGATAGGCACCTGCGTCGCGCGTGGCAGCCAGTGGCCCACGATGTCGCGCGGCGTAAAGCCCCGGCACCAGGTCTGGAAGCCCATGGCGATCAGGAACTCCGCATCCCGCGCGAACCCGTCGACCAGGCAACCGCGGACGCCCTTGTTCTTGAGCGTCTCGGCCGAAAGCTCACCCATATGCGCCACGACCCGGTCATTCGGCTGGCAAACCCAGACCGAGCCCGCGGGTGCCTTCGACAGTAGGCCGGTCCATTCCAGCAGCGTGCGATGGCCGTCGGCGTTGCTGTCCGTCATGCCGTCGATGGTGAAGATGGGTCCGGCCAGTCCCACGCCGGGCAGGATGGGCCGCAGTTCTGGCGGCAGGGTGAAGTCGCGCAGTCCCATGGCGCGCATCACGTCATGCAATACACCAGTGTAGCAGTGCTCCAATTGCATAGTGAGTGCGTCGGTCATGCGTGCCTCAAATCAAAGCCGCCGGGTGCGGCTAGGCGATGGATGGCGTGCCAGTCCCAGGCGATGCCCAGGCCAGGCTCGGCCGACGGCATCGCGCGTCCACCCTGCATGCGCATCGGGGCGGTCGTGATGCGGCCGAGCTGTGGAATATGTTCGACCCAGCGTCCGTTGGGTACGGCGCAGCAGAGGGCGATGTGCAGCTCCATCAGGAAATGCGGGCAAACCGGCACGTTGAACGCCTCCGCCACATGCGCGACCTTTAGCCACGGCGTGATACCGCCGATGCGCGCCGCGTCCACCTGCACGATGCTGCATGCGCCCGCCTGCAGGTACTCGCGGAAATGCAGTAGGCTGTAGAGGCTTTCGCCTACGGCCACCGGCACCGTTGTGGCGCGGGCGAGGCGCACATGGCCACCCAGGTCGTCAGCAGGCAGCGGCTCTTCGAACCACGCGATATCCAGCGGCTCCAGGTGCCGGGCGCGGCGGATGGCTTCGTCGACGGTAAAGGCCTGGTTGGCGTCGGTCATGATCTCGAACGCCGGGCCGCAGGCGTCGCGGACGGCGCGCAGCCGGCTGACGTCCTCGGACACATGCGGGCGGCCTAATTTGATCTTGGCACCGCCAAACCCCGCTGCTTTGGCCCGCAGCGCGTCATCGACCAGCGCGGCGGGCTCCAACTGCAGCCAGCCGCCTTCAGTCGTGTACATCGGCACCGACTCCTGCGCGCCACCCGCCATGACGTGCAGCGGCAGATGCGCGCGATGGCAGCGCAAATCCCACAGCGCCGTGTCGATCGCCGCCTGGGCCAGTGCCGTGATCGCACCGACGGTGGTGGCGTGGGTCAGGAAATTGAGGTCGCGCCAGATCCGCTCGACCTCATTCGCCTCCCGCCCCAGCAAGGCCGGGGCCAGCGTTTCCCGCAACAGCGCCATGATGGATGCCCCGCCCGTACCGATCGTGTAGCTGTAGCCGGTGCCGGTCGCGCCATCGGCGTCGGTGATGCGCAGCAGCGGGGTCTCTTGCACGACGAAGCTCTGGATGGCGTCCACCCGCCGCACCATCGGCGGCAGGTCGACCAGCCACGCCTCGACCCGGACGATGCGGGCCATGTGTCAGCCGAACCGGGGCAGCTCGGTATTCACCACGCCCATCCACTTCTGCTGCAGCGCCTGGATTTCCTTGTTGGTCCACAGCATGAACAGGCAGGTGTTTAGCCAATGCTGCCAGTCTGGATCGCCGCGGCGCAGGCCGATGGCCATGGGGGCTTCGCTCAGCACGAACTTGTTTTCCAGCGCCATCGCCGGGCTGCGCTCCCGGATGGCGGCGGCCAGGGCCCCACTGGTGACGATCGCCTGCACCTGCCCGGCCAGCAGCGCCTGGTTGGTGCTGGCGTCGTCGTCATAGCGCTGGATGTTGGTACCCTCCGGCGCACGCTTGGTCAGCGCGATGTCGTTCGTGGTGGACCGGGTGACGCCGATGCGCTGGCCTTTCAACTCGGCAAGATTCGAAAGCGCGGTGGCTTTGGGGCCGATGGCGACCTGCTGGTCCACATAGACGCAATTGCTGAACGCGATGGCCTTTGCCCGCTCCGGCGTGATCGAAAAGGATGAGATGACGATGTCCACCTTGCCGGATGTGAGCGAGGGGATGCGGCTTGCGGCCACCGTGTCCACAATTTGCGGCTTCACGCCCAGCTCGCGCGCTAGCAGCTTGGCCAGCGACACGTCGTAGCCATCCGGCTCCATCTCGGTATTGGTGATGCCGAAGGGCGGCGTGCCGAGCGAGACGCCGACGATGAGCGTGCCCCGCTTCGTGACGGTGTCGAGCGTGCTGGTGCCGGGGGCAAGGGGTGCCGCGATTTGCGCTAGGGCCGGGGCCGCCAGTGCGGCTGCGGTGAGGGTTGCGATCGATGCCGCACTGAAGACGATACGCCGGGATACTGTCATGGTTTTTCCTTCCCTTTATTATTAGACCGTAAGCGGCCCCGTAACCGGACGCGGCCCGCCCATCCGGATTTCCAGCCGCCGTGCCGCAAGCGAAAGCGGGTAACACAGCGCAAAGTAAAACAGCGCCACCACTAAAAACACCGCGAGCGGCTGAAACGTGACGTTGGCCACGATCTGCCCGGCCCGCGTCAGCTCGCGATAGCCGATGATGGAGGCAATGGCTGTGTTCTTCACCAGTTGCACCAAAAAGCCGACGGTGGGCGGAATGGCCGGGCGAATGGCTTGCGGCACCACGATGCGGCGGAACACCTGGGCGGGGCGCAACCCCACGGCCAGGCCGGCCTCACGCTGGCTTTTTGGTACCGCCGCAATCGCGCCGTGCCAGATTTCGCCCAGGAACGCACTCGACCACAGGGTGAACGCGCCCGCCGCGGCCACAAGCGGCGGCACGTCCATCCCCAGCGCTGCCGCGCCGTAATAGGCCAAAAAGAGCTGCACCAGCAGCGGCGTGCCCTGCGCGACATAGGTGATGGTCCCCGCCACGGCCCGCACCAGGCGGAGGCGGGATAGGCGCGCCGCCACCATCAGGCTGCCGCCCAGCGCACCGCAGACGAGGGCGATCGCAGCCAGCGCCGCCGTCATTTGCAGCGCGGTTGCCAAAAACACCACATGGTTCCAGCCGAACACCTGGAACATCACCGCGCCTCCGCAAACCGGAATGCGCCCAAATGCCGTTCCAGCCCGGCCAGCCCCGTCCGCACCAGCGCAGTCAGGCCCAGGTAGATGGCGGCCACGACCAGAAACGCCTCAAAGCTGCGGAACGTTTGGCCCTGTATGTCGCTGGCCACCGCCGTCAGTTCGGGCACGGCGATGGCTGAAACGAGGCTACTGGCCAGCATGATCAGCACGAACTGACTGGCGAGCGCCGGGTAGGTCGCGACCAGGGCCTGCCGCAGCACCACCAGCCGCAGCGTGAGCCCGCGTGACAGGCCAAGCGAGCGGGCCGCTTCGGTTTGGCCCGGCGGCACCGCCTCGATCCCCGCGCGAATGATCTCCGCGGCATACGCACCGGCATAGATGCTGAGCGAGAGCAGGGCGGCCGGGTAGGAGCTGAGGCGCAGGCCGAGGACCGGGAGCCCGAAATAGAGCACATAGGCCTGTACTAAAAAGGGCGTGTTGCGTATGGCCTCGACATAGATTTTCGGCACCAGCCGTACGATGCGGCGACGCGACAGCGCGGCCCAGGCTGCGGCGCCGCCGATCGTGAGGCCGCCGGCCATGGCGCACAGGGCGAGCCACAGCGTGTTGAACGCCCCCCAGGCAAGGTCTGGCCAGCGTGCAAGCGTGCCCGTGAAGTCGAATGCGTCCGCCACGTTCACGACTTGGCTTCGGGGGTGAGCGGCATCCGGGCCAACAGGTCGGCGCGGCTGCGGTCCAGGTGCTTAGCCAGTGCGGCGAGGGACGCCGCTTCGTTTGCACTGCGAAGCGCGGCGATGATGGCCCCATGCTCGGCCCGCAACAGGCGGGGCGTGTAGCTGGCGGGGGTGTAGACCCGCACGGTGTGGGTCTGCATCATCGCTTGCGCGTGCGCGTTCATCATCAGGGCGTTGCCGCTCAGTGACACCAACAGGGCATGCAGGTTGCGGTCATACTGCAACGCCTCGTTCAGGCCGGCCTAGGTGCGCTTGCCCAGCGCGGTCAGTAGCGCCGCCTGTTCGGCATTCAGCCCGGCGATCAGGCCGGGATCGATCCGTCCGCTGGCAAAGCCGGTGCGCACCGCATGCTGTTCGAGCAACGCCCGCATGCCGTACAGGTCGGTGATCTCGTTGGGTCCGAAACGACGGACCACGACGCCGCGGCGGGATTCGGTGACGACCAGCCCATCGCGCTCCAGGCGCAGCAGTGCCTCTTTGACCGGGGTCGGGCTGATATGGAGCGTGGCGGACAGGGCATGCGGCAATAAACGCTGGCCTGATTGCAGGGTGCCGCCGACTATTTCAGCCTTGAGCGTGGCATAGGCCTGCTCCGCCATCGTCTCGCGTGAGATGCGGGCTGTCATGCCCCTCCTCCAACCGGCCTTGCTGGCCGTTGGAGAATATTGTGCATTAAATTTAGTTAAGGGCAAGCCGCCTGTGGTTTGGGGCAGGTCTGGCACCCTGCCCCCTTAACCGCCGCCGCCGGTTAGCCCTCCGGACCCTGGCGGAGCATTTACCTCAGCGCCGCTTGACGCTGGCCAGGATTTTGTCGAGCGCAGGGCCGTTGGCCGTGTCGCCAGCGGGCGACGACCAGGCGGTCATCAGTACGATAAGGTTGTCCGTCACGCCGACGATGCCAAGCGTGACGGCGGTGGGGCCGTCCTTATCCTTACCCTTCCAATGCAGGAACGACACCGGAAGGCCGTTCACCGTCGTGTCCTGCGTCTGCTGCGTGCTGCGGTCGATCGTGACACCGGACTTGGTGAGGAACGCGATATCGTCGTCGATCAGCTTTTCCATCCCCTTTGTTGTTGCCGTCTCGAACGCAATATAGGTTTCACCATCTGGCGAGGTCGCTTCGGCGCCGTTATCGACTTCCGTCGGTTTCCACGCGGGCGGCAGGTCCACCGTGATGGCCGGGTTGGCCGCCGGCAGCTCGAAAGTCTTGGCCGTGGCAGAAGTCGCCAGCGCGCCGGTGAGCAGCGCGGCGAGTAGGGTCTTTTTCATTGAAACGGTATCCTACTTTCGCAAGTAAAAATGGTATGGCGGGGCTGAGCCGGGTACAAGTTGGGATCCGTCAAGCACGCTGATACAAAAACTGGATGAAATCAGCCCTTACCACCCGGCGCCGCCTATGGCCCGGCATTGGCCAGGCGCTTGGGCTGCCCGCCCGCATTGCGGTGCTGTTAGCGTGCGGCAATGCCATTTGTGGTCACTTCGCCATGGCCGCCGTCGCCTCCGTGATCGGTGCCTACGGGCGGGACGTGGCGTCCAGCATCGCGTTCACGGCCGTACTGCTGGGCCTGTCTTTAATACTGCTGCGCGCCTGGCCGCTGGCGTAGCTTGCCGGGGGCGCGGCGCGTCCCACGTTAGAGCGAATGCCCGAGAGGAACTTGCCGCCGATGCCCCACCCGTTTTTTGCTCCAGACGGTACTGCCGCGATCGGCGCCGGCCCCGCGTTACCCGCCTGGGACCTGACAGACCTCTACCCCGCCCCGGATAGCCCGGAGCTAGAAGCCGACTTCGCCCACGCCGCCGCCCGCGCCCGCGCATTGCATCAGGCCCATGCCGGGCAATTGGCCGGCCGCACCGGGGCAGAGCTCGCCGCCGTGCTGGCCGAGTATGAAGGCATCGAGGAGACGCTCGGCCGCCTGGCCAGCTACGCCCAGCTGCTGTTCAGCCAAGACGGGACGGACCCGGTGCTGGGCAAGTTCTATCAGTCGGTGATGGAGCGGGTGACGACCATCAGTTCCGACCTGCTATTCCTAAACCTAGAGCTGAACCGCATCGACGACGCCGTGCTCGATGGCAAGCTGCGTGACCCGGCGCTCGCCCACTACCGGCCGTATCTGCGCGACCTGCGCGTGTTCCGCCCGCATCAGTTGAGCGATGAGGCCGAAAAGCTGCTGCACGAAAAGGAGGTCACGGGCCGCAGCGCCTGGAGCCGCCTGTTCGACGAAACCGTGGCCGGCATGCGCGTGCCGGTGCGCGGCGTGGAACTGACCGTTAGCGCGGCGCTGAACATGCTGTCCGACAAGGACCGTAGCACGCGGGCCGATGCTGCAGCGGCGATCGGCGTGGCGTTCAAGGGTAATGAGCGGCTATTCAGCCTGATCACCAACACGCTCGCCAAGGATAAGGAGATCGTCGACGGCTGGCGTAAATACCCGCGTCCGTCCAGCAGCCGCAACCGCTCCAACATGGTGGAAGACGAGGTGGTGGACGCGCTGAGCAGCGCCGTCAGCGCCAATTACGGGCGCTTGTCGCACCGGTATTACAAGCTGAAGGCCAAGTGGCTTGGCCTGGACGTAATGGAGCATTGGGACCGTAACGCGCCGCTGCCGGGCGACCTGGACGGGGCGATCGCGTGGAACGATGCGCGGGACCGGGTGCTCGGTGCCTATGCCGGGTTCTCGCCCGAACTTGCGTCGGTGGGGCAGCAGTTTTTTGACAATCCCTGGATCGACGCGCGGTTGCGGCCCGGTAAGTCCGGCGGCGCATTCGCGCACCCGACCGTGCCGTCCGTCCACCCGTATCTGCTGCTGAACTACCACGGCAAGACGCGGGACGTGATGACGTTGGCGCACGAGCTTGGCCACGGCGTACACCAGGTCTTGGCCGCGGGGCAGGGCTACCTGATGTCCGGCACGCCACTCACGCTTGCGGAAACAGCCAGCGTGTTCGGTGAGATGATGACCTTCCGCGCCCTGCTGGACGCCGAAACCGATCCGGCCCGGCGGCGGCTCATGCTGGCCTCCAAGGTCGAGGACATGCTCAACACTGTCGTTCGCCAAACGGCGTTCTACCAATTCGAGACGCTGCTGCATGACGAGCGCCGGTCTGGTGAAGTGTTGCCGGAGCGGATTGGCGAGCTGTGGATGCAAGTGCAGATCGAAAGCCTTGGTCCTGCCTTCCATTTCTCGCCCGATTACAGCGTGTACTGGGCTTACATTCCCCACTTCGTACACTCGCCATTCTATGTTTATGCCTATGCGTTCGGCGATTGCTTGGTGAACGCGCTCTACGCCGAGTATCAGGCCGGGCACCCGGGGTTCGAGCAGAAGTACCTGGACATGCTGCGCGCGGGTGGCACGAAGCGGCATAAAGAGTTGCTGGCCCCCTTCGGACTCGATGCATCGGACCCAGCTTTCTGGAACCGGGGCCTGGACATCATCAGCGGCTTTATTGACGAGTTGGAGGCCGCAGGTGGCTGACCTCAACCGGCCGAACTTCTTTGGTGAGATCAAGCGCTTCGCCCGCACGTCCGGTGCCGTGGGCGGCATCGCGGCGCGGGTGGCCGGGGCGAAGGTATTTGGTATCCGCAACGACCGCAGCGCGCATGCAGAGGATCTGAAGGCGATCCTGGGCGGGTTAAAGGGCCCACTGATGAAAGTGGCGCAGATCCTGTCCACTATCCCAGACGCGCTGCCGCCCGAATATGCGGAAGAGCTGGCGCAGCTGCAGGCTAACGCGCCGCCGATGGGATGGAGCTTCGTGCGCCGCCGGATGCAGGGTGAACTCGGGGCGGATTGGCAGTCCAAATTCGCTTCGTTCGGCCAGGACGCGGCCGCAGCGGCGAGCCTGGGGCAAGTGCATCGCGGTACCTTGCCGGACGGCACGGACGTGGCCTGCAAGCTACAATACCCGGACATGCCGAGCATCGTCGACGCCGACCTCAAGCAGTTGCGGTTGGCGATGAACCTGTACCAGCGCATGGACAAGGCCATCCAGGGAGCGGACATCTACGCCGAGATCGCCGAACGCCTGCGCGAAGAGCTGGATTACCTGCGGGAAGCCGCGCAAATGCGTCTGTACCATCTGATGCTGGACGGCGACCCGCTCATAACTGTACCGACACCGGTTGAAAGCTATTGTACGCCGCGGCTGCTGACCATGACCTGGCTGCAGGGCCGCTCGCTACAGGGAGTGATTGACGAACAACCGCCGCTGGAAATCCGCAACCGGATTGCGCAGGCGCTGTTCCACGCCTGGTACGTGCCGTTCTACCAGTACGGTGTCATCCACGGCGACCCGCACATGGGCAACTACCAGGTGCGGGAAGATTACGGGCTGAACCTGCTCGACTTTGGCGCCATCCGGGTGTTTCCGCCACGCTTCGTGGGTGGCGTCATCGCGCTCTACGAGGCCATCCGCGACCATGACGATGAGAAGGCTCGGCACGCCTACGAGGGCTGGGGTTTTGACAACCTCTCGAAAGAGCAGATGGCGATCCTCAACCAGTGGGCCGCTTTCGTATACGAGCCGTTGCTGGACGATCGCGTGCGTAAAATCCAGGAAAATGGTGACAGCCAGTATGGCCGTAGCGTGGTGGAAAAGGTGCACGCCGGGCTGCAGCAGACGGGCGGCGTGCGGCCTCCCCGCGAGTTCGTATTGATGGACCGCTCCGCGATCGGCCTCGGCAGCGTTTTCCTACGCCTCGGCGCCGAGCTGAATTGGAGCCGGATGTTCCAGGAGATGATCGAGGGCTTCAACACGGAACGTGTGGCCGAGAAGCAGGCGGCCGCGTTGGCGCAGGCGCGCGTGCCGGCATCGGGCTAGGCCATTTGCCGTTTGCCGTGAGTTTGCCGAAGGGCGTTTACGTTAGCCAAACCGGTCCAGTTCGCACAATCTTCGGTAGGTTCAGGACACACGTTGGTGTGTGTTCAAGGGTTAAGCTTTGCGAGCAGGACCGGGGTACATATTGCGAAATCGTACGGCTAGCGGATCGGCCCGGCTCCTATGGAAAATGTGAGCTGGCTTCCCTGGGGCGGACACTAGTTGTCACGCAAGCCGACGGTGAGCGCGGCAAGCAGATTGCGCTGAATACCCGAGTGTGCGGCTGTACCGCCGGTTATCGCAATCGCGCAGAAGCCGTCGAACTCGCACCGCAGTTCCTACCGGTTTGTCAGTCAGGGGAAAGCTCGGTCATCCATGGGTGTTCGAGTACAGCGCTCAGGCACGGAGACCAGCACACCCGCCGGCCATTGCCATCACTCTCCGCCGGGCACCTGGCCGACGCTGCCCAGAAACTCCGGCTCGCCAAACTCGTCGGCGGCCTCGTCGTGAACCATGCGGACGATTTGGGCCCCTAGGATGCTGCCTCCCGCAAGCGCGCGTTCGGCCCGGCGCAGGCCTTCATCGGCCGTGCGGCAGATGACGGGCGTGCCGGGCTTCAGCGAGCCGCGGGGTCCGGCGATGTAGGGCTGGTAGACAATCTGCTGCGCAGGCATGCTGCAGTCATGGCATCAAATGCCTGCAAGTGGGGCATTTAGTTGCGTCGCTGGCCGTATCGTCCTCCGCCAGCCCCTTGCGCAGCCCGGCCAGGGCAGCGCATCTTGCGGTACTTTGAATGAGGAACGACGCATGCGCCTTGCGGTGCTGAAGGAACGCGCACCCGCCGAAACACGGGTCGCCGCAACGCCGGATAC
>JANONC010000114.1:0-25738 GCA_031420655.1 Rhodospirillales bacterium | reverse complement strand
GTCACTCGGGTAACGCAGCTTGCTGCGGTCATACCGACGCCGGTTCTCCACTGTCCACATTCAATCACCCCTGCGAATCGGCGCAGAACTGATGGAATCACAACCGACTCACCCGACTCAACATGATCTTGGATCGACACTGAGAGGTGCGTTCCGGACGCGATTGAAATCGGTATTAGTATCCGGATAGGCCAGCTACTTCCAACAACTTTCTATGCTAATTTGCTCAGGTATAAAGAAATTACCCAAGCCCGAAGTTAATCTATAGCCTAGATCCTAATTTTACCAAGGTGGGCCGGCCTAATCCCTAGATATTGAGATGTGGCGACCACTATTTCCGCCCAGGCAAAGCAACCTGGTCGGAAAGTAATCTAGGTATTGAGCCATTCTTATAAAGTATTACCTCGCCGCCGTCCCGGGTGATCTGGACAAAGGCAACCTCCTGTATCCGGCACAGATCTTTCCAGCAAAATACGAGTTCGCTTCCTATCGCTGCATTGGCGTGTCGACGAAGTAGTAGCGTGATGTTCTCGGCAATGCAGTACATCGTACCGGTAACGACCGGGTGAGGCTTATCCAAGCAATTCCGGGCTGTTTGGACGCTTGTGCGAGGGAATGGAACCTCTCGGCACGCCTTTGCCGTGGTGCACGCTCTGCGTCCCGCAGCGGTGCCACGCTGGCCGGAGTTTGGCGTGGTACTTGCCAAATTCGACACGCGGTGGGGATCGGTCCGGGAAAAAAGCGTGTTAGGCTGTTACCGCGGTCCACAGAGTCTTGCGGTACGACATGTTCGTTGTCTGCAATGAGCAGTTTTTTCAGTCAACGACTGGATTACGCCCGGATCAGCGTGCCGATGCCGCCGTCTTTGAACAGCTCCAGCAGGCACGCGTGCGGCATGCGGCCGTCGAGTATGACGGCGCCCTTCACGCCCTTGCGCACCGCATCGACGCAGTTCTCGACCTTGGGGATCATGCCGCCCGTGATGGTGCCGTCGGCGATGCGGGCCTGTACGTCGGCGACCGTCATCTCCGGCACCAGATTGCGCTCCCGGTCCAGCACGCCGGCTACGTCTGTCAGCATCAGCAACCGCCGCGCCCCCAGGGCCCCTGCAATCGCCCCTGCGACCGTATCGGCATTGATGTTGTAGGTCTGGCCATCCTCGCCCACGCCCACCGGAGCGATCACGGGAATGAGCCCAGCGCCGGTCAGCGCATGGATAACCCGCACGTCGACATGCTCCGGCTCGCCCACGAAACCCAAATCCAGCGCCCGCTCGATATAGCTATTGGGGTCGCGGACGGTACGGGTCAGCTTACGAGCGCGGATCAGGCCGCCATCCTTACCGCATATGCCGACCGCCAACGCCCCGGCCTGGTTGATGAGCCCGGCCACATGCTTGTTGACGGTGCCGGCCAGAACCATCTCGACCACTTCGACCATCGCAGCATCCGTCACGCGCAGGCCATCGACGAAGCTCGACTGGATCGCGAGCCGCTGCAGCATGGCGTTGATCTGCGGGCCGCCGCCATGCACCACCACGGGGTTCACGCCCACCTGCTTGAGCAACGCGATGTCACGGCCGAACGCCAGCGCCAGCGCCTCGTCACCCATCGCGTGGCCACCGTATTTCACCACGACCGTGACGCCGGCGTAGCGGCGCAGGAACGGCAGCGCCTGGACCAGGATGTCCGCCTCGTAAGCGGCGTCTTCAAGTTGTTGCGCGGTCAGGGTCATGGCGGGTGCCTATGGCGCAGTTGGGGCCGGGTCAAGGGCTACGGCGGCCAGCTCGGCGCGCAGCTCGTCCATGCCGGCGCCGGTTTCGCTGCTGGTCAGCAGCAGCGCCGGATGCGCGGCCGGGTGTTTGCGGCTCAGCACGGCCAGCGCCTCGCGCTTTTCCGCCAGCGCACGCAGGCTGGCACTGTCGGTCTTGGTTAGCACCAGCTGATAGGTCACCGCCGCCCGATCCAGCAGATCCATGACGGCGTGGTCGCTCGCCTTGAACTCGATCCGGCTATCCATCAGCAACACGACCCGGCGCAACGTCGGCCTGCCGCGGAGGTACTCGAACATCAGGTCTTGCCAGTCGGCCTTGATCTCCTTGGCCGCCTGCGCGTAGCCGTAGCCTGGCATGTCAACCAGGGTCAGCCGCCCGCCAAGGTCAAAGAAGTTAAGCTGCCGGGTCCGTCCTGGCGTGTTGCTGGCACGGGCCAAGGCGTGGCGGTTGGTCAGCGCGTTGATCAGGCTGGACTTGCCAACGTTGGACCGGCCGGCAAACGCTACCTCCGGCAACCCAGGCGGCGGCAGCTGATCCAGCCGTTGAGCGGCAAAGAAAAACTGGCAGGGTGCGGCGAACAGCAGCCGCCCTTGTTCTAACGCACGAGCACGGGCGTCGTCGTCTGAGTCCGCCGCATGATCGTCCATTGTTGTGCAATCGTTAGAAGGTTGTTCCACGACCAGTAGATCACGAGCCCGGCGGGAAAGTTCGCCATCATGAACGTGAACACAATGGGCATGAATTGGAAGATCTTAGCCTGCACCGGGTCGGGCGGCGGCGGGTTGAGACGTTGCTGCAAGAACATCGTCACCCCCATGATCAGCGGCCACACTCCCAAATGAAGGTAGGGCGTCAGCACGGCCGGGTTGAACGGTATGAGACCGAACAAGTTAAAGACGTTGGTCGGATCGACGACCGACAGATCCTTGACCCATCCAAAGAACGGCGCGTGCCGCATCTCGATTGTGACGAAGATGACTTTATAGAGTGAGAAGAAGACCGGAATCTGCACCACCAACGGCAGGCAGCCACTGGCCGGATTCACCTTCTCCGCCCGGTACAGCCCCATGATCTCGGACTGCATTTTCTGCGGGTCGTCTTTCATCCGTTCCCGGATTTCCGTCATCTTCGGGCCGAGCGCCTTCATTTTGCTCATGGCACGGTAGGACTTGCTGGCGAGCGGGAAGAACACGGCTTTGGCAAACACCGTGAAGATCATGATCGCCACGCCGAAGTTACCTGTCAGGCGGTAGAGCCAGTCGAGCGCGTAGAAGATCGGCTTAGTGATGTAATAGAACCAGCCAAAGTCGACCGCCTTGTCAAAGTTCGGCAACCCCAACTCACGCTCGTACCGATCCAACAGATCGACGACCTTCGCACCCGCAAACAACCGGGCCACCGTCACCGCATCCGTGCCCGGCGCCACGATATTCGCCTCCGGCTGTACGAACGCGACCTGATAGCGGTCCGAGTTGTTCTCCGTCCGGTGCAGGAAACTACCCACCACCGGCACCGCCTGATCGGGGATTAGGGCAGTCAGCCAGTACTTGTCGGTAATGCCGGCCCAGCCGCCTTTGGTTTGCACCTCAAGCGACGCGCCTTTGGTCTTATCGCTCTCGGACTTAGCCTTGTCATAGCTCTGCTCACGCAGCGTGCCATCGAGAACACCGAGCGGGCCCTCATGCAAGATGTAATACCCGCTGGTCACCGGCTTGTAGTCGCGCCGGATACGCGACCACGGGTGGGCGGCGACGGGCGCATCCGTGTTGTTACGCAGACGCTGGTGCGCGGTGAACAGATAGTAGTCGTCAACGCCGATCTCGATCTCGTACACAACTCCGGCGCCGTTATCCCAGCTGAGCGTGACGGGTGTCTTCTCCGTCAGCTCGCCCGGCGTGGCCGTCCAGATCGTATCGGAGTCAGGCACGCGTAATCCGGGCGTCTCCGCCGTCCAGCCAAACTGCGCGTAATAGGGTTGAGGATCGGCCCGTGGCTCCAGCAGGCGCACCAGCGGGGACGTCTTCTCGACCTGCTCGTGATAGTCACGCAACACGAGGTCATCGAGGCGGCCGCCGACCAGATTGATGCTGCCCTCCACCCGCGTCGCATGGATCGGCACGCGCGGTACGTCGCGCTGCGCCGTGGGCGAGTCGATTGCCGAGGGCGTGAAGCCGGGGGTGGCGGGGTCGGACGTGGGGCGGGGCGTAGCCTGCTGCGGCGTCGTCTGCGTTGTCGTCACCGGCTCTGTCTTTGGCCTGGGCAGGATCAGCTGGAATCCCAGTAGGATCGCGATCGACAGCGCGATTGCGACGAAAAGCCGTTTCTGGTCCATCAATGCGCCACCGTGGTCAGGGCCGGCACCGGGTCGTGGCCACCCGGATGCCAGGGATTGCAGCGCAACACGCGCTTCGTCGCTAGCCACACGCCGCGCACCGCCCCATGGGTGCGCAACGCGTCGATCGCATAGGCGCTGCAATGCGGTTCGAACCGGCAGTGCGCGCCAATAAACGGCCGTAGCGTGTACTGGTACACCCGCACGAGGCCGATCAGCAGGTGGCGCATCACGCGCCCACCTTCACCAATGCACGGCGCAGATCGTCCAGCAGCAACACGAATGGTCGCCCGCGGGTCGTGTCGCGCCCGATCAGCACCAAGTCATGGCCCAGTGCGGGCGCAGTGGCGAGCACCAGCCGGGCGGCGGCCCGCAAACGGCGACGCGTGCGATTGCGGACCACGGCGTTGCCGACTTTTTTTGTGACGGTAAAGCCAAGTCGTGCGGGGGCACCGTCATTCCGCGGCAGCGCTTGCAGAACCAAGCCATGCGTAGCGGCCTTAGTCCCCCGGCTGGCGACGCGAAGAAACTCCGCCCGCTGCGTCAGGCGCCGCAGATCGGGTGCGGGCGGCATACGGCCAGCAATGGACCTAGGCGGACAGCTTCTTACGGCCCTTGGCGCGGCGGTTGGCCAGCACATTGCGGCCACCCACGGTCGCCATGCGGGCGCGAAAGCCATGGCGGCGCTTGCGGACGAGCTTAGAGGGCTGGTAGGTGCGCTTCACGGGGAAAACTCCGGTCCGGATAGGCCACGAATGGCGGCATTGGGTCGCGCCCGGTTCGGTCCCGGGCCAGGCGAGGGGTATAGGCGGGAGCGAGCGGTTCCGTCAATGTGAGGGATGCATGCGGCACAATCTGCGGATCGGACTGGTGGCCGGCGTGGCGGCGGCAGGTGCAGCGGGCGGCGCGCTGGCGCTGTACGGCTTGGGCGTCCCGTTTGCGGCGGGTGTACTGGGTTTGTCAGCCGTAGCTGGCATCGCGGTCCGCGCCGCTGTGCTGTCGCCTGCGCCAGACCTGGCGCTGCTAGCCCGGATTGAGAAGCTGGAAGCCACACTGAGCGCCATCCGCCACGACGTCCGGGGTGCGCTGTCGCCCGCGCTGATAATGACAGACCGCCTGCTCGCCCATTCCGACCCGGCTATCGTCCGGGCCGGGCAAGCCGTCGCCAAATCGGTAGACCGCGCGACCACGCTGCTAATCGCCACAAAGGACCCTGCTTCTCCCGCCGCATCTTCCAAGGACTGAAGCCGCGTCAGGCCTCGCTCGGCACGTTCGATGGTATTGCTTCAAGTATTGCGGCGCCGGTGTCGCCCGGTCACGGCTGCCGCGCTTGCAGACCAGTGGGGCGTAGCGCCACGGACGCTCTACCGGGACATCGAAATGCTGCGCGGGCAAGATGCCACTATCGAGGGCGCAGCCGGTCTCTGCGCCATACTCCGGTGCTTGGACGTGCCGCGGACGACGCATTGGCAAAGATCATCGCCGTGCTGCCACCTGCGAAAGAGGACGCCGCTGCGACAAGCGATCCGGACCGGACATAAGGTGGATTTGCGCCACACCGACAAAGAAGCTCAGGCAAGTAACCGGGTCGTCGGGCCCGTCGCGATCGGCTTTTTCGAAGCTGCTGAGGCGCTTGCGGCCTGGTGTGAACTGTGTCCAAGGGTCCGTCACTTCCGGCCCGACCGCATCACGGGGGTAGAAACAGCGCGTGCGGCCATCGGCGCCGGGATAGAGCTCGCTTTCGCAGTGCCGGACGCCGATGCCGTCTATGTCGCTTGGGCCAGCTAGGATTCTCCTATGCTGCAAACGATAACCGACCTGGATTTTGGCAGGGCATTCGTCGCGACCGATCCGGATCGACACCGCCTTCGCATGTTCACGCCCGGGCCGGCTTAGCCCTAGTCCTCGCGCCCGTCCTTGAACTCGGCGTCGCGGTGGACGTGGACGCTCATCAGCAGGCCAAAGCCGAACATGACCGTCAGCATGGCGCTGCCCCCGTGCGACACCAGCGGGAGCGGCACGCCGCCCACGGGGATGGCGCCTGTCACCATGGCGGTGTTGACGAAGCAGTACATGCTGAAATTGAACGCAATACCAAGCGCCAGCAGCCGCCCGTACTGGTTGCGGCAGCGCAGTGCCATCAGCACCCCGCCGGCCACGATGGCCGCCAGCAGCGCCATCAGCCCCAGCATACCGACCAGCCCGAACTCCTCCGCCAGCACCGCCTGGATAAAATCCGTGTGCTTTTCCGGCAAAAAGTTAAGGTGCCCCTGCGTCCCTTGCAGGAAGCCCTTGCCCCACATCCCACCGGAGCCCAGCGCAATCTTGCTCTGGATGATGTTGTACCCGGCGCCCAGCGGGTCGCTCTCTGGGTTCATGAACGTCGTGATGCGGGCGCGCTGGTAGTCGTGCAGATGGGCATAGGCATATTGCGCGACGAACGGCACCGGGATGGCCAGCGCCACCACCTTCCACCAGCGGATGCCCGCCGCCAGTACAACGGCCGCGCCCACCAGCCCGGTGATGACGGCGGTGCCAAGGTTCGGCTCCTTCAGGATCAGCGCGACCGGCACGGCGATCATGAGTGCGGGCGGGATCAGGAATAGCGGGTTGCCCATCCGCTCCAACGATGCCCGGTGGAACCAGGCGGCCAGCGCCATCACCAACCCGATTTTTGCCAGCTCCGACGGCTGGATCTGCGTGCCGCCCAGCTCGATCCAGCGCTGCGCCCCCTTGCCCACATGCCCCATGCGCAACACCAACACGAGTAACGCGACCGAAAACCCGTACACCACGTAACTGAACCGCGCGATGAACCGGATGTCGGTGACCGCGATGCACAGCATCATCACCAAGCCGAAGCCGAAGCGGATAATGTGCTTGGACGCATACGGCTCCGGCGCACCGGCCGCGGAATAAAGCGCGAGGTACCCGACGCTGGCCAGCGCACAAAGTAGTAGAACGTAGAGCCAGCTGATCTGCCACAGCTTGGTCGTGAGGCCAAATGACGGCTCGGCCCGGATCAGCCGGCGCTCGCTAATCATTGGCGCGCCTCATCGGGCAGCGACGCGCGCCCCGTCGCGCGGCGCGGCCGGGTCACGGGTCAGGACGTCGATCATGATATCTCGCGCCAGCGGGGCAGCGGCGGCGGCACCGGCATTGCCGTGCTCCACCACGACGCTGACCGCATAGCGCGGCTGGTCGTACGGCGCGTAACACACAAACAGCGCGTGCGGCCGGAACTCCCACGGCAGCTTATCCGAGCGAAAGCCGTGCTCCCGTTGCTCGCGGGACACGCGCCGCACTTGGCTCGACCCCGTCTTACCCGCCAACTGCATCCCCGGCAGCCCGATGCGCGCAATAGCACCCGTGCCTCCGCCCTCGTTCACGACGGCCCACATGCCTTCCCGCAGCAGGTGCAGCGCCCGCTCCGGCAGGCCGAGGCTCGGCCAGTCGCCGGGCAACGCGCCTTTTTGCAGCACGCCGCCGATGGTGCGGGTCAGGTGCGGCTGCACCGCGCGCCCAGTGGCAAGGCGGGCGGCGTAGGTGCACAGCGCCAGCGGCGTGGTCTGGATATAGCCCTGGCCGATGCCGCAGCTGATGGTGTCGCCGATGTTCCATGCCTTGCCCTGCGCCTGCCGCCACGCCTTGGTCGGCATAAGACCCTTGCGCACGCCCGGCAGCTCGATCCCCAGGTCAACCCCGATGCCGAACCGGTTGGCCATCGCCGCCACCCGGTCGATCCCGGCCCGGCGCGCGACTTCGTAAAAATAGACGTCGCAGCTGTTTTTGATTGCGCCCCGCATATCGAGCGCGCCGTGGCCCGACTTGCTCCAGCAATGGAAGCGCGTATCGCCCAGGTCGAGGAAACCCGGGCAAGAAATACGGTCGCCGGGCCCGATTACTTTTGCCTCCAGCCCGGCCATTGCGACCGCCATCTTGAACGTGCTGCCTGGGGCATAAAGGCCGCTCGCCGCCTTGTTGATCAGCGGCGCCTTGCGATTGCTGGTCCACTGGATCCACTGCGCCTGGCTCACGCCCGAGTTGAACAAGCTCGGGTCGAAGCTCGGGTTCGTGGTCATGGCCAGCACTTCGCCGTTGCGCGCGTCCATCACAACGGCCGATGCGCTTTCGTCACCCAACCGCCTCAGGACGGAGTTCTGCAGGCCGACATCGATGGTGAGGCCAAGGTCCTGGCCCGGCGTGCCCTCTTGCCGGTCGAGCTCGCGGATCACGCGGCCGACAGCGTTGACCTCCATCTGCACCGCGCCCGCCCTGCCGCGCAACCGCGTGTCCAGCGCTTTTTCCATGCCA
The DNA here is from genome assembly GCA_031420655.1 of Rhodospirillales bacterium. Classification (GTDB taxonomy): domain Bacteria; phylum Pseudomonadota; class Alphaproteobacteria; order Acetobacterales; family Acetobacteraceae; genus JANPPS01. The sequence continues at coordinate 17,318 of JANONC010000114.1, read as the reverse complement.
TTGCGGCCGATGCGAATGCCAGGCAGCGCCAGCATGGGATCTTCGCCCAGGTCAGCCTCGTTGGGAGGGGCGACGTAGCCCACGACGTGCGCGAGCGCCGGTCCCTGCGGATAGAGCCGGGTAAAGCCGACATCGACCAGGATGCCTGGCAGGTCGGGCGCATTGACCTCGATCCGCGCCATTTCCTCCCACGTCAGGAACTCCCGCACGATGACGGGGATGAACCGGTGGCGCTTGCGTAACTCCCGCTCGATCCGGGCGCGTTCATGATCGGCCAGCGGCACGATACGCGCGAATGTGTCGAGCGTGCCGTCGACGTTGGTGGTGAGCTCCGCCGTCAGCAGCGCGCGCCAGTTGAGGCGGTTGCCGCCCACCACGATTCCAGCGCGATCCAAGATGCGGCCGCGCGGCGGGGCGATCAGCCGGGCACTGATGCGGTTGCTTTCGGCCATCGTGGCATAGCGGCCGCCCTCGACCATCTGCACCTGATACAGCTTGGCAGCGAGCGCGCCGAACGCACCGAGCTGCGCGGCCCCCACCAGCAATGCGCGCCGGGTGAAGACGCCGGTGCGCTTGTTCTCGGTATTGACGCGGCTCATTTATGCCCCGGCCTTCATGCTTGGTCCGGATCGGCCAGGCCGCGATGGGCGTGGGTGAACAGCACGCTCAGCACCGGATACAGCCCGGCTGTGAGGCCGAACTGAAACAGCGCGGCGGTGCCGGACAGTATCTGCAGGGTGAGCAGCGAGTTAAGCGCCCAGCTCAGCGCCGCAGCGCCAGCGGCAATGGCCACAAACACCAGCCAGACCATGAGAAATCCCTGTCCCGCCAGCGCCCGCCGCCCGCGCCAAGCCAGGCCGTGGGTGAACAGCAGCGTGAGCACGCCGACGCCGAGCGGCCCGAGGCCCAGCAGGTCCGACAGCAGCCCCAGCCCGAACACGACGGGGGCGGGCATGCTGGATGGGCGAAACACGGACCAGAAGAACACACAAGCCAGCGCCACCGCCGGCTGCAACTGCGCCTGACCCGGCAGCCCGAGCGGTGCGGCCAGCAGCAGCAGCAACAGGGCGGTACAGGCGGACGGGAAGGACGCCCGGGCCGCCGCGTCCAGCTGCCGCCACACGGTCGGACGGGGGCGGATGCCGGGGGTGCGAAGGAGGCTCATGCGTTGGCAGTCCGGGCACTGCCAAGGTAGGCCCTCACCCAACCCTCGCGCAGCGGGGAAGGGCTTTGCTGCTCGGTCCCCCGCGTGGGAAGGGCCGGGCTGGGGATCTTCGCCGGGTAGAGCACTACCGCCGCACCGCAACAGGCCGGTTCGTCGCCTCCGGCGGTAAGACGCCGCGCAGGCCGTAGTCGAAAATGCGCACCACCTCCAGCCTGTCCAGCCGGGCGGACGTGTCGACCTCGGGCGCGTTCGTCGCACTGTAGTGCACCACGCCAACCGGCAGCCCGGCCGGGAATGCATTGGCCTCGGCCGAGGTCACGACCCGCTCGCCCTCGACCGGCATCACACCCTCCGGCCAATGCAGCAGCCGGGGCCGGGCGCCGTTGGTGCCCACGAGGATGGCGCGGGCGCGGCTGCTTTCTAGTGTAACAGGAATGCGGCTGTTAATATCCGTCAGCAGCAGCACGCGGGCGCTGCGGGCACCAATCTCGGTCACGCGGCCCACTAGGCCACGCTCGTCCAACGCAATTTGGCCCTTGGTCAGTCCATGGTTCGGCCCGGTGCTGAGCAGCACCGCCCGGGCGTACACGCCTCCCGCATCGGCCACCACGCGGGCGGTGACGAAGCTGGGCGCCGGGTCAGGGATCCAGCGCAGGTTGGCCTTCAATGTCGCGTTCTCCGCATCAAGCGCCAGCGCCACCGCCTGCCAGCGCCGGAGCTGATCGTTATCCTGCCGCAGCCGGGCGTTCTCGGACCGGAGCGACATCAGCCCCTCCGCATCGGCCAGCGTGCGATGCGCGCTCATCACCGGCTCCGCCACTAGTGAGAACAGGGGGGCCATCGTATCGGCCAACGCCATGCGCAGCCGTTCTGCCAATAGTGCGTCGGCTTTGCCCAGCAGCATGAGGCCGAAAGCCACCGCAATCAGCACCGGCAGCGTCAGCCGGCTGAGCGCTTGGCGAAGGGGAATAGAGAGGCGGATCACGGGATTATCTTGGCCTTAGTACATGGTGGTCAGCACGTTGCGCAGGCGCTTCATCTCCTCCAGCGCCCGGCCGGTGCCGAGAGCCACGCAGCTTAGCGGGTTTTCCGCCACCACGACCGGCAGCCCGGTCGCGTCCCGCAGCACCTGGTCCAACCGATACAGCAAGGCACCACCGCCGGTCAGCACAATTCCCTTGTCAACGATATCGGCCGCGAGTTCGGGCGGCGTGTTCTCGAGCGCGACCTTCACCGCTTCCACGATCGCGGTCACGGGCTCAAACAAGCTTTCGGCAATTTGGCGCTGGCCCACCAGTATCTCACGCGGCACGCCGTTCATGAGGTCGCGGCCCTTCACCTCCCGGTACGGACCGTCATCCAGGTCAGGGCCGGGGGTCGCGGCACCAATATCCATCTTGATCCGCTCGGCGGAGCTTTCGCCGATCAGTAGATTATGCGTGCGGCGGATGTAGCTGATGATGGCCTCATCCATTTTATCGCCACCCACACGGATGGACTTGGAATAGACTATGCCGCCCAGGCTGATGATCGCCACCTCGGTCGTGCCGCCGCCCACGTCGACGATCATACTGCCCGATGGTTCCGTCACCGGCAGGCCGGCACCGATTGCGGCGGCCATCGGCTCTTCGATCAGCAGCACCTTGCGGGCGCCCGCACTCTCGGCACTCTCCTGAATGGCCCGGCGCTCGACCGCAGTGCTCCCGCTCGGCACGCAGACGATGATGAGCGGGCTGGCGAAGCCGCGGCGGTTATGCACTTTGCGAATAAAGTGCTTGATCATCTCCTCCGCCACTTCGAAATCGGCGATGACACCGTCGCGCAGCGGGCGGATGGCTTGGATGTTGCCGGGCGTGCGGCCGAGCATGAGCTTGGCTTCCTCGCCTACCGCCAGAACCTGCTTCTTACCGCGTACGTCGGCGATAGCGACCACGCTGGGCTCGGCCAGCACGATGCCGCGCCCCTTGACGTAAACAAGGGTGTTGGCCGTACCGAGGTCGATAGCCATGTCGGCGGACATAATGCCGAGCAGACGTCCAAACATACGCGGGTCCTTTGGTTGGGCCAGGGTACCCCGGCCCTTAGTGTCCGGCTAAGGCGCGAGGTGCGGGGCTTAGACCCCACTCTGCCGCGCGGCAAGGGCTGGGACCGGTCTCTGCGTAAGCCACTCACGTTTCCGTTACTTTTTTCGCCGCATCTACGCCTGAATCGTCGCGTTAGATATAATGGTAACTTACAGAGGGTCGAAACAAATGCGGCTTATTGCGATCGTTGGATTGATGGCATTGCTTGCAGCGTGCGGGCAGGACCCGGGGACGCGGGCAGTGACAGGCGGCCTTCTGGGTGCGGGCACGGGTGCCGCGCTGGGCGCGGTGACGGGCGGCAACGTTGGGACAGGTGCGTTGATTGGCGGCGGCATTGGTGCCGTAGGCGGCGCGGTGACGGCACCGCGGCGCTATTAAAGAAAGTCAAAAACCATGATGAATAAAATAGCACTGTGGGCCGCTTTGGCTGGCAGCCTGAGCGTGGCGGCCTGCACCAACCCTTATGACCCGGGTCAGCGCGCGTTGGGCGGCGGCCTCCTTGGCGCGGGCGCAGGTGCGGGCCTCGGAGCGATTGCCGGTGGTGGCCAGGGTGCCGCGATTGGCGCGCTGGCCGGTGGTGCGTTGGGTGCCCTGGGCGGCGCTGCCACGACGCCGCAGGCCCCACAGTATCAGCAGGGCTATCAGCCCGGCTATGGCCAGCCGGTCTATCAGCAGCAGCCGCAATACCAACAGCCCGCGCCCGGCTACTACCAGCCCCGCTACGGGTACTAAGGAACAGGGCTGGCTCCCTCGGGGGTCAGCCCTGTCCTCAACGACGCATGATCATCCGTTCGGGCTGGAGCGAGTAGCGGCAGGCGTCCTCGCCCCTCAGGCCGATAGCGCCGCCGGCTCGGTCCGCGCGCGCTTGACCAGCAGCTTGTTGAGCGCATGCACATAGGCCCGGGCGCTGGCGACGATCGTGTCCGTATCCGCACCCTGGCCGTCCACCATCTTGCCATTCTCTTCAAGCCGCACCGTCGTCTTGGCCTGCGCGTCCGTACCCTCCGTCACGGCACCGACGCTGAACAGAAGCAACCGCGCCTCGTGCGGAAATATGGCGCGGATAGCATTGAACGTCGCGTCGACCGGGCCGTCGCCCACCGCGTCTGCCTGATGGGTCACGCCGTCCAGCTCCAGCTCCAGCGTAGCGCGCGCGGGCCCGCGTGACCCGGCGATGATGTCCAGGCTCACGAACCGGATCCGGTCATGGCCGCGGCCCACCTCGTCATCCACCAGTGCGACCAGGTCGTCGTCGTAAACCACCTTTTTGCGATCGGCCAAATCCTTGAACCGGCGGAACGCGTCGTTCATCTGGTTGTCGCCGATCGCGCCATAACCCAGTGTCTGCAGCTTGTCCCGAAACGCGGCCCGGCCCGAGTGCTTGCCCATCACAAGGCTCGACTTGCTCAGGCCCACGCTTTCGGGGGTCATGATTTCATACGTGCCGGCGTGCTTCAGCATCCCATCCTGATGAATGCCGCTTTCATGCGCGAAGGCGTTGCGGCCCACGATCGCCTTGTTCGGCTGCACGTCGAAGCCGGTGATGGTGCTCAGCAGCTTGCTGGTGCGCATGATGCGGGTGGTGTCGATACCATGCGTGTAGGGCGCTACGTCCGGCCGGGTGCGGATGGCCATCGCGACCTCCTCCAACGCCGCGTTGCCGGCCCGTTCGCCGATGCCGTTGATCGTGCACTCCACCTGGCGGACGCCAGCGGCCAGGGCGGCCATCGTGTTGGCGACCGCCAGGCCCAGATCGTTGTGGTTATGGGTGCTCAGGATCACGCCGTCAGCGCCGGGCACGCGTTCGCGCAACATGGTAAAGATGCGCGTCATGTCTGCCGGCACCGCATAGCCTACCGTATCGGGCACGTTGATGGTGGTCGCACCCGCCTTGATCGCGGCCTCCACACAGCGGCACAGAAAGTCCGGCTCCGTCCGGCTGCCGTCTTCGGCGGACCACTCCACGTCATCCGTGTGGTGCCGGGCCAGGGTCACGCTGTCGATCGTCAGCTGCAACACCTGGTCCGGCTCCATGCGCAGCTTGTACTTCATGTGCAGCGGACTGGTGCTCAGGAAGACATGGATGCGCCGCCGCTCCGCCCCGCGCAGTGCCTCTGCCGCACGCAGGATATCGGCCTGCCCGGTACGCGCCAGGCCGCAGATGACCGGCCCACGGACCGATTGCGCAATCGCCTGCACGCTCTCGAAGTCACCTGGCGAGGCGATGGGGAACCCGGCCTCCATCACATCCACGCCCAGTTCGGCCAGCGCCTCCGCCATGCGCAATTTTTCGGCGAGGTTCATGCTGAAGCCCGGCGACTGCTCACCATCGCGCAAGGTCGTGTCAAAGACGATGACCCGCTGGGGGTCCATGGCGCCGAAGGAGGGGTGATGGATCATGGTCGTATCCTGCATAGGGGCGTGTGGCAGCCGGGGAATGACCCCTGAGCATGCCGGCACCGATCAGCCCGGCAGGTTGCTCAGGGGCGGATAAGTCGAAGGAGGAGACTGATCCCCAGCAGGCGCAGTAAGCCCCGGACAAAACCGCGACACATCAAAAGCGGGAACAGCAGCAACATGCCCATGAACTCACGCTAACCCAAGCGGTGCAGCGTATCAACCTCGGCGTATGATTCGATCAGGTACAACGGACGCTGCTTGGTTTCATTGAACACCCGGCCGAGGTACTCACCGATCACGCCCAGCGTCATCAGCTGCACCCCACCCAGGAACAGCACCACCACCAGCAGGCTCGGGTAGCCGGGCACCGGATTTCCGAACAGCAATGTTCGCGCCGTGATGATGAGGCCGTAGATCACGGCGCCGATCGCGACCAGCAGCCCGAAATAGGTCGCGATCTTGAGCGGCATGACCGTAAATCCGGTGATGCCGTCGATGGCAAAATTCCACAGCCGCCAATAGGACCATTTGGTGGTGCCGGCAGCCCGCGGCGCGCGGTCGTACAGAACAGCGCAGGACGGATAGCCTACCCAGGCGAACAGGCCCTTCATGAAGCGGTGTTGCTCCCGCAGTTGCCCCAGCGCCTCGACCACCCGGCGGCTCATCAGCCTGAAGTCGCCCGTGTCGGGCGGCAACTGCACGCGGCCCACACCGCGCATGAGCCGATAGAAGCTTGCGGCTGTCCGGCGCTTCAGCCACGGGTCGCCGCCCCGGGCCCGGCGCTGCGCATACACCATGTCGAACCCCGCCCGCCATTGCGCCACCAGGGCAGGGATCACCTCCGGCGGATCCTGCAAATCGGCGTCGATCAGCACCACCGCGTCACCGGTTGCATGGTCGATCCCGGCCGTGGTGGCTGCTTCCTTGCCGAAATTGCGGCTGAGGTTCAGCACGGCCGCGCCCGGCAGCCCGCGCAGCACGGCGAGCGTACCGTCCGTACTACCGTCGTTCACGTACAGCACCGTCCAGCGCGTACCGGTCTGCCCCAGCGCGGCCGTCGTGCGAGCATGAAACAGCGGCAGAACCTCCGCCTCGTTATAGCACGGCACGACAACCGTCAGCGTGGCCGGTTCAGATATCGGCGTAGCAATGCGTCTCGGCCGCGCCACCCGGGTGGGTGACGGCACCCAAATACGCGGGCCCTACCAGTTGCGCGTACTTCCAGATCGTGCCGCTGTTGTAGTCGGTGCCACGCGGGGTCCATGCCGCCCGGCGCGCAGCCCACTCCGCGTCCGTCAGCACCACATCCAGCGTGCCGGCCGCCGCATCCATCAAAATGCGGTCGCCGTTCTGGATCAGCGCGATCGGCCCGCCGAGCGCCGCTTCCGGCCCCACATGCCCTACGCAGAAACCACGCGTGGCGCCGCTGAACCGCCCGTCGGTGATCAGTGCCACCTGCTCACCCATGCCCTGGCCATAAATGGCGCTGGTGGTGCTCAGCATCTCGCGCATGCCGGGTCCGCCGCGGGGGCCTTCGTAGCGGATGACGATCACGTCGCCTGCCTTGTAGGCCCGGTCCTGCACGGCCTGGAACGCCTCTTCCTCGCTATCGAAGCAGAGCGCCGTACCCTCGAATTGCAAGTTCTGCATGCCCGCCACCTTCACGATGGCTCCGTCCGGGGCAAGGTTGCCCTTCATACCGACAACACCGCCCGTGGGGCTGATGGGGTTCTGCACGGTGTAAACCACGTCCTGGTCGCGCGGGAACACGATGTGCTCGTGGTTTTCCGCCAGCGTCCGGCCCGTGACGGTGATGCAGTCGCCATGCAGCAGCCCGCCATCCAGCAACGATTTGATGATCACCGGAATGCCGCCCACGTTGTAGACGTCAAGCGCCACGTACTTCCCGCCGGGCTTAAGGTCGGCGATGGTGGGCGTGCGGCGCATGATTTCCAGCACATCGTGCATCGTGAACCGCAACCCGGCCTCGTGCGCCATGGCAGGCAGATGTAGGCCGGCATTGGTGCTGCCGCCCGTGGCTGCAACGATCACGGCCGCGTTCTCCAGCGCCTTCATGGTCACGATATCACGCGGGCGCAGATTATTCTCCAGCAGCGCCATCACCGCCCGGCCGCTGGCCTCCGCGTACTGGTCCCGGCTCTCGTAGGGTGCCGGCGCTCCGGCTGAGCCTGGCAAAGCGAGGCCGATCACCTCGCTTACCGTCGCCATCGTATTGGCCGTGAACTGCCCGCCACAGGCGCCGGCGGAGGGGCAGGCCACGCGCTCCAGCGCATGCAGCTCGCCATCGCCCATGGCGGCGGCCGAGTGCTTGCCGACCGCCTCGAACACGTCCACCACCGTCACGTCCCGCCCATTGAAGCGGCCTGGCAGGATCGATCCGCCATACATGAACACGCTGGGCACATTCAGGCGCAGCATGGCCATCATCATGCCGGGCAACGATTTGTCGCAGCCGGCCAGGCCGACCAGCGCGTCATAGCAATGGCCGCGCATGGTCAGCTCGACGCTGTCGGCAATGACTTCCCGGCTGACGAGCGACGACTTCATGCCCTGGTGGCCCATGGCGATGCCGTCGGTGACGGTGATGGTCGTGAACTCTCGCGGCGTGCCGCCGGCTTCCAGCACGCCGGCCTTCACGGACTGCGCCTGCCGGTTCAGCGCAATGTTGCAGGGCGCAGCCTCGTTCCAGCAGGTGGCTACGCCCACGAAGGGTGCCGCGATCTGCTCTTCCGTCAGGCCCATCGCATAATAATAGCTGCGGTGTGGCGCCCTGCCCGGCCCCTCGGTCACGTGGCGGGATGGCAGGCGGGACTTATCCCAGCGGTTCTTAAGCATTGGTCGTTTCCTCAGCGGGGGGTCGGGAAGTCAGACATAGTCGGCTTCATAAACTGATCCAACAAGGGGACGGCATGGCGCGTTCATCTGACACAACACCCCGTCGCGCAACTCGATAGTACGGAGGCCGGCAAACGCATCTGAGTCTGCTATGGCCCCCTCTCGCGCGGCCGTGACGCGCAACAATAGTTTGGACGGACCAAGCGGGATCTGCACACCGATGACGATGTGTTGGGCAACGCGAGGAGACGTATCAACCATCGCGCAGAATGGCCGCCAACGTCCGCTCCGCCACAGTAAAGACTGCGCGGTCGCCGCTTACCATCAGGGCCGCGATTGCACCGTCCAACAGCAGCAACAGTTGCCGGGCGAGCAATGCTGGCGCCGGTCGGCCGGCCGCGTGCCCTTCCAGCACGGCTAATATTTCCTGGTGGTGCGCGGCGGCCAGGGCGCGTAGCCACGGCTCGCCCTTTGCGTGCTCGGCCACAGCATTCATGAACGCGCAGCCGTAGAAGGGGCGCTGGTCATAAATAGCCTCCAGCGCAATGACCGTCCGTGTCAGCGGAGCCGGGCCGTCTAGCGCGGCAAAGAACAGCCGGCGCCACTCGGCCCCTTCCTGCACCAGCACTTCCTGCAACAGCGCCTGCTTGGATCCGAAATGGGCGTAGAGCGTCATCTTCGACGCGCCCGCGGCGGCCAGGATGCGGTCAATGCCGGTCGCGTGGATGCCATCGCGGCAAAACATCTCACGCGCCGTGGCCAGAATGCGCTCGTGCGGCGCCGTTTGAGCAGTTTTTAGGCAACTGATCGTAAGTGTGGGGTGATCTGCACGTTTACTAGCCAAAGTTCTAACCGACTCCGGTACGGGCCTGAGGAATTCCCGACGTTCCATGCCACAGCTTTGCATGGTCACGCCAACCCTCCTGCAACATGGCACACGCTTTGCAGTGCATTGTCAGAGCGGCAGACAGACCGGTCTGTCTTTCACAGCCGGCCCAGGCCGGCGTGCAGCAGGAGCATAAAGCCATGAGCGCCGCGACCCTTACGTTACCGACCGCAATGACCGGCTGCCTTGCCCCGATCGATAAGGGCGGGCTCGACGCACTGATCGCCAAGGGCCGTGCCGATCCGACGGCGCTGAAAACATTGAAGTGCACCACGATCGCCGAGGGGCGTTTCCGGCACCTCAACATGATCCGTGACCTGCCTCCCTATATTGTGGACGAGCCGCCGGGTTTGCTTGGCGATGACACAGCACCGAACCCCTCGGAAGCGTCGTTGGCAGCACTTGGCTCGTGCCTGGCCGTCGGCATCCACGCCAATGCGGTGGCGCAGGGCATCACTGTGCAAAGACTGGAACTGCAGCTAGAGGCCGACATCAACATCACGGCCGTGTGGGGCACGGGCGATACGTCACCCAAGCCGGTCGGGTTCGACGCGGTCCGGGTGAAGGTGACGCTGGAAAGCGACGCGACGCCCGCGCAACGGGACGCGCTGATCGCCCATGCCACCAAGTGGTCGCCTGTCGCCAACACGTTCACCAAGCCCGTCGGCCTGGCCGTCGCCGCCGCATGACACACATGGTCGGATTTGCCCCGGCGGCCGACCGGCACTCCGCCGCGCCCTCTGCCGTGCTGGAGCGGGTGCGGGCTATTGCGGCCACGATCGCGCCGGTCGCACACGATATCGACCACAAAGGCACCTACCCCGACGACTTCCTGCGCCAGCTCGGCGGCGCAGGCGCCTTCTCTCCCCACCTTGCAACGCAAACCACAGTGGGACGGCGTGACCTTGGCTTGGCGATCCGCGCTATGGCTGAAGTCGGTGCCACCTGCATGTCGACCGCATTCTGCATGTGGTGCCAGGACGCGTGTGGCTGGTATCTCGAAAACACGACCAACGCCGCACTGCGCGACCGCCTGCAACCCGGCATCGCCGCCGGGCACCTGCTGGGCGGAACCGGCCTGTCCAACCCGGTCAAGGCACTGTCAGGCATCGAGCGGTTCAAGCTGCGCGCGCAACGGGCCGAAGGCGGCTATGTCGTGAGCGGCGTGCTGCCGTGGGTGTCGAACCTCGGCGACGGTCACTGGTTTGGTACCGTATTCGAGGACGCAGCCGACCCCAGCCACCGCATGATGGCGATGGTCCAATGCGGCCAACCCGGCGTCGTTATCAAGCAGAACGCCCGTTTTATCGCGCTGGAAGGGACGGGCACCTACTCCGTGCTGTTCCGCCGCGCCTTCATTGCGGACGACATGCTGCTCGCTGACCCGCTGGCCGACATGGTCCGCCGCGTGAAGCCGGGCTTCCTGCTGTTGCAGGCCGGCATGGGCCTGGGGGTCACCCGCGCTGCCATCGGCCTCATGCACCAGGCCAACCTGACGCTTGGCGCATCGAACGCCTATTTGCCCAAACAAGTGGACGCGTTCGAGCGGGAGTTGGAGGCGCTGGAGGGCACGCTTGTCGCCCTGGCCGAAACGCCGCTGGACGGCACGCCGGACTACGTCCGCGCCGTGCTGACGGCCCGGCTACACACGAGCGAACTGACGTTGGAAGCCGCGCAATCGGCCCTGCTGCATGCCGGCGCGCGCGGTTTCATCGAAGGCTCCGCCACCAGCCGCGTGCTGCGCGAAAGCTATTTCGTGGCCATCATCACGCCCTCCATCAAGCACCTGCGGCAGGAGCTTGAGACGTTGGGCCGCCATTGATGCAGATCGGCATCACCGATGCGGGCGGCACACTGCACACGCTGGCTGGCGTACCCGGTGACCGCGTCATGGTGCTGGCCCGCGCGGCCGGCCTGCCGGTGAAGGGTGAGTGCGAGGGCTCCGTCGCCTGCGCCACCTGCCACATGATCGTCGACCCGGCCTGGGCACCCCTGCTCGATCCGGCCAACGAGGAGGAGGAGGCGATGCTCGACACCGTCTTCGACCTCACACCCACATCCCGCCTCAGCTGCCAAATCCGGCTCACGCCGGCGCTGGACGGGCTGCGCCTCACCCTACCGTAAATCAATTTCTGGCAGCCAAGGAGCGTTCCCATGAGCGAAAAGATCCTGTTGTCCCCCGCCGAACTAGCAGCCATGCAGGTGGCTGAGCACTTGGTTGTGATCGACACGCGCAACCCGGACGCCTATGCGGCCGGGCACATCCCGGGCGCGGTGAACGTGCACGACATTTTCACCTATCTCGCCATGTCCACACCGGAGGCGATCGGGGCGTTGCGGCAAAAGTTCAGCGACGCGTTCGGCGCGGCGGGCCTGTCGGGGGCCGAGACGGCGGTGCTGGTCGAGGAGAGCATGAATTCCGGCTTCGGCCAGTCGTGCAGGGGGTATTTCCTGTTGAAATACCTGGGCTACCCGAAGGCGCAGATCCTGCACGGCGGCTATGTCGCGTGGAAGGCTGCGGGCCTGCCAACGTCCAACGAGCCATCGATGGGTAAGTCCGCGCAGTTCCCGCTCAGCGACGCCGGGCTGCATATGATGCTGGACCGGGACGCGATGCTGGCCGCCCTTGGTGATGAGGGTACGGTCAAGCTGGACGTGCGCGACGTGGACGAGTGGATTGGCACCAGCTCCTCCCCCTACGGTCCGGATTTCTGCCCGCGCAAAGGGCGTATCCCCGGCGCACGCTGGATCGAGTGGTACCGGCTGATGAAGCCCTCGGCCGCCGGGCCAGTGTTCAAGTCCAAGCAGGAAATTCTCGCCGAGTGCGCCAGCGTGGGAGTAACGCCAGCCACGCCGGTGTATCTGTACTGCTTCAAGGGAGCCCGCGCGTCCAACACGCTTGTCGCGCTGAAAGAGGCGGGCATCACCGACGTGCGGCTTTACTTCGGTTCGTGGAACGAATGGAGCCGGGATGACAGCCTGCCGATCGAAACCGGGCTGCCCTATGCGGCGGCGGCCGAGTAGCACGATGCTTGCATGGGCATAGTTGGCGATAGATAGGAACACGCGTTGCCCAGCATCGACAATCCGTTCGACCCGGCCGCCTGCCGTACCGGCTGCGCCTGCCACGGCAGCTTTGCGGCACATGATGCCGCTGCGGCAGTGCAACGCTCGGTCCTGCAAGCCGTGTTCCCCAACGCGGCCCGGCGGCGCGGCTTTTTGCAGGCCGTGGGTACAACAACCGCCCTGGCCGCCCTGTCCGAGATCTTTCCGCTCGGCATGGCGGAGGCGCTGGCGCAGTCCCCACCGGGGCCGCTGGAAAAGACCGCCCTGAAGGTCGGCTTTATCCCGATCACCTGCGCCTCACCGATCATCATGGCCGAACCGATGGGCTTCTACGCCAAGCACGGGCTGCAGGTGGACGTGGTCAAGACGGCCGGGTGGGCGGTGATCCGCGACAAGGCGGTGAACCGCGAATACGACGCGACGCACATGCTGTCGCCGATGCCGTTCGCGCTGACGCTGGGTGTTGGTTCGGTCAAGCAGAACTGGTCCATCCCGGCCATCGAGAACATCAACGGCCAGGCCATCACGCTATCGATGAAGCATAAGGACCGGCGAGACCCAAAGGACTGGAAGGGGATGCGGTTTGCCATCCCGTTCGACTTTTCGATGCACAACTATCTGTTGCGCTATTATCTGGCCGAAGCTGGCTTGGATCCGGACACTGACGTGTCTTTGCGGGTGATCCCGCCGCCGGAAATGGTGGCCAATTTGCGCGCCGACAACATCGATGGCTTCCTGGGGCCGGACCCGGTCAACCAGCGCGCGGTCTATGACGGGCTGGGGTTCATTCATATCCTCAGCCGCGGCATCTGGGATGGGCATCCGTGCTGCGCCTTCACTGTGTCGCAGCAATTCATGGCCGAAAACCCCAACACGTTCCTGGCGCTAACGAAAGCGATCATCGACGCGACCGCCTACGCCAACAAGGCGGAAAACCGGGCGGAAATCGCAGATGCCATTGCGCCCACCAACTACCTCAACCAGCCGCCCATAGTGGTGCGACAGGCGCTGACCGGCACCTATGCCGACGGCCTGGGCAACGTGGTCAAAGAACCCAACCGCGCCGGGTTCGACCCGTTCCCGTATGAGGCGTTCGGTGTCTGGATCCTGACGCAAATGAAGCGCTGGGGGCAGATCAAGGGTGATGTCGACTATGCTGGGGTCGCGCGCCAGGTCATGCTGGCAACGGGCGCGGGCAAGCTGATGGCCGACGAAGGCCTCACGGTTCCAAAGGCCAGTGGCAAGACAATCGTCGTCATGGGCTAGCCATTCGACCCGGCGGCGCCAGACGCCTATGTCGCCTCTTTCCCGATCAAGCGTAGCTAACCGCGCCCGATTGTGATGCAAAGCGTCCAAACCCGCTCGGCGCTGCTGCTTGCAGCACTCCTCGTGCTGTTCTTCGGCAGCTGGCAGCTCCTGACTATCCCCACCCGCGGCACCGGTCCGGCCATGGACCCGGCCTATGCCGCGCTGATGGGTAAAGAAGCGCAGCAGGGTGAACGCACCGCCATGCCCCGCCCGTCCGACATTGGCGAGCATCTGTGGCAGCAAGTGCGCAACCCGTTCTACGTGCGCGGCACCAACGACCTCGGCATTGGCTGGCAGCTCGCCTACTCGCTGGGCCGGGTGCTGCTGGGCTTTACGCTAGCGGCGCTGATCGCGGTCCCGGCCGGGTTCCTGATCGGCATGAGCCCGGTGCTGCACGGGGCGCTCAACCCGATAATCCAGGTGTTGCGGCCCGTCAGCCCGCTGGCGTGGATGCCGCTCGCGCTGTTCACGATCAAGGACAGCTCCATCAGCGCCATCTTCGTCATCTTCGTCTGCGCCATCTGGCCGATGCTGCTGAACACGGCGTTTGGCGTCGCCAACGTACGGCGGGAATGGCTGAACGTCGCCCGCACGCTGGAGGCCGGACGGTGGCGCACGGCCTGGAGCGTGATCTTGCCCGCCGCGGCGCCGACGATCATGACCGGCGCCCGCATCTCGATCGGCATCGCGTGGCTGGTGATCGTGGCCGCCGAGATGCTCGTGGGCGGCACCGGCATCGGCTACTTTGTCTGGAACCAGTGGAACAACCTGTCCATCTCCGACATCATCGTGGCGATTTTGCTGATCGGGCTGGTGGGCATGGCGCTGGACATGCTGCTGGGCCGCGCTGCGCAAGCCATCACGTGGCGGGAGTGACATGAGCCGGTCGTGGCTCTCCATCGAGGGCATCACCCGGCGCTACGGCGTCCGCACCGTCTTTAGCGACGTGTGGTTCGGCGTGGACCGCGGCGAGTTCGTGGTGCTGATCGGCCATTCCGGCTGCGGCAAGACAACCATTCTCAACATCCTGGCCGGCTTGGAAGGGCCGGAGGAGGGCGTGATCGTACTGGACGGGCGGGAGGTAAGCGGCCCGTCGCTCGACCGCGCCGTCATCTTCCAGTCCCACGCGCTGATGCCGTGGCTGACGGCATTGGGCAACGTTGGGTTTGCGGTGCGGGAACGTCATCCGGACTGGAAACGCAGCCGCATCCGGGACCATGCGCGCGGCGTGCTGGACCTGGTGGGCCTGGGCGATGCGGCCGACCGGCTGCCGGCAGAACTGTCGGGCGGCATGAAACAGCGGGTCGGCATCGCGCGCGCACTGTCGATCGAACCTGCGCTGTTGCTGATGGACGAGCCATTCAGTGCACTCGACGCGCTGACCCGCGGCACGCTGCAAGACGAGGTGCTGCGCCTGGTCGCGAGCCGGAACCAGACCGCGTTCATGATCACGCACGACGTAGACGAGGCCATTCTGCTGGCCGACCGCATCGTGCTCATGACCAACGGGCCGGACGCGCGCGTGGCGGAAATCGTGGTCAACACCCTGCCCCGGCCGCGTGATCGCACCACCATTCACCGCACGCCTGGCTACTATGCGCTGCGCAACCACATCGTAGACTTCCTGGTCACCCGCAGCCGCGCGTTGGCCGGCACGCGCCCGCCGGGCTGGGACCCGAAATACCCACCCCAAGTAACCCCCTTTGCACCCGGAGAGACCGATGAACGACGCCAAAACCGCGCTGGGCCTCAAGATATTGGCCATCAAGAAAAAGAAGAAATGGAGCTGGGTGGAGGTCGCCTCTAAGCTCGGCCACGCCCCGGTCTGGACCTGCGCGGCGTGCTTGGGTCAGATGAGCATGACGCCCGAGACGGCCGAAAAGGCGGCATTGCTGTTCGAACTAACCGAGGACGAGGCCGACCTGCTGGCCCAGGCCCCCTACCGCGGCTGCCTACCGACGGCGGTGCCGACCGACCCGCTGATCTACCGGTTTTACGAGCTCATCCAAGTCTATGGCACGACGTGGAAAGAGATGATCCACGAGGAATTCGGCGACGGCATCATGAGCGCCATCGATTTCGACATGACGCTGGAACGCCAGCCCGACCAAAAAGGCGACCGGGTGCGCATGACGCTGTCAGGCAAGTTCCTGCCGTACAAGCGCTACTAACGACCTGGGCACGCCCTAGGGATCACGCGAGCCGCTTGGCGAAGTGACCAGAGGCCAATCCGGCCAAAGTGGGTCGGCTTGGACCCTAGTTTTTTAGGTTTGGCGAGCACACCCTCCGCCCAGGCGAAGTAGCCTGGTCGGAAAGTCCTTCAGGCGAGCGTCATCAAGGCCGCATTGCCGCCCGCGGCGGTGGTGTTGGTGCTGACCGTCTGCTCCTGCACCAGGCCATCCATGCGGTAGTAGCCGTCTTCTGCGATGGTAATCGAGACGATCGGGCCGGGCTGGGCCGCCGTGCCTTGCTGCAGCGTCAACAAATCGGACGCCGACCCGGCGAACAGGATTGCATCACACGGGCCGGCCGTAACGGCGCGGTTGCCCGCCGCCTCCGCCGCCGCGATCTGCCGGTGCCGGCCGGCCTCGTCCGGTGCTACGCACAGCACCGTGCCGCGCGGTCCCGTTCTGTAGACATTGCGCTCGCCCACGGGGCCGGGCAGTTCCATCACGCCCGGCAGAGCGATCACAGGCGCGCGGGACAGCAGGCGACGCAGGTACAGTGGACCGCCTGCCTTAGGTCCGGTGCCCGACAGGCCATGCCCGCCAAACGGCTGCACGCCCACCACGGCGCCGATCACGTTCCGGTTCACGTACACATTACCCGCCTGCACGCGCGGAAGGACGTGCGCCACCGTCTCATCGATGCGGGTATGCAGCCCAAACGTCAGCGCGTAACCAGTCGCGCCGATCGCCGCCAGCATTGCGTCCAGCCCGTCGCGCGGATAGCGCACGACATGCAGGACGGGGCCGAACACCTCGGCAGTCAGCAACGACAGACGCGGCAGCTCGATGATGGCGGGCATGACGAAGGTGCCGTGGGCGCACTCCGCCGGAAGCGCAGCCTGGTGGACGATGCAGCCCGCGTCGCGCATGGCTTGAATGTGCGCCAAAATGCGGTCACGCGCGGCCGCGCCGATGACGGGGCCGATATCGGTCGCAAGCCGCGCTGGGTCACCCACCGACAGCTCGGCCAAGGCACCAAGCAGCATGGCCAGCACGCGATCCGCCGCATCGTCCTGCAAGCACAGCACCCGCAGGGCCGAGCATCGCTGCCCGGCGCTATCGAATGCCGAGACCAGCACGTCCGCCACCACCTGCTCCGCCAGTGCCGAGCTGTCGGCCACTAGCGCGTTCTGCCCGCCGGTCTCGGCAATCAGCGGCACCGGGCTGCCATCGGGGTTGAGGCGTGTGGCCAGCGTGCGCTGGATCAGCCGGGCCGTTGCGGTCGAGCCTGTGAACACGACGCCGCACACGCGCACATCCGCAACCAGCTGCCCACCCACCTCGCCAGTGCCGGGCAGCAACTGCAACACGTCCGCCGGCACCCC
>JANONC010000113.1:0-6481 GCA_031420655.1 Rhodospirillales bacterium | reverse complement strand
CTGGACCGGCTATCCGTCCGCCCTCATTACCGAAGACATGATCCGCCCGGCGGAAGCGACGTTCGCCGGCGGATACCTCATTCAGTCATTGGGGATCGTACCCGTCACCTGGGCCACGCAAATGGCGCGCGCCCGCAACCTATGGGGCCCGGCGCTGGTCGAGGCCATTGCCACCTACCCCCGCATCGCCGGCCTCGGCATCAACGGCGACTGCCTGCCGCAAACTGGCAACCGGCTCACGCTATCCGGCGAAACAGACGCGAGCGGGATGCCCAAGCCGATGATCACCTTCAACTATGGCTCGAACGAGCTGGCGATGGAGCACCATGCCATCCAGCTCATGACCCGGCTGTGGCAGTCCGCGGGAGCCACGGACATCTTCTCCGTGCGCCGCTCCGCCCATACCATCGGCACCTGCCGCATGGGTGCCGACCCGGCCAGCTCCGTCGTGAACCCCTATGGCCGCAGCCATGACGTGCCGAATCTGTGGGTGTGCGACAACTCCGTCTTCCCCAGCGCCATGCCCGCCAACCCGGCGCTCACCATCATGGCGCTCAGCCTACGGACGGCGCAGTCGTTTCTGAGCCAGCACCGCGAGTGACTCTAGCTCCCAGTCCGGCCCGCTCCGGCCGATCGTAAGCAATCGACCACCCCGCTTAAATCAGCGGTAGTAGTCCGGAGGAGGGGAATAGTATGTCGGGGGCGGAGCGTAATACGTGGGCGGTGGTGCATAATAGACCGGTGGCGGCGCATACACGACCGGTGGCGGTGCATAGTACACCGGCGGCGGGGCGTAATAGCGCGGCGCAGCAAAGGCAGCCCCTAGTCCGAGGCCAAGCAGCGCGCCACCCACGATAGCGGGCCCATAATTGTATCCGCCGCGATAGCCGTAGCCACCCCGATACCCATAGCCGCCCCCATACCCACCCCGATAGCCGCCCCCATACCCACCCCTATACCCATACCCACCCCGATAAAAATCGGCATGCGCGGGAGCAGGAGAGAGCGCCAGCCCGGCAACGATCGGGACGGCAGCGATAAGAACGGTAAAACGGGTCATAAAAGGACCTCGGTCAACAGGTGTGCGGGTCATCGTCCCGTAACGGCAAGTTGGCAATGATAGGCGGCGAAAGTAAGGCAAGCCCGTGACGAAATGTGACGTGCTGGTGGTACGACACTAGCGCCCAATCCAACCAAAGCGGATCGGCTTGGGCGCTCGGTTTGAGGTTGGGCGAGCACACCGTCCGCCCGGGCGAAGCAGCCTGGTCGGAAAGCGCTCTAGCCACCCAGATACGCGCTAATGACCGCCGGATCAGCCGCCACATCAGCCGCCACGCCGCTCAGCACAATCCGGCCATTTTCAAGAACATAGGCGTAGTCGCACAAATCGAGCGCTGCGGAGGCATTCTGCTCCACAAGCAAAATCGTCGTCCCTTCCGCCTTCAATGCGGCGATAATGGCGAAAATCTCCTCCACGAACAGCGGCGCAAGCCCCATGCTGGGCTCGTCCAGCAACAACAGTCGCGGCTGGCCCATCAACGCCCGGCCGATGGCCAGCATCTGCTGCTCCCCACCCGAAAGCGACCCGGCCTGCTGCGTCAGCCGTTCGCGCAGGCGGGGAAAACGGGTCAGCACCTGCTCGCGCCTTTGCGTGGTGGCGGCGCGTGGGTCGAGGTATGCGCCAAGCGCCAGATTCTCGTCCACTGTCAGCTCCGCAAAGCACTGCCGGCCCTCCGGCACATGGCGCAGTCCGGCCGCGGCAACGCGGTGTGCGGCGTACCGGGTGATGTCGGTGCCGCCAAATACGACCCGGCCGGACCGCGCACGAACCAGCCCGCTTATGGCCCGTAACGCCGTCGTCTTACCCGCCCCGTTGGCGCCGATCAGGCAGACGGCTGTCCCCTCCGGCACGTCGATCGACAAGTTCGCCAGCGCGACCGTGCGGCCGTAGCAGACTTGGAGCCCTTCCGTGTGCAGCGCCGTCATACGCCGCGGCCAACCTTCTGGCCGGCGGCCAGCCGTGCGGCGACCTTGGGGCCCAGATACGCCTCGATCACCACCGGCTCCTGCCGGACAGCAGCGGGCGGGCCTTCAAAAATGCGGCGGCCGAAATTGAGCACGGTCACCACGTCCGAAATGTCCATCACGAACCCCATATCGTGCTCGACCAGCAGGATCGTGGTGCCAGCATCCCGCAACTGGCGCACGAGCACGGCAAGTGCGGTGGTTTCGGCCGGGTTGAGCCCGGCGGCGGGTTCGTCCAGCAACAGCAGCCGGGGTGCCGCAGCCATGGCACGCGCAATCTCCAGCCGGCGCTGATCGCCATAGGGCAGCGCGCCAGCCGGCAGGTCCGCCCGGTCCTGCAACCCAACTTGTACCAGCGCCGCGCGGGCCTGTGCCACTGCGGCGCGCTCATGCCTGCGGAAAGACGGCAGCCGCAGCAGCGTCGCACCCAGGCCCGGAACAGGCCGGGCGTGCAGGCCGGTCAGGGCATTTTCCAGCACCGTCATGGCACCGAATACGCGGATATTCTGGAACGTGCGGCCCAGCCCAAGGGTGGCCCGTTCATTGGCCGGGCAGGTGGTGATGGCGGTGCCGTCCAGGGTGATAGTGCCCGCGCTGGGCGCGACCAGCCCGCTAATAAGATTGAACAGCGTTGTCTTACCCGCGCCATTAGGGCCGATGACGGCGTGGATCGTCCCGGGCACCACGTCCATGGACACGCTGTCGACCGCCATCAGCCCAGCATAGCGCCGGGTAAGATCACGGACCGACAGCAGCATCACGCCGCCCGCCGCTTCATACGCCAGGGCAACAACCCCCGCGGTAAGAACAGCACCGCGATGACGATGATCACGCCGTTCACGATTCCCCGCGCATCGGCAAAGCCACGCAACGCCTCCGGCAGCAAGGTTAGCACCCAGGCACCCAGCACCGGGGCCAGCGGCGTGCCGGTTCCGCCCAGCAATACATAGGATAGGATCGTCACCGCTGGTTCGAACCCATACTCGTTGGGGCCGATAAAGCTGCTGACATGCGCCGACAGGCACCCGGCCAGCCCAGCCAGCCCGGCCGAAACCAGCAATGCGCCCATTTTGTACCGCGCGATCGGCACGCCCATCACCTGCGCCGCGGTCTCGTCCTCCCGCATCGCCTCCATCGCCCGGCCAATGCTGCTGCGGCCCACCAGCCAGAACCCCACCAGCGCCAGGCCCAGCGCGCCATAGATCAGACCCACCCCGGCGCGCTCCGGAATACCCGACAAGCCGAGCGCGCCGCCGAACACATCCACATTGAGGTAGACCGCACGCAAAACTTCACCGAGCCCGATCGTGGCAATAGCGAGGTACACGCCCGCCAGCCGCAACGTGGGCACGCCGATCGCCAGTGCGAACAACACGGGCGTCACGACCGAGGCGGGCAGCACCAGCCAAAACGGCCAGCCAAGCTTCAGCGTCATCAACGCCGATGAATAGGCGCCCAGCCCCATGAAGGCCGCCTGCCCCAGGCTCAGCTGCCCGATGGCGAGGACCACGTACATCGACAACGCCAGCAGCCCATTCACGCCCAGCGCGTACACCAGGTTCTGGTACGTCCAGAATAGATCGTCGAGCCACGCCGGCATCAGGCGCGGCGCAACACGGCGCGGCCAAACAGCCCGGCGGGCCGCGTCCAGAGCACGGCGACGAGAATCAGGAACGCCACCGCTTCCTTCAAGCCCGACGACACGTACCCCGCCGTCAGCACCTCCACCACACCCAGCGCCACGCCTGCGATCAGCGCGCCGCGTATGTCGCCCAGCCCGCCCACGATGATGACGACGAAGCCGCGCAGCATCATCGTCTCGCCCATGTAGGGCTGGATCGCGTTAAAATTGAGCCCAATCAGCACGCCGCCTGCGCCCGCCAGGCACCCGGACAGAAACGACACGGTGGCTGCGGCCCGCCCGGTGTCGATGCCCATCAGCTGCGCCGCGTCGGGCTTTTCCGCCATGGCGCGGATGGCAAGCCCGAGCCGTGTGCCGCGCATGATGCCGAGCAAGCCGGCCACCAGCACTGCCGTC
Source organism: Rhodospirillales bacterium (assembly GCA_031420655.1). Classification (GTDB taxonomy): domain Bacteria; phylum Pseudomonadota; class Alphaproteobacteria; order Acetobacterales; family Acetobacteraceae; genus JANPPS01. The sequence goes on along the minus strand of JANONC010000113.1, from coordinate 2,418 downwards.
GCCCCCACGATCAGCAACTGTGCCGCCGTGACCCGCACGGGGCCGACCACGAATGCCTCGGCCGAAATCCAGCCCGGCGGCAGGCGGCGGATGTCCGGCCCCATCCACGCCGTCAACGCCGAATAGAGCGCCAGCACGCCGCCCAGCGTCACCATGAGCGAGGACAGCTCCGGCGCCTGGATGCGACGCAGCCGGGTCAGCAACAGCCAGTCCAGCACGATCGCCAGCAGGCCCGCGATGAGCGACGCGGCAGGCAACGCGGCCCATACGGACCAGCCCAGCCGCGCCAGCCACAACGCCACGAACGCACCTGCCGAAAAGTAGAAGCCATAGGTCAGGTTGATTACGCGCAACACGCCGAACATCAGCGTAAAGCCCAGCGCGAACAACGCGTAGGTCGCGCCGAGCAAAACTCCGTTCGTCAGCTGCTGGGCCAGCATCCTACAGCGCGGCCATCCAGCGCGCCGCCTGGGCCGCCACGTTGGCAGGGGCCGTGCCGCCAAAACTCGTGCGCGACGCGACGGAGGCGTCGACGGTCAGCACGTCGAAGATGAGCGCCGTTATGCCCGGCTCCTCCGCCTGCATGTCCGCCAGCGACAAGGCGGCCAGGTCCGTGCCGCGCGCCTCCGCCAGCGCCACCAGCCGCCCCGTGACATGATGCGCAGTGCGGAACGGCAGCTGCAGCACGCGCACCAGCCAATCGGCCAAATCCGTCGCCGTCGAATAGCCGGAACCAGCCAGCGTGCGCATGCGTGCCAGATCCGGCACCATGTCCCGCACCATCCCGGCCGTGGCCGCCAGGCACAAAGCGAGCGCGTCCGTCGCGTCGAAAACCGGCTCTTTATCTTCCTGCATGTCCTTGGCGTAGGCGAGCGGCAATCCCTTCATCACCATGAGCAAGCCGACCAGCGCGCCCGTGATCCGGCCTGTCTTGGCCCGGGTCAGTTCCGCCGCGTCCGGATTGCGCTTTTGCGGCATGATGGAGCTGCCGGTGGTGAACGCATCGCTCAGCCGCACGAAGCCGAACGGCGCGCTGCACCAGATGATCATCTCCTCCGCCAGCCGCGACAAATGCATGGCGCAGATGGCACACGCCGACAGGTACTCCAACGCAAAATCCCGGTCGCTGACGGCGTCGAGCGAGTTGGCCGTCGGGCGGTCAAAGCCCAGCGCTGCCGCCGTGTGGGTGCGGTCGACCGGGAAGCTGGTGCCGGCCAGTGCGGCGGACCCGAGCGGGCATTCGTTCAGCCTACGCCGCGTGTCCGCCAGCCGCCCGCGATCGCGCGCCAGCATCTCCACATAGGCTAGCAAATGGTGCCCGAACGTGACCGGTTGCGCCGTTTGCAAATGCGTAAAACCCGGCATCGGGTCCGCCGCATACTGGGCCGCGCGGGTCGCGAGGGCCGCCATGGTGTCGGCCAGCTGCGCATCCAGCCCGTCGATGCTGTCCCGCACCCACAGGCGAAAATCGGTCGCAACCTGGTCGTTGCGGCTGCGCCCGGTGTGGAGGCGCTTGCCGGCCTCACCGATGCGCTCCGTCAGCCGCGCCTCGATGTTCATATGAATGTCTTCTAGCGCCTCCGTAAACGGAAAGTGCCCGGCGGCGATCTCGGCCCCGATCGCGTCCAGGCCCTCGCGGATCGCCGTCTCGTCTGGCGCCGTCAGCACGCCCGCCTGCAGCAGCATGGCGGCATGCGCCTGGCTGCCGCGGATATCCTGCCGCCACATCCGCTGGTCAAAGCCGATGCTGGCATTGATTTCGGCCATGACCACGCCGGGCCCAGCGGCAAAGCGCCCGCCCCACGCAGCGTTGGCTTCTGCGTTACGGGACGGTGTATCACTGGGTGTGCTAGGAGCAGAGGTCAACGGAGGCATGATGGACTCTTGGGGACAAATAGGGAGGCGGCGCGTCATGCTGGCCGCAGGGGCGACCCTAATGGCGTGCGCCGCCCCGCGCAAACTGCACGCTGCCGAGGGCCCAGCCCTGCTGGTCACGCGCGGCCCGCCCTTGGCGACGCCTGAGGTCGGCTGGACCACGGCAGACGGGGCGGCACGCACGCTGGCGGATTATGCCGGGCAGGCGGTGGTGCTCAATTTCTGGGCCACCTGGTGCGTCCCATGCGTGGCCGAGATGCCGGCGCTGGACGCGCTGGCCCGGCTGGTGAAACCGGAGCGGATCGCCGTGCTGGCGCTGTCATCCGACCGCGGCGGAGCTACGGCGGTAGCACGGTTCTATGCCGAACGTGGGATCCAGTCCCTACCCGTCCTACTGGACCCCCGCGGCACAGCGGCGCGCGCGTTTGAAGCCAAGGGCATCCCGACCACAGTGCTGATCGACCATGCCGGGCAGGAGCGCGCGCGGGTCGAAGGCGCGATCGACTGGGCGTCGCCCGCCTCGGTCGCCCGCTTGCGTGAGGT
>JANONC010000112.1:0-6283 GCA_031420655.1 Rhodospirillales bacterium | reverse complement strand
ACGGCCTGGCCTAAGTTCAACGAATTGAACGCCGGGTTCAGCGGATAGCGCACGAGCGTGTCGGCCTGCGCCATGTCGTCGTTGTCCAGGCCCGCCCGTTCCGGCCCAAACAGCACCCCGGCCCGCAACGCCCGCCCGGTCACCTCCCGCAGCGCCGCCGCTGCCGCGCGGGGGGTCAGCACGGGCTTAATGACGTGCCGGGGCCGCGGGCAGGTCGCAAACACGCGGTGCAGATCCGCGACCGCATCGGCCACTGTGTCATGCACCGTCGCCTGATCCAGAATACGGTCCGCACCGCTGGCTGTGACCCAGGCGCGTTCCTGCGGCCAGCCGTCGCGCGGAGCCACGAGCCGCAGGTGAAACAGCCCGCCATTGCCCATCGCCCGCGCCGCCGCACCGATGTTGTCGGCCAGTTGCGGACGCACCAGGATAACCACTGGGCTGGCCCCGATTGGGCCGATGTCGGCACCGCCGTCGCGGCCTGTCATTGTCGGCCTATCACACGCGTTGCCAGCGGGTGCCGCCGGGCCCATCCTCGAAGGCCACGCCGCGGGCCAGCCACTCGGCCCGGATGGCGTCGGCGCGAGCAAAGTCACGTGCCTTACGGGCAGCCAGGCGCTCGGTGATCGCAGCCTCGATCGTGGCCACGTCATCTCCGCCGCGGAACCAGTCCGCCGGGTCCTGTTGCAGCAGGCCCATCAGCGCCGCCGCCGCCCGCATTCCGCCCGCCGCTTCCCGGTCCCCCGCCAGCGCCCGGTCCGAAGCCGCATGCAGCCCGGCGATCGCCAGCGGCGTGTTCAGGTCGTCACACAGCGCCGCCACCACCGCCGGGTCCGCGGGCGCCTCGTCCCATCCCGCCTCCAGCGCCCGGTAAAACCGGTCCAGCTCGCGCCGCGCCTCGGCCAGTCCGGCATCCGAAAACTCCAGCACGCTGCGGTACTGCGCGCGCAGCAGCATCAGCCGCACGGCCTCGGCGGGCGCACGAGCCAGCACGTCCCGGATCGTGTAGAAATTACCGGTCGACTTCGACATCTTCTCGCCATTCAGGTTCAGCATGCCGTTATGCAGCCACATCCGCGCGAAGCCGGACCCGGGCAAAGCGCATAACGACTGCGCCCGTTCGTTCTCGTGGTGCGGGAACAGCAGGTCGTCGCCGCCGCCGTGGATGTCGAACGTCTCGCCCAGATAGCGCCAGGCCATGGCACTGCACTCGATATGCCAGCCTGGCCGGCCGCGGCCCCACGGACTGTCCCAGCCCGGCAGCTCCGGCGGCGAGGGCTTCCACAGCACGAAATCGCCAGGGTTCCGCTTGTAGGGGGCCACCTCCACCCGGGCACCCGCCAGCAGCGCCTCCGGATCGCGGCCCGACAGGCGGCCGTATTCGGCAAAGCTATCCACCGCGAACAGCGCGTGCCCCGCCGCCACATAGGCGTGCCCGGCGGCGATCATGCGTTCGATCAGCACGATCATCTCGGCGATATGCGCCGTCGCGCGCGGCTCGATATCGGGCGCAGCGTTGCCCAGCGCCGCCATGTCGGCCGCAAACTGCGCGCCGGTGCGAGCCGTCACCCCGGCAATGCTCTCCCCGCTTTCCGCGGCGCGGGCGTTGATCTTGTCATCCACGTCCGTGATGTTTCGCACATACGTCACGCGCGGGTAGAGATGCCGCAGAAGCCGCACCAGCGTGTCGAACACCACCATGCCGCGCGCGTTGCCGATATGCGCCAGGTCATAGACGGTCGGCCCGCACACATACAGCCGGACGTGGGTGGGATCGATCGGCGCAAAAATCTCCCGCCGCCGGGTCAGGCTGTTATGCAGCGTCAGCATAGCGGGTGGGTAGGGCAGCGCGCGCCCGCTTGCAACGGCGGCCGGAGGTGCTAGAACCCAGTTGCGAATGATTCGCAGTATCGAGGTCGCCCGTGTCGCAAACACCCGTGTCGCAAGCACTGCCTCGCTCTCCCCGCCTCACCCGCGCGATGGCCGTGTTCGGGCCGGGGTTGGTCGTCATGCTGGCCGATACGGATGTCGGCAGCATCATCACGGCCGGGCAAAGCGGGGCGCAGTGGGGGTACAAGCTGCTGCTGCTGCAGTTTATTCTGATGCCGATCCTGTATATGGTGCAGGAACTGACGGTACGCCTGGGCATCTTCACCGGGCGCGGCCATGGCGAGCTGATCCGTGAGACGTTTGGCGGAGGCTGGGCCTGGGTGTCCGTGGCCGGCCTAGCGGTTGCGACGTTTGGCGCGCTGGTGACCGAGTTGTCCGGCGTGGCCGGTGTGGGCGAGCTGTATGGCGTAACGCGGCCCATCAGCTTGACGCTTGCAACCGTGGCGTTGCTGGCCGTGGTCATGACCGGGTCGTATCGCCGGGTGGAGCGGGTAGCGATCGCGCTTGGCTTATTTGAACTCGCGTTTTTCGTCGTCGCTTGGTGGGCGCACCCGAACGTCGCGGAAATGGCGACGCAGTCGGTGCAGATCCCGTATGGCGAGAAGGAGTACGTCTACCTGGCTGCCGCCAATATCGGTGCGGTTATCATGCCGTGGATGGTGTTCTACCAGCAGTCGGCCGTAGCCGATAAAGGCTTACAGCCGGAGCATCTGGGCGCCGCCCGGCTCGACACGGCTGTGGGCGCCGTGGTCACGCAGCTGGTCATGGCGGCTGTCCTGGTTGCGGTCGCGGCCACGCTCGGTCAGGCCAAGCCCGACGCGGAACTGAAGACAGTGGGCGACATGGCCGGCGTGCTCACGCCCTTTTTGGGTGAGGGGCTGGGCAAGATGGTGTTCAGCCTGGGCGTCATCGGCGCTGGCATGATTGCGGCCATCGTCTCCACCTTGGCGCTGGCCTGGGGCGTGGGCGAGGTGGCGGGCTTTAAGCGTTCACTCAACCTGCAGCCGTCCCAGGCGCGCGGCTTCTATGGCCTGTATGCCGCGGCTGTCGTGGTCTGCGCGGTGCTGGTCGGGCTCTATCCCAACTTGGTGGAACTCAACGTCGGCGTGCAGATCATGAATGCGCTGCTGCTGCCATTGGTGCTGGGCTTCCTGATCGCCCTCTCCGTCCGGGCGCTGCCAGAGGCGGTCCGGCTCCGGGGTATTTATTTCTGGGTGGTGGTCGTCGTGGTGGGCCTGACGACCCTGCTGGGTGTGTTCGGCGGGTTACAGGGGATCGGCGCAGTCGGGTAAGGCTGTTGCTACTTTGGAATTGGAGCGTGATAAGTTGTGCAACAATCGATGGATGAACGGTAATGGCGCGTAAGCTAGCAGTGTTTGACGCCAACGTCGGCGGCGGGTCTTCCAACCCATGGGTGACGGACGGTACGGCGGCCGGCACGTTCGTCTTGGCTGATGTGATCCGTTTTAATGGTCGGTCGTCTGGTAGCACCTACACACCGCAAATCGATTACGCATTGCTCGGTTCTGGTCAGGCCATTTTCATTGGCCGAAGCAAGACAGACCTTACCAACTACGGCCTGTACGTAACGGACGGTACCATCGCGGGAACCAAGCGGCTCGCGTCCATCGGCTCTGTCGCCGACCAGCAAATCCAGCTTGTCAGCCTAAGCGACGGCCGGGTTATGTTCCTGTCGACCGACATGAACTACGCCGCGGGCAACACGGGCGGTAGCACGGGCACCGGTGCGTTGTGGACAACGGATGGCACGGTGGCTGGCACTGCCGTCGTCAAGTCGTTTTCCTACACCGGGGGGCAAAACCAGGTCGCGCCCGACCTTGTTTCTATCGGTAACGGGCGCGCGACGTTCACGCTGGCAAGCACGCTGCTGGTGCCGCAATTATACACAACCGACGGCACGGCGACCGGTACATCGCCGCTGCTGCCGGCTTTCGGCGGCTCGTTCTACGGCCCGCACTTCATGACTGCGTTGAGCAACGGCCGCGCCCTATTTTCCAGTGATGCGAGTGCCAATGACTACACCCAAGGCCTGTACGTCACCAACGGAACAACGGCTGGCACGACGAAAATCAATGACCTGCGTATCTATCAGCCTGCCACACTCGGCAACGGCAAGGTCATGTTCTACGCCGAAAGCAGCGTCTTCAAACAAAGTGGGCTTTATGTTTCGGACGGAACGGCTGCTGGAACGGTATTGTTGCAACCGGTCGACTACCTTTATTTCGTCAAGCTTTCTCCAGTTTCGAATGGCCTAGTCGCTTATTTCGTCGGTGCCCAGCCAAACGCGTCGGGTCAATCCACGGCCGTCCAGGTGTTCGTGTCGGACGGGACGACGGCTGGAACGCGGTTGTTGAAAACTATTCCCAACCTTTTCTCTGGCGATCCGCGAAATTATAGCGGGGTGGCTGCCGCAGATTTTACGTCGTTGGGCGATGGCCGCTTCCTTTTCCGTGTTTCCACCGGAGCACAGACGGGCTCGCTCTGGATCAGCGACGGGACGACGGCTGGAACGACCCAGGTGGACACTGTGGACCCGGCCCGCGACGTCTTTGCGCCGGACAATTTTGCCGCGACCGGGGATGGTACAGCCGTGTTCGCCGCGACGGTGCTGGATGCGCAAGGTAATGGGTCGGGCCACGAGCTGTGGGTGACGGACACGACAACCGCCGGCACCCAACTCGTCAAAGACATCAACCCCGGGATTGCCAGCTCCGGCATCTCCCACGTGACCGCGCTGGTGGCCGCCTTCGCCCCGCTCGTGTTCAAGATCGCACCGCTGGACGCCAACAAGCCGGACCAGGATGGCGGCACCACGCCGTTCACCTTCACCGTGACCCGCACTGGGGATGTGACGTCGGTCGCCAGCGTCGCATACAACGCCGCCGGGTCCGGCACCAACCCGCTGCCGCCCGGCGTGATCACCAACCCGTCCGGCCTGGTCACCTTCGCCGCTGGGTCGTCCAGCACGACACTGACCATCGTCCTGCAGGGCGCGCAGATTGCCACCACCGAAAACTTCGCGGTTGTCCTGGGTGGAGCCGCTCCCAACGATGCGAACGCGACCGCCACGGGAATCGTACAGCCCACCCCGGCCCCCATCAACCTCGATCCGCTGTTCGACGTTGCGTACTACTTGGCCCACGTGACCGGGGTGTCCGCCTTGAACGCCTATGCGCACTTCCTGGCGACCGGCTGGAAGCTCGGCCTGGATCCAAGCGCTTACTTCAGCACCAGCTACTACCTGGCGCATAACCCGGATGTACAAGCGCTCGGCATAAATCCGCTCCTGCATTTCAAGCAGCTGGGCGCCGCGCAGGGCCGCGACCCGTCGGCGCAATTCAGCGTCACCGACTACCTGACTGCCAACCCGGACGTGAAAGCGGCTGGCATCAACGCGCTCACGCACTACCTCAACAGCGGCCGTGCCGAGGGCCGGCTGGCCTTTGCGCCCGGCACGCCTGACCCGGGCGTGGACGCTGCCGCCTATTACGCCGCCAATCCAGACGTGCGCGCGGCCGGCATCGACGCCGCCACGCACTACAACAGCAATGGCTGGCAAGAGGGGCGCAACCCCAACGCCTATTTCGACACGAACTACTACCTGGCCCACAACCCAGACGTGAAGGCGGCCGGCGTCGATCCGCTCACCCATTTTGAAACGATCGGCTGGAAAGAGGGACGTGAGCCCAGCCTGCTGTTCTCGGACGCTAAATACCTGGCCGCCAACCCGGACGTGAAAGCAGCCGGGATCAATCCGCTGCTGCATTACCTGACCAATGGCCGGGCCGAGGGGCGCATGGCATTCCTATCACCCGCCGTCACGACCGATCCGGTGATCAACGTGGCCTATTATGATCGCCAGGCCGGCCTCACGCCCGGGGCGGACCCGGTTGCCTCGACCCTTCAGGCGGCGGCCAATTATGACAGCACGGGGTGGCAGCGGGGTCTCAATCCCTCCGCCTTGTTCGACACGGCCTACTACCTGCGCCAGAACCCGGACGTCGCCGCGGCGCACATCAACCCGTTGCTGCATTTTGAGACGAATGGTTGGAAAGAAGGCCGCAACGCTTCGGCCGCCTTCAGCACGTCGAAGTACCTGGCGGCGTATGCGGACGTGCGGGCGGCCGGGATCGACCCGCTGGTCCACTATCTGCAAAACGGCCAGGCCGAGGGCCGGACCGCTTTTGCTGTCTAATACCGGTTGCAAACCAGGTCGGTAGCCTGACGTAAGGGCGGTTCCAGCCGCGGAGCCGCCCGTGTCCCTGACCACGACCGAGACCAAGACCATACCAGGCTGGCTGACCGCCGGGCTGGCGGCTGCGTGCGCGTTGATTGTTGCCAACATCTACTATGCCCAGCCGCTCGTGGGGCC
>JANONC010000111.1:0-13712 GCA_031420655.1 Rhodospirillales bacterium | reverse complement strand
GGGCGGCAGCGGTTCGTGGTCGAACACGTCCAGCGCCGCATGGCGCAGGTGGCCAGATCGCAGTGCTGCGACCATCGCCGGCGTGTCGATGACGGCGCCCCGCGCAGTGTTGACCAGGATGGCGCCGGGCCGCATGGCCGCGATACGGTCGGCATTGAGGAACCCCCGCGTCTCATCGGTCAGCAGCAGATGCAACGACACGGCATGGCTTTCGGCCAGCAGCGCCTGCAGCGGCACGAAGCACACGCCGGGGACCTCGCGCGGCGTGCGGTTCCAGGCGATCACAGTCATGCCGATGCCGGCTGCGATCCGCGCCAGCTCCGCCCCGATGCCGCCATAGCCGATCAGGCCGAGCGTCTTGCCTGCCAACTGCATGCCCTCCTGCCGGGGCCAGGTGCCGGCACGCACGCTGCGGTCCATGAGCGCCAGGCCCCGCGCGGCGGCAAACAGCAGCGCTGCCGCGTGTTCCGCTACCGCCGTGTCGCCATAGCCCTTGATGGTGTGGACGGTGATGCCCAGCGCCGCCAGCTCCTCGGGGTCCATGTAGCTGCGCGCGCCCGTGCCCAGAAAAATGACGTGACGGACACTCGGGCACTGGCGCATTGCCGCCGTGGGCATGAAGCTGTGGTCGTTAAGCACGATGGTGACGCCGGCCAGCTTGGCGGGAAGCTCGGACGGGTCCACATGATCGGCGCGGTTGAGGTCCACCGGCCCGTCGGCAGGGCGGCGGATGGCGTGGTAGATGCTGGCCATCGCGTCGTTGGCGTCGAGGAACAGGGTGGTCATGCGGGCTCCGGTCTTGGTTATGGGTATCGTGGCGGGGCTGCTGGCGTCCGGCAACGGTCACGCTCAAAATGAACGCTTGCCGCCCAAACCGCCGCCGCTGGGTGCCAGGGAGGAGATGGCTCCCGACCGCATCGCCCCCAACCGCGCCGCCCCGCGCCCGGGTGAGCAGCCCGGCAGCAGCGGCACCGGCTTCGTGGTCGCCAACCGGTTGGTCATGACCAACAACCACGTCATCAACGAATGCAGCCGCGTCATGGTCCGCAATGCAGCCGGGCAACGCTTGCCGGCGCGGCTGGGTCCGGTCGACCGGCGCCGGGACCTTGCGCTGCTGAGTATCGAGGGGGACGCCGGTCCGCCGCTGCCGTTCCGTGAGAACCCGCCCATCCGCCGGGGCGAGTTGGTCATCACCTATGGCTTTCCGTTGTCGGGCCTGCTGTCATCCGGCCCCACGCTGACCACTGGGGACGTCAGCGCGCTGGCTGGCCTGCGTGACAACCCGGCCAATTTGCAGATCACCGCTCCGGTCAACCCCGGCAACTCCGGTGGGCCGCTGCTGGATACGCAGGCCAATGTCGTGGGCGTGGTGGTTAGCAAGCTGAATGCCATGCGCACGGCAGAGATGACGGGCGGCGACATCCCGCAGAACGTGAACTTTGCCGTAAAAGGGACGGAGGCGTTGGCCTTTTTACGCGAAAACAGCGTCCGTCCCGTGCTGCGCGATAGCCTAGGCGTAGACAAGCGCGCGTTCGAGGTGGGTGAGATCGCGAATGCGTCGACGGTCTACGTGCTGTGTTTTAGGTAGCGTGGGGTACGGCGCACCCACCTTTGTACCTGCCGTGCCCCGGCCGTTGCCGCGGCGGCGCTGGCGGTGGCGGGTGCTACGCTGGGGTCTGATCCTGGGCATCTGGCTGGGTATTCTGGGCACCGTTGCCGTGCTGTGGCTGGCGCGGGACCTGCCGCGGCCAGATGCAGCGCTCGACTCGGCCCGGCGGCCGGGCCTGTCGTTGCAAGACCGGTCGGGCGTTGTGTTCGCGACGTTCGGCGATGTGGTGGGTGAGCCGTTGCGCCTGGCGGATCTGCCGCGCGCACTACCGGCCGCGGCGGTGGCGGTGGAGGACCGGCGCTTCTACCACCACTCCGGCCTCGACCTCATTGGCATTGCCCGGGCCTTGTGGGTGAACCTCACATCCGGCCGGCTGGTGCAGGGCGGCAGCACCATCACGCAGCAGGTCGCCAAGACGTTGTTCCTCAGCAACGCCCGCACCGCCAAGCGAAAGGTGCAGGAGGTGCTGCTGACGATCTGGCTGGAGCGGACGTTCAGCAAGGCCGAAATCCTCGAAATCTGGCTGAACCGCGTTTATCTCGGCAGCGGGGCGTGGGGGGTGGATGCGGCGGCGCGGCTCTATTTCGGCACGTCCGCCCGCAACCTGAACCTGTGGCAAAGTGCGGTACTGGCCGGATTGCCGCGTGCGCCGTCCCGCATCAATCCACGCGCGGACCCGGCGGCAGCGGCCGCGCGTGGACGAGAAGTGCTGGCCGCCATGGCCGATACGGGCGTGCTGTCCCGGGCCGAAGCGGTGGCGGCGGGGGCACAGATCGCCTTCACCGCGCGCCCGGCCGCCGCCGGGTGGTTTGCGGAATGGGTGTCCGAACAGGCCGCCACGGTGGTGCCGCAGGGGGCGGACGCGGTGCTGCATACCTCACTCGACGCGCGGCTGCAGGCGGTGGCAGAGGCGCGGCTGGGCACCGTGCTGGATGGCCCCGGCCAGGCCGCGGGCGTGCAACAGGGGGCCATTGTGGTGCTGGATGCGTCCACCGGGGCCGTGCGCGCCATGGTGGGCGGGCGGGACTGGCGCACGAGCCCGTTCAACCGCGCTGTCGCTGCCCGACGCCAGCCGGGCTCGGCGTTCAAACCCTTTGTGTGGCTGGCCGCGCTGGAGGCGGGGTTCACCGCGACCGACACGGTGCCGGACGCGCCTATCCGCATCGGCACCTGGGCGCCCGCCAATTTCGACGGCCAGTTCCGCGGCGATGTGACGCTCGAGGACGGCCTGGCGCAGTCGCTCAACACCGTTAGCATCCGGCTGATGCAGCAGGCGGGCGGGCCGCGCACGGTGGCAGCCGTGGCCCGGCGGTTGGGTGTCATGGACGTGCTGCCGGCCGACCTCACGCTGGCACTCGGCACCGGAGAGGTGGGCCTGCTGGAGCTGGCCGGAGCCTACGCCCCGTTCGGCAATGGTGGGCGCGCCGTCGCGCCGTGGGGCATCGCCGGGCTAGAGGCGGATGGCAAGAAAATGCCAGTCGCGCACGGGCCGGGTGAGCAGGTGGTGACGCCGGAGCTGGCGGCGGAGATGCTGCGCATGATGACGGGTGTGGTAACGCGTGGGAGCGGCCGCGCGGCGGCGGTGCCGGGCCGGCCGGTGGCGGGTAAGACGGGCACGACGCAGGATTACCGCGACGCCTGGTTCATGGGCATCGTCTCCATGCCGTCCGGCCCTGTCGTGATCGGCGTGTGGCTGGGCAACGATGACGGGCACGCCATGCGCAACGTGACCGGCGCGGGGCTACCGGCGCGGCTATTTCACGATGTGGCGGCGGAGTTGCGCTAGCGCCCGTGAATTGCCACGGCTCCAAGTGACGCCTCGCCCTGACCGGTTTCTCGCCCTGACTTGCTTCTCGCAGTGACCGGCCTATTGAACCCGTGTCGCGCGCTCTACCCAGGCGGGCAGGTCGCTCTGGGCGCGCGTGATACCGGCCAGCACGCCCTCGATCTGCTCCTGTTGCGCTGCCGTTGGGCGGCCTGGCAGGGCGGTGGTGACGGTGATCAGCAGCGGGGCGTAGGAGGTGCCAAGCACGCTGTTACGCGCTTGCCGGATGCGCCCACCCAGGCCACCGGTGGCGGGTGCGCCGTCGATCCAGGTACTGACCGCTGAAATCTGCTGTGGATCGGTCGTGGCAATGCTGATCCAGGGATCCGCACCGGGCAGGCGGCGCGTGCTGACGTCTTCGGCCGTGTCCTCCCCCGTGCGGGCACGGCGTTCGCGCGCGATCGCGTCGGCCCGGGCGCGGACAGGAAAGGCCTGGGTGGTCATGATTATGGACAGCGCACCGCATTTCGCGGCCTGCCGGCGTACGATGGGCACGGGCGCGTCGTCCGCCGTCGCGATGCAGCCCGCGGGCCAGGCCAATGGCGGTAGCGTGGCCAGCGTGGGCGCGGTGACGCGGGTGTTCAATGCCGCCGCCAGCACGGGCCCAGTGGCGGCGAGCGCCAGGGCCAGCACGGCCGCCACGCCGCCCAGCGCGGGTGCAAAGCCACGGGGTGCTGGGCCCGCGATAGCCCGGGGTGCGGCCGCAGCTTCCCGGAACGGCATGCCGGCCGCCACCAGCAGCAGCATGACGATCGAGAAGAACACCCAACCATAGATCAGGTGGTCCGCGGCCGCTGCCTCCGCGCTGCCCAAAATGTGGCCGAGCGCCACGATGCCCAGCGCGCGCAGCCCGTTGGCGACAATGGGAATAATGACGGACGCGATGATGAACGCCACGCGGCGGCCGGGGCTGCGGTAGTTCAGCAGCGCAAAGAACACCCCGAACGCCACGGCCGCGATCAGGAACCGCAGCCCCGCACACGCTTCGGCGACGAAAAAGGTGCCCTCCGGTATTTCGATCACCAGATCGTTCACGAAATGCGGGATGCGCAGCACGGTCAGGCCGATTTCGGTGATACGGGCCGTGATGGCCTGCAACTGCGGCGTGAAGAACGCGCCGAACGGCACGAGGAAGAACAGGAACAGCAGCGGCCCGGCCAGCGCACGCGTGAGCCGCCAGCCGAGCACGGCCAGGCAAAGCACCTCGAACGCCGCGACGGCCGCCAGTTGCCGGCCTTCCATGATGCCCAGCCGCTCAGCCAGCAGCCAGACGCCCGCAACCGGCAACGCCAGCAGCGCCCATGCCGGCGTTGCGCGGGGAGCCAGCCCGGCCAGCCCGGCGCGCTGATCCCATGCGAGATACAGCGCCATCGGGATGATGAGGAAGCAATGGCCATAGGCGGTCGAGGTGGTCCAGATGCCGATGGCCGCCTCCACCTCGGTCCGGAAGAGCGCCACCCACGCCACCAGGGCCGCCGCCAGCACGGCCAGCGCGGGCCGTAGGGAGGCTGGCGCCAGGACAGTGCCGTGCATCAGCCGATGCCGCGCACGATGGGCGGCCCGATCAGGTTGGCGACCGGCAGCGGCAGCCGCTTCCAGGCCGCAATCATCAACCGGTACTTGGGATTGAGCGGGTTATGATCCGGAATGCGAGCTCCCGCAACGAGGCGATAGCGGTAGTGCAACGGTTCTGGCACGAAACCCCAATTCTTTTTGAATGCAAACGCACCGGTGCCCGCCTTGCTGCGCCCGAAATCGAACAGCGTGATCCCCTGCGCCGCCGCGTGGCGCATGACGGCCCAATACATGTAATCGGCCGCATGCGCCTCCCGCGCCGCCGCGGTGCCGCCACCGTAATAGGGTAGCACCTCACCCCGCGCCCGGTCGTAAAAGCTCAGCACGGCCGCAACGGGGCGGCCGTCATCGGTGATGGTCACCACATCCTGGTCCGGCCCGAACGCCTCCGCCAAAATGCGAAAGTAGCGGCGGCTGAACACCGGCGTGCCGAGGTTGCGGACACTTTCGGCATAAATCGCGTGCAACCCGTCCGTCGCGGGCCCCACGTGCGGCACCAGCCCCTGGTCGATCCCCTTGCGCACCATCGCCCGCTGCTTGCGCGGGATGGCCTTGAGGTTTGCGTCGTCATCGGGGCCGATCGGCTTGCGAAAGGTAACGTAGAGGTCAGCCCGGGTGGGCCACGCATCGTCCGGCAGGCCATCGAGGGTGTCACGCAGCCGGAACTCGGTCACGCGGGCGCCGGTGCGCGCCATCAGCTGCGCGACATGCGTGTCAAGCGCGGGCAACACGGCCGGGTCCGTCACCAGCGGGCCGCCATAGACGCAGAACGGGGTGGACATCAGGCTGTTGCCGAACAGCCGGGTCTTGACGTGCACCAGCGGCAGCACGCCCACCATCGCGCCATCCTGCTCGGCCACGGCATACAGCGGCGTGTGGCCGAATGCGCGTTCGATAACCGGCGCCCAGGTGGCGCGATGGCAGAACGTGCCGGACGGGTGCGCGGCCACGAACGCGTCCCATGCGGGCGCATCGGCTGCGGCCATGGCGCGCACTGTGACCATTCAGCCCGCTAGCGCCGTGGCGAACGCGTCGTCCACCCGGCCCCAGCGGAAATCCCGCAACAGATGTTCGAGGCGCGGTGCCATTGTGGCCAGGTTCACGGTGTGCCGGAAACGGGACAGGGCGCGCACGGCGCGGATACGGGGCTGCGCCGGGTCGATCTCCCACGGGTGGAAGTAGAACAGGCCGGGCTTCTGCTCGACCCGCTGATAGCGGCGCAGTGCGGCGCGGAACAGCCTGTAGGGGGCCAGCCGGAAATAGCCGCCACCGGCGATGGGCAGGTTGCGGCCCGCCAGGCGGAGCGTCGTCATCGGCAGTTCCATCAGCGCGCCGGGGCCGGGGCGGTAGGGAAAGCGGGGCGAATCCGGCGCGCCGTACAGATCGTGCCGCACCGGGTAAACGCTGGAGCTGTAGGTATGCCCCTCCGCCTCCAGCGCCTCGAATGCCCAGGGGGTGTGCGGACCCATGCTGAACGTGGGCGCGCGATAGCCCCGCACCGGTACGCCGCCTTGTTCCTCCAGAATGCCCTTGGCCCGGCGAATATCCTCCCGGAACACGTCCGGCGTCTGGCCGTCCACCAGCCCGTGCGCATAGCCATGACTCGCCAACTCATGCCCGGCCGCCACGATCTGGCGCACGACGCTGGGATGGCGTTCGGCGATCCAGCCGAGCGTGAAGAAGGTGCCGTGCACGCCGGCGCGCGCGAACTGTTCCAGCACCCGGTCCATATTCGCTTCGACCCGGCAGGGGATGCTGTCCCACGTGCTGGGATCGATCACGCGGGCAAAGGCCTGGACCTGGAAATAATCCTCCACGTCGACCGTCATCGCACCAACCGGGGACCCGGGCACGCCGCCTTGCATCAACCGGCGCCGAGCATCTGTGTCAGGCGCTGAAAGACCTGCTCTCGCTCGATCATCTTTGCTTCGAGCGCGGCGACGCGGGCAACCAAGTCGGCCGTGGCCTGCACCGGCTGGGCAGGGGTCGCCCCGGCCACCGGCGGCAGGCTTTCTTGGCCAAGGTCGAGGTCCTGCGTCAGCTCCGCCGCCGTCTGATCGATGATGGCGGGCGTGATGGTGTGCGCCTCTTCCAAAACGCCATACAGCAGGATGCGGGAGCACAACCGGTTGATACGGCGCGGTATCCCGTCCGTATGGCGATAGACCGCGTCGAACGCGCCCTCGTCCCAATGCGGGTCCCCATTCCAGCCGACGGCGAGCAGCCGGTGCTCGATATAGGCGCGCGTCTCGTCCTGGCTGAGCGGGCCCAGGTGATAGGAGGTCAGCACACGCTGGCGCAGTTGCTCCAGCTGCGGGTCGGCCAGCATGCGGCGGAATTGCGGCTGGCCGAGTAGGATGGTCTGTAGCGACGTGCGGCCGTCGATCGTGATGTTGGACAGCATCCGCAGCTCTTCGAGCGCGGGCATGCTGAGGTTTTGTGCTTCGTCGACCACGAGCAGGCAGCGCCGGCCCTGTTCCTGATGCGCGCGCAGCACGCCCTCGAACCGGTGGAGCAACGCCGATTTGTCCGCACGTTCGTCCACCAGCCCGAACCCGGCCATGGCTAGGCGGAACAAGTCGTTCTCGCTCACCTGCGTCGTGCTGACGCGGGCGATCGTGAACGCCTTTTCGTCCATCTGGCTGCGCAGCCATTCCACCAGCGTGGTTTTGCCTGCGCCCACTTCGCCGGTCACAACAATAAAGCCCTCGCCTTGCGCCAAGCCGTAATTCAGGTGGGCGATCGCCTTGCTATGACCCTTGCTGCCAAAGAAAAAGCGGCTGTCGGGCGTCAGCAGAAAGGGCGTCGCCGTGAAATGATAGAAGTTCTCGTACAAGCGGCCCGCCGTTCAGAAAGACTTGCGCAAGCCAGCGAGCAGGGTGTTTTGCACCAGGTTGCCCTGAGTGCCGAACAAGGTCTGCGGCTGATTGCTGTTTCGTTCGGTATAGAGGTAGCGCACGCTGCCGCTCAGTGTCTCGGTGAACTGATAGCTGAGCGCGGCTTGGGCCTGCAGCGACGTTTGGCGCGTGCTGCCGTTGCCGCTTGTGCCGCCCAGGTTCGAATAGTTCGTGATGCCATAGGTTCCGCTCGCGCTGAAGGTCATCACCGGTGTCAGCTCGTGCTGCCACGACAGCGTGCCGAACGTGCCATTGGACGAGCTGCCGGCGGGGAGTACCGGCAGCAGACCGTTATTGACGCCGGGTCCGAAGGTGACGGCGGAGATGTTGGTCCGGTCCTCGTTCGACACCGATACGGAAAAGCTGTCGCGGTTTAGCAGCAACGTGCTGCTCAGCGAAAAGCTCCGCAGCCGGTAAAGCCCGTTTTGCGTACCGAATTGTGCGCTGGTGGACCCGACCGGCGCGCCGGTGGCGGAGTCTGTCAGCAGCCCGGTGCTGCCGATGGTGGTGGATTGCAGCAGATCCTGCTGGCCTTCGGCGTCCGTCGAAAGCCCCTGGCTGTAGCGGGCATAGACGCGGGTGCGGGCCGTGGGCGCGGTGGCTGCGTCCAGATAGAGGCTGTTGGCCCCGTCCTTGCGACCGTAGCCCACGGTGATGGTGCTGTCCGGCTCTGGCGTGAGGCGGACGCCCACGTTCCAGATGGGCGCGTTCACCCGATAGCCCGGCGTCCCGGAATAGCGCAGGTCCTGGTAGCCCGTGCCCGCAACCAACGTCACGGTGCGGCTGATCGCATACCCGACGCCGGCCGACAGCAGGTTGCGATGCGCGTTGTGATAGGCGCCCGCGCCGCTGTACTGTACCGCCTCCGCTGCCGTGGTGACGTTGAAACGGCCGAGGTTTTCACCCGTCACGAACGACGCCCGCTCCCGCTGCGTCGTGAGGTTTCCGGTAATTCCCTGGCTGCCCAGGCCTGAGGTATTGAACGCCTGCTGCAGCGTGGATTGGCCGCCAAATTGGCCGTAGTTGGTCTGGTTGTTGCGCCCGTCCTGCAGCGTCCGCAGGAACGAGTAGCCGATCCGCCCGGTGCCCCAGCCACCGAAGCGTTGCTCGGCATAAGGCGTCACCGATACGGTGATGCTCTGAACCTGGTCTTGCCGGTTCAGCGCCGTATTGCCGCCCGATGTGTTGCCCGATGTGCCGAGCGACGTGCCGAGCCCGCCCGTCCGCGACTGCTCCGAAATGGAACCGCGCAGGTCGAGGAAGACGGATCCGGGTACGATGGAGATCAGTGCGACGCCAGCGCCGGTCTGGTCGACCCGGCTCTGGCTGCCGGTCCGGGCGTAGAAGTATGCCTGTGGCGAGTAGGACAGGTTCAGCTTCAGCCGCGACGTTTGGCCATCGATAACGACGGAGGGGCTGATGAGCGCAAAGATGTCTGACTGCTGGTTACGCTCGGTCGCCGTCGCATTGTCGGTCACGCCGATATCGACGCCGATCGAAGGCTGGATGATCCAGTCCGGACCCGTGCTGCGAGCGAGCGGGTTCGGTTCATAGGCCTGCAGCTGCCGGCGGAGGTCTCCGGTCCGCACGTCGACAAGGGCGGGGGGCAATGTCGGAAAGCCACCGCCCATTTGTGCCAAGGCGGGCGCTGCGACGCCTGTGGCAGCCAGCACGGCGGCCCATGCGGCGATATCGGCCGGGGTGGTCCAACGATGGCGCATCGGTCAGCTATACGAGCCGTAATAATCGTATGCCCCGAAGGTGTGGCTGGTGGTGAGCCTCACTTTGTTGAGCAGGATGGTGATCGTTGGGCACACGCGCACGAGGTCGATAGCGGCTTCCACCTCGGTCCGCTGCGTCCGCTCGGCCTCGACGACCATGACCACCTGGCCAACATGGGGCGCGATGGTGTGCGGGTCGCTGGTGGACAGGCAGGGTGGCGCGTCGAGGATGATGATGTGCTTGGGGAAGCGCCGGGCGATGCGGGCGATGGTGGGCGGCATCGGGCGCACGCTGGTGGTCCCCATCGCCTCGGTCACCCGGGTGCCAACCGGCATGAACTGCAGGTTGGGTATGGCGGTACTGAGGATCGCGTCTTCCTGGCGGAGCGCCGGGTTAACGATCAAGTCGTGCAAGCCGATGTGGTTGCTCAGGCCCAACTGCGCCGAGAGTGGCATTTGCTTGGCGTCGAGGTCGATCAGCAGAACCTTGTCCGTCCCATGCTGTGCGATGCTGCCAGCGAGGTTGAGCGAGCTGAAGCTTTTTCCTTCGCCCGGCCGCGCGCTCGTGACCAGCACGAGGTTGTGGATCCCGCCGCCCTCCGGCTCGCTCCGCAGTGCGCGCAACACCCGGCCCACGACGATTCGATATTCTTCGGAAATACGGGTCCGGGCTGTGCGGGCGACGACCATCCCGGCCTGTTCCAGGGCGTCGAGCGAGATATCCGGTGCGATGGGTGCGGCGACCTGTACATCGGCGCGCGCCGGGCTGGTAGCCGGGCGCGGCCAGAAGGAGTCGGGACCAGACGGCTCTTGCGCGGGCGGGGTCAGGGGCCGGGCCGGACTGGGTTGAGCGGTGCCAATTTGAGCGGCCCCAGCTTGATCGACCCCAATTTGAGCGACCCCGGGTACTGTGCCAAAAATCGGTGGAGCCGGCACAGACAGGCCGGGCGGCGGTGCGGCTGTGACCGAGGCGGCACCGCTGCCATCCAGCCCAGTCGCGTCCGGGCGCAACTGCGTCTTGCCTTGCAGCAATGCCGCAGCCCGCTCGATCAGGTGATCGCTATCGGCCATGGGTCGTCCGGCGTCCAGGGCCAGCAAATCCGTCGGGCAGGTCCGTCGGTATCATATCGTCTCCGCATGTGCGCTGCACCGCTAGGTCCGGTGCGCAGTGCCGGATCCGGTGCCATTCATCGGCCACGCCCATAGTCCCCCCCACGTCAGCCGTCCAGCGCTCCACGGCAGGTCGTGACCTCAACCGATGTGCCTGGCTGGGCATTTGGGCACAATTGCGCATTTACGCCTAACTGGGTTTGTCATGAAGCTTTTGTGCTTTTTCATAACATGACACTGCGGCATTAATGGCCCATGAACGGAGCGCCGCAGAAAAGCCACGGTGCCCGGCGACCACGTCTTTATGCCAGCACCGAGCGGGCGGTCGATTTATTTTCGGCAACTGGGACGCTGCTCAGGCTTTATACTTTGCGCCGGGCGTCACAACCGGCACCGCTCTGCTACGAGGGTACGATGTCTCGCCACCTGGTTAACAACCTACCCATCGAAATGTTCGCGCTCTGGCTGCTCGAGCTGGCGTTGTCCTACTACTTGGCGTTCGTGCTGCTTACGTCCGGTGCCGCGGCAGCGGGGCTGGGCCTGCCGCTCGCCAACCAGGCATTCTGCATCGCGCTTGCCGTCGTCTTCTCCGCCTTTTTGGTTGGCCTTTATCGCCCGGCCGTCTTTGCCCGCACGCGCGGCATGCTGGTCAACACGGCGCTCGGCGGCATCATGGCCTTTCCGGCCGCCTGGATGGTCAGCGCCCTCCTGGGGATCGACATGGCAGCGCTGTTCGGTCACGACCTGCTGTGGCCGGCCAAGATTTTAGCCGCTTGGATCCTGGCGCTTTTCGTCACCCGGCTGGCATTTCTGGCCGCAGTGCGGTCCAACTTATTCGCGCGCCGGGTGGCACTGCTGGGGGACGCCGGGATGCTGGCCCCAACCCTGGCGGCCGTCCAGGCGGGCCAGACCGGATTTATCGAGATCGCGGCAGGCCCAACCAGCCTTGTGGACCCGGCAGCGTTGCGACGGTCCCACGTGCGCGACCTGGTCGCCACTCGCCCGGCGCTTGATGCGCTATCACCGGCCCAGCGCGTGGCCTTGGCCGGTGCTGGCATCACGATCGAGGCGGTGGCCCAGTTCTGGGAGCGGCATCTGAAGCGGGTCGACATTGGTGCGATCGGGCTGGATTGGGTGAGCGGCGTGGCGCAGACGGCAGGCGGGCCGCTGCAGGCCGCCCTCAACCGGCTGGGCGATGTGATGATCAGCACGGCCATGTTGGTGTTCACCGCGCCTCTAATGGGCTTGGTGGCGCTGGCAGTCCGGTTCGATAGCCCGGGTCCGGTGCTCTACCGGCAGGAGCGGGTCGGGCTGAACGGCGTGCCGTTCACGCTGCTCAAGTTCCGCAGCATGCAGGTCGACGCCGAGCGGTCCGGTGCAGTCTGGGCCATGCAAAGCGACCCACGGGTGACCCGGCTGGGCACCCTCATCCGCCGCACGCGCATGGACGAGTTGCCGCAGCTGCTGAACATCTTATCGGGCCAGATGAGCTTTATTGGCCCCCGGCCCGAGCGTCCGCATTTCGTGGAAAAGCTATCGGCGGTCATTCCGTTCTACGCAGAGCGGTCGCGCGTCAAACCGGGCCTGACCGGCTGGGCGCAGGTCAACTACCCCTATGGCGCATCGGTCGAGGACGCGCGGGCGAAGCTCTCATACGACCTGTTTTACGTGAAACACCGTTCAATCCTGCTCGATCTGACCATCATGTTTGCGACCATCCGCGTCATTCTGTTTCAAGAGGGCTCGCGCTAGCCGCATGGGCGGGGCGGGCGACCTGACGGATGCGACGCCGCTGCTGTTTGGCACGTGCGCCGCCGTCTATGGTGCGCTCGGGATCGTGCTGCCGCTGCGCGCACGGCACTGGACCGGTTTGATTTTAGGCCTGTGCTGTATCGTGACGGCCGGGTGGGCCGGAGCGGTGGTGCTGTTTGCCGATGAACCGCTGGCGGGAGTGGCTGGTGCGGCAGACCTGTTGCGGGGCCTGTGCTGGTACGGGTTTATCCTGCATCTGTACCGGCGCTCCGTCACGTCACCCGGGCCGGCTGGGCGGGCGTTTCTGATTGTGGGCCTCCTGATGGCGGTCGCATCGGCCTACGCCGCGTGGGCCCAGGTACCGCTCTACTACGGCCGGGCCACGCTGCTTTCGCCCGGCATCCTGGTCCGCATCGGGCTGGCGGTCGCAGAATTGCTGCTGATCGAAAACCTCTATTTCAACCTGCCGCAGCATGCGCGCTGGCACGTGGCGCTACCCTGCGTGTTGCTGGGCGCGCTCGCCTGCTTCGACATCGTGCGCGCGGGTGACCTTGTGCTGTTCTATTCGGGGCGCGAGTCGCTGGACGAGGCACGGGTGGTGGCGATGATTATCGTGGCCCCCATGCTGATCGTGGCCGCCGCCCGCGAACGCCGCTGGCGGCCGGTACAGCTTTCGCGCACAGCCGTGTTCCATTCGGCAACGCTGGTGCTGAGCGGTGCCGTGCTGCTGACGTTGTCGGCAGCCGGTGAGGTGTTCCGGCAGTTCGGGCCCAATTGGGGGTGGCTGGGTAAGATTACGCTGTTGTTCGCGGGCGTGATCGGCATCGGCGTCGTGCTCACCTCCGGCTCGGCCCGGTCGCGGCTGCGGCGGGCGGTGCTGGAGCACTTTTTCGCTAGCCGGTACGACTACCGTCGGCAGTGGCTCGACAGCATCGACACGTTGTCGGAGGCCGCCAGCCCGCTGCATTCGCGCGCCATCCGCGCCCTGGCCGACGTGGTCGACAGTCCCGCCGGCGCACTGTTTTTGCGTGACGGCGCGCAGGACCCGTTCGTCTGGACGGGATCGTGGAATATGCCATCCAGCTCCATCATCGCATCTGGCGATCCGCTTGTTCAGGCAATGCGCGATGGTGAGTGGGTGGTGGCATTAGCCGGGCCCGCGGCACCGCCGGAAAACGCGGCCCTGGCCAGTCTGGGGCCGCTGTGGCTGGCGATCCCGCTCC
>JANONC010000110.1:0-6179 GCA_031420655.1 Rhodospirillales bacterium | reverse complement strand
CCGGCCGACCGGGGCCCGATGACGATGCGCCGGGTCACGCCATCCACAGCCAGCACGCTTTGCCGCACGCCACCGCCGAAGCTGGCCGGGCCCAACCCGCGCTGCTGCCCCACCGTGTAATGCGCGACCCCCAGGTGCTGGCCCACGACTTGCCCGTCCGCTGTCACCAGTTCGCCCGGCCCCGCCGCGTCTGGGCGCAACCGCTCCACCAGCGCCGCATAGTCGCGGTCCGGTACGAAACAGATATCCTGACTATCCGGCTTGTCTGCCACGGCCAAGCCCAGCCGCGACGCATGGGCGCGCACCGCGGTCTTGTCCGGCATGTCGCCGAGCGGGAAGCGCGCGTACGCCAGTTGTGCCGGCGTGGTGGCGAACAGGAACCAGGACTGGTCGCGCGCCGGGTCTGCCGCCCGGTGCAGCTCTGGCCCTTCCGCGCCTTCGATGCGCTGCACGTAGTGCCCTGTCGCCAGCGCTTGCGCGCCCGCATCCTGCGCGATCGCCAGCAGATCCGTGAACTTGACCGTCATGTTGCAGCGGACGCATGGCACGGGAGTTTCACCCCGGGCATAGCTATCGGCAAAGTCCTGGATGACCGCGTCGCGGAACCGGGCCTGGGCGTCGATCACGTAATGCGCGATGCCCAGCCGGTCCGCCACGGCCCGTGCGTCGGCGATGTCCCGTCCAGCGCAGCATGACCCCCGCCGCCCGGCCGTTCCGTCATACAGTTGCAAGGTGAGGCCCACGACCTCATGCCCCTGCTCCGCCATCAGCCCAGCCACGACCGAGCTATCGACGCCGCCGGACATGGCGACGGCGATGCGCATAGGGCTAGTTCCCAGCGTTGCGCGTGCCGGATGGCAGCCGGACCGTAAGTCCGTCCAGCGCCGCCGTCATCACGATCTGGCAGCCGAGCCGCGACGTCTGTTCCAGGCCGAACGCCAGGTCCAGCATGTCCTCTTCATCCTCGGTCGGCTTTACCAGCTTCGGAAACCAGGCCGGGTCGACAACCACGTGGCAGGTCGAGCAGGCCAGCGAGCCTTCGCACGCGCCCTCGATGTCCACCCCGTGCTTGTGCGCAATCTCGAGCACTGAGAGGCCGAGCGGTGCATCCACCTCACGCGGGACACCAGACTTTTCAATAAAAACCATCTTCGGCATCTCAGGCCCCACTACGTACCGGTGCGGCCGAGAGAGCGGCCGCAGCAAAATCAACATCGGCGGCGGAGGTAAAACGTCCCAGCCCCACACGCAAGGTGCGTGCGGCCTGCTCGGGCGCAAGTCCCATGGCACGCAGCACGTAGCTGGGCTCGATCGCGGCGCTACTGCAGGCACTACCGGTGCTGACGCACAGATCAGGCTGACTGCGCAGTATATCGAGCGCCGGATACGGCAGCGTCAGGTTCAAGTTGCCCGGCACCCGGTATACCAAGCTGCCATTGATCGTGACCGGCACCCGCAACCCGGCCAGCAACCGATCGCGCAGCAGGGTTAGCCGGGCCGCTTCGGCCACCATTTCCAGGACGGCCAGCCGGCACGCCTCGCCAAAGCCGACCACCAGCGGCGTGGGCAGCGTGCCGGCCCGTAGACCCCGCTCCTGACCACCGCCGGAAAACAGCGGTGCCAGCCGCACCCGGGGCCGCCGCCGCACATACAGCGCGCCCACGCCCTTGGGCCCATACAGCTTGTGGCCACTCAGGCTCAGCAGATCGATCCCCGCAACGTTGAGCGGAATTTTCCCCGCCGCCTGCGCTGCATCGGTATGGAACAGCGCGCCTGCCTCCCGCGTGATGGCGGCCAGCGTTGGCAGGTCCTGGACCACGCCCGTTTCGTTGTTGACCGCCATAACGCTCACCAGCAGCGTCGGTACTCGCAACGCCTCCGCCAGCACGGCCGGGTCTAGCAGGCCGTCGGCACCTACGGGCAGCACGACCGGCTCGAACCCTTCCGCCGCCAAGTCCGCCACGCTTTCCAGCACGCACTTATGCTCGGTCGCGACCGTCACGATGCGTCGCCGCTCGCTGCTGGTATTAAAGCGGGCGGCGTGGAAGCGGGCGGCCCCCTTGATGGCGATGTTGTTGGATTCCGTCGCACCCGACGTCAGTACGATTTCACGCGGATCGGCCCCGATCAGCGCCGCCACCTGTGCCCGTGCGGTCTCCACCGCCTGCTCCGCCTGGCGCCCCATCGCGTGTTCGGCGCTATGCGGGTTGCCGAACCGCTCGGTAAACCATGGCAGCATGGCGGCCACCACGCGCGGATCGCACGGTGTGGTGGCCTGGTTGTCGAGGTACACAGGGTGGTTTGGGCGCATGAGCCGGATATGGGGGGCGAACGTTTAAAGTCACAACATTCCCGCCGCGCCGAGCGCCGTGCCGGCAACCGCACAGACGCCCAGCGTCCCCTGCACACCCAACCGGAACCGGAACAGCGCCAGCGCGGCCAGGATAGCGAGTACGATCGCAGCCGGGTCCGCACTCGACAGCACCGGCAGCTGGACGCCGTAGACCGGCACCAACGTCCGGAACAGCACGCGCAGCCCAAACCACAGCGCGAGGTTGGCGATCACTCCCACCACCGCCGCCGTGATCGCCGCCAGCGCACCCGACAGCGCCCGGTTTTGTTGCACTCGCTCGATCAACGGCGCTCCCAGGAACACAAAGGCGAAGCACGGCAGGAACGTGACCCATAGGGTGAGCAACGATCCCACGACGCCACCCGCCAGCCCAGTCAGCCCGCCGGGCGCGCGGAACCCAGCCAGGAAGCCCACGAACTGCAACACGAGAATCAGCGGCCCCGGCGTCGTCTCCGCCAGTCCCAGGCCGGCCAGCATTTCCGGTGCCGACAGCCAATGCAGGGACTGGACCGCGTCCTGCGCCACATAAGCCAGCACGGCATAGGCTCCACCAATCGTCACGACGGCCATCTTGGAAAAGAACACTGCAATCTCGGCATACCGGCCCCCGACGGCCGCCAGCACCGCCACGGGCGCCAGCCACAGCGCCAGCGCCACCAGCCCCGCCCGCCGCGCCTGCGCTGCCTGCCGGGCCGGGCGCGCCGGATCAGCCGCCAGAACCGCATCGATCAAAGCGGGCGGGCCATCCTGCGCGCTACCGTGGCTGCCCGCCGCAAACGCGCCCGGCACCGCAAACCCCACCAGCCCGGCCGCCACCACCACGAGCGGGAACGGCGCTCCGAACACGAACAACGCCACGAACGCGACCCCCGCCAGCGCCCACGCCACACGCCCCCGCAGCGCCCGCCGCCCGATGCGCAGCACGGCCTCCACCACCAGCACCAGCACCGCGCATTTCAGGCCAAAGAACAGCGCCGCCACCACCGGCACGGTTCCCACCGTCGCGTACAGCACCGACAGCGCCAGCATGACGACCGCGCCCGGCACCACGAACAGCCCACCCGCCACCAGCCCGCCCCGCACCCCGTGCATCAACCAGCCGAGATACGTCGCCAGCTGCTGCGCCTCTGGCCCCGGCAGCAGCGTGCAAAAATTGAGGGCGTGCAGGAACCGCCGTTCCCCCACCCAGCGCCGTTGCTCCACCACCTCCCGATGGAGCAGCGCGATCTGCCCGGCCGGGCCACCGAACGACAGCAGGCCGATGCGAAGCCACACATACGTCGCCTCGCCCAGCGTGGGCAGGATCACTTAGGCACGAACGCGTTGGGATATCTTGGTGTAGGCATGGCTGAACACGTCGACGCAAGCGGCCGTCGCGTTCCATGGTAGGCTGACGCGGATCGCCTGCCCGGCCAGCGCTCCGGCGCCCATGGCCCGCAGCACATGGCTTTCGCCCACCACGCCGCTGCTGCACGCGGCACCGGCAGAAACTTGCACCTCCGCTAAGTCGAGCGCGATCACCTGCGCATCCGCCCGCATGCCCGGCAGCGCCAAGCACACGGTGTTCGGCAGCCGGTCATCGCCGCCTAGCACGATAGCTCCCTGCGCCACCGCCGCCGCCGCGATTGCATCGCGCCACCGCGTCAGGTCCGGCCAAACGCACCCCACCGCCGCCGCGAACCCGGCGATGGCAGGCAGCGCCGGGGTACCGCCGCGCCGGCCACGTTCCTGCCCGCCGCCGCGCAACATCGGTGCCGGATCATGGCCCGCCAGCAAGAGCGCGCCTGCCCCGAGCGGCCCGCCCATCTTATGCGACGACAGCGCCGCGCTGGTTGCGCCCAGCGCCCGCATGTCGAACGGCACCCGCGCCTGCACAGCATCCACGTGCAGGAGCGCGCCATAGGCCGCGCACAGTGCCGCCACGTCCTGCAACGGCTGTCGCGTCCCGGTCTCGTTATTGGCCGCCATCACGCAGACCAGCGCCGGACCCTCCGCCAGTGCCCGGGCCAGCGCCTCCAGCCGCACAGCACCATCCTTGTCGACTGGCAGCACCCCTGCCCCCGGCGCAGCCTGCCGCACGGCGTCATGTTCGGTCGCGCCCACCAGCACCCGCCGTGCCCCGCGCAGCCCGGCGATAGCCAATGCATTCGCCTCTGTTCCGCCAGAAGTGAAAACGACGTCGTCCGGCATCACGCCATAGGCATGGGCTAGGGCTGTGCGTGCCCGCTCCAACACGCGCCGGGCAGCCCGGCCCGCTGCATGCACGCTGGCCGGGTTGCCCGTCTGGTCCAACGCCGCCAGCATCGCCGCCCGAGCCTCCGGACGCAGGGGCTCGGACGCGTTGGCATCCAGGTAGGTCACTCGCCGACGGAGTCCCGCGCCCGCTGCAGCTGCGTCACCCGCGCCTCCAACGCGATCATCTCCGCCCGTAACGCCTCCACCGTGCGCACCAGCGGATCGAGCGTCTCTTCGCATGGCGTGCCGTAGGCGACGAACAATCCCGGCACCGTTGCGGGCACGGGCTGCACCGGGTCGCGATCGACAGGGCGGGCCGGGATGCCTACGACGGTTACGCCGGGTGGGACAGCGCGTACGACGACAGCATTGGCACCAACGCGTGCATTGTCGGCCACCAGAATATCCCCAAGCACCTTCGCCCCAGCTCCGATAATCACGCCATTACCAATTGTGGGGTGGCGCTTGCCGCGCTCGCTGCTTGTCCCGCCCAAGGTTACTGCGTGGTAGATGTAAACGTCGTCACCCACGACTGCAGTCTCCCCGATCACCACACCCATGCCGTGGTCGATCACCAGGCGGCGTCCAAGCTGCGCGCCGGGGTGAATCTCGACCCCCGTTAACATCCTGGCGGTGTGCGAGCAAAGGCGGGCGGCCAGAAACCAGCCGCGCGTAAAGAGCCGGTGCGATAAACGGTGCACGACGACAGCATGCAGGCCTGGGTAACACAGCAAAACTTCCAGGTCCGACCGGGCGGCTGGATCGCGTTTACGGTAGGTGGAGACCAGTTCACGCAGAAACATGAACGCCATGCGACAATTCCATTATGTGTTCGGTCCGCCTGTCCCCTATATTGGGGTCTTCCGAAGCCTGCAAACAAGCCTTCGTCCTCCCCACATAGGCGGGAGACCGCCGGGGTTTGCAGCACTCGGCAGTATCAAGCAGCAAGTCCGCCCGCCGTGGCGCGGCGTGCGGTGAAGCTAGGGAAGAGTTGGAACACGATGCCTGAGGTCATGTTTGCTGGGCCCGACGGTCGCCTAGAGGGCCGTTATCATCATTCTAAGGAGACGGGCGCGCCACTCGCCCTCATCATGCACCCGCACCCGCTGCATGGCGGGACGATGAACAACCGTATTACCTATACGATGTATCAGTCGTTTCAGAAGCTCGGGTTTAGCGTCATGCGGTTCAACTTTCGCGGCGTGGGCCGTAGCCAGGGCCGCTATGACGGCGGCTATGGCGAGATTAGTGACGCGGCCGCGGCGCTCGACTGGATGCAGATGGTCAACCCGAACTCGGGCGGGCTGTGGATCAGCGGCTACTCATTCGGCGCCTTTGTCGGCATGCAGTTGCTGATGCGCAGACCGGAGATTTCCGGTTGGGTCAGCGTGGCACCGCCCGCAAACCATTACGATTTCGGCTTTCTGGCACCCTGCCCGTGCGGCGGCCTGATGCTGCATGGTGACAGTGACGAGCTGGTGCCGGAGCCTGCGGTCCGTAAGCTTGTGGACAAGCTGAATACGCAAAAGAACGTCCAGGTCGATTATCGCGTCTATGCCGGGGCGGATCACGTATTTGCAACGCACGCCGA
>JANONC010000109.1:0-11702 GCA_031420655.1 Rhodospirillales bacterium | reverse complement strand
ACCCTAGTGGTACCCCATGTCGGCCCGGACCTTGCCGCGGAACACCCAGTACGACCAGGCGGTGTAGAGCAGCACGGTTGGCAGTAAGAACAGCGTGCCCACCAGCAGGAACGCCTGGGTCTTTGGTGACGATGCTGCGTCCCACAACGTATAGTGGTGCGGTACGATCATCGGCCACAGGCTGATGGCAATGCCGACATAGGACAGTACGAACAGCCCCACCGCGCCCATAAACGGCGCAGCTTCCGGTGCCCGGCCAAGCGCGCGCCAGGTCCACCAGGCCGTGCCTGCCGTCAATAGCGGAACGGGTGCCAGCACGGCCATGTTGGGCCAGGACAGCCAGCGTGTGGCGATGTCGTGGTCCATCACGGGCGTCCAGATACTGACAATCGCAATGCAGGCCAGAACACCCAGCAGACAAACCCGCCCTTGCCGGCGGACCCGCGCCTGCAGTTCGCCTTCCGTCTTCATGATCAGCCAACCGGCGCCGAGCAGCCCATAGCCGAGCACCAAAGCCACACCGGTCAGGCTGGAGAAAAGGGTAAAGCAGTCGAAGCTACTCCCGGTAAACGCCCGGCCTTGCACCTCGAATCCCTGGATGAACGCTCCCAGCACCACACCTTGCGCGTACGTCGCAAGCACCGAGCCATAATTGAAGCCGTGGTCCCAAAACGTGCGGTGCTCGGCATCCCGGAACCGAAACTCGAACGCCACGCCGCGAAAGATCAATGCTAGCAGCATCAACAGCACCGGGAAATAAACGGCGGGGATGATGATTGCGAACGCCAGCGGGAAGGCGACCAGCAGGCCGACGCCGCCCAGGATCAGCCATGTCTCATTGCCGTCCCAAACCGGCGCGATGCTGTTCATCATCGTGTTGCGGGATTGCGTGTCCGGTGCCAGGCCGTACAGGATGCCGACGCCCAGATCGAACCCGTCGAGCAGGACATACAGCAATACGCCCACAGCCAGGATAACGGTCCAGATCGGCACGAAGTCGAGCGCCAGCGACGCCATCATGGTGCTGCCCCCCCGGCCACAGGCAGTGCCACGATCGGCCCGACGGGGCGACCGCTTTGTACCGGCCCGTCCGCGCGCTGCTCTTGCGGACCTAGCCGGATGATGCGGCGCAGGACAAAGAAGCCGCCAGGAAAGATAATGGCGTACACGACGATGTAGGCCACGAACGACAGCATAACATCACGCCCGGTAAGTGAAGGTGAGACGGAGTCGGCCGTCCGCAGCAGGCCGTAGACCGTCCAGGGTTGCCGCCCGACCTCTGTCGTAACCCATCCAGCAACCACTGCGACGAAGCCGAGCGGGGCGGCCCACTGGCAGGCGCGCAGGAACCAGGCGGATTGCATGAACCGGTCGCCACGGCGCATCAGATTGCCGGCGACGACCAGCGCCAGCATTAGCAGCCCGGCCCCGACCATAATCCGGAACGCGAAGAAGGGTGGGCCAACCGGCGGCCGGCGATCGGCCGGAAAGTCGTTCATACCCTTGATCTCACCGTCGAGGCTGTGGGTCAGCACGAGGCTGCCCAGGACGGGGATGGCGACCTCGTACCGCATTTTACCCGCCTTGCTGTCCGGAATGCCGAATAGCGTGAGCGGCGCCGGTGACGCGGTTTCATACCGGCCCTCCAGCGCGGCGACCTTGGCGGGCTGATATTTCAGCGTGTTCAGGCCTTGCAGGTCACCAAGGCCGACCTGCAACGGCACTAGCACCAGCAACATCCACAGCGTGATGGAGATCATCTGCCGCCCCTCTTCCATAAAGCGGCCACCGCGGACGAACCATGCGGCTACGCCCAGCACCACAAGACCGGTGGTAATGTAGAACCCTGTTACAGCGTGGGCGAGGCGATAGGGGAAGGACGGGTTGAAGATCACCTGCCACCAATCGGTGGGGAAGAACCGGCCATCGATGACCTCGAATCCAGCCGGCGTTTGCATCCAGCTATTGGCGGCCAGGATCCAAAACGTGGAGGACAGCGTTCCGCCCGCCACGGCCAGCGCGGCCACGAAATGCACCCAGCGCGGCACTAGCTTGCGGCCGAACAGCAGCACGCCCAGGAACGTTGCCTCCAGGAAAAAGGCTGTCAGCCCTTCATAGGCCAGTAGAGGCGATATGACGTTCGCCGTTGCATCCGAAAACCGGCTCCAGTTGGTGCCGAACTGGAACGGCATGACGATGCCCGAGACGACGCCCATGCCAAAGGCGACCGAGAAGATCCTGATCCAGAACGCAGATATGCGGCCATACACCGCGCGTCCGGTGGCCAGGTGCAAGCCTTCCATTAGTGCGATGTAGCTTGCGATCCCCACCGTGAAGGCGGGCAGCAGGATGTGGAAGGCAATCAGCCAGGTGAACTGTAGCCGGGATAGGAAAATAGGATCGAGGTCCATGTAATCGCCTATCAGAAATGGTTAGGGGACAATACTCACCGACCGCCACGCTTTCATCCTTGTATCCACAGTCTGCGGCACAGACACAGCCCGGCAGCCCCGGAAACTACCTAGCCGGTCCATGCACACCGGCACCTGCGTAGTTTCCGTGGCTGTCGTCCCCAGCAGGGGCCTGGCACGACACAGCCATGGGCTCGGCCGTGACGCACCAACAGCCGCGCTGGACTCAGGCAGGCGGGCATGGACCCGTCGTGCTAACGGGCGATTGGCTGGCCGATATTGGACCCATGCCCCCGGCCCCGCCGGTCGGGACGGACGGGCCCTTGCGGTTTGACGTGTCCGGTCTCGGCCGCTGGGACTCTGGGCTGATCGCGTTCTTGTGGGACACCAAACAAGCGGCGTCCCTGGCAGGATCGTCGCTCGATCCGGCTGACTTACCCGCTTCGGCCACTAAATTGCTCGCGCTATTGCCGGATCACGCGTCCCCCGCCGTTGAGGTCAAGCAGCGTCGGCGCTTCCTGGTGTGGGTCGGCGACTGGACCACGGGTTGGCTGAGTGCGTTCGGGCAGGGCAGCCTGTTGCTGGGTGGGACGGTCCGGGGCGGCGTGCGGGCGCTGCGGTACCGGGCGCAGATGCGGTGGGTGGATCTGGCCTCCAACCTACGCGACGCCGGACCTTCGGCGCTGGCGATCGTGGCCGTGGTCAATTTCCTGGTCGGCGCGATCCTGGCCTTTGTGGGTGCCGTACAGCTGCGCAAATTTGCCGCCGACATGTACGTTGCAAACTTGGTCGGTCTTGCCCTTGTGCGGGAGATGTCGGCCGTCATGACCGCGATTGTCATGGCCGGGCGCACGGGCGGTGCCTACGCCGCACGGATTGCCACGATGCAGGGGTCCGAGGAGATTGATGCGCTGACCGTCACCGGCATCTCCGTCCCGGACTACGTGGTGCTGCCGGCGGTGCTAGCGCTCGTTTTTACGATGCCATTCTTGTACCTGTACGGATGCCTGGCCGGCATGCTGGGCGGGTTCGTGGTCGCGATCGGCATGTTGGACGTCACGGGCGCAGGCTATCTCAATCAGACATTGGGTGCCGTGGGTTTCGGCCAATTTGCCTTCGGCTTTTCCAAGAGCATCGCGTTCGCGGTGCTGATCGGCGTGACCAGTTGCCAGATCGGCTTGAATGCACAACGCAGCGCAGCCGGCGTCGGCGTGGCTGCCACCCGCGCCGTGGTAGCCGGCATTGTCGGCGTGATCGCCATGGACGCGGCGTTTGCCGTCATGGCCAATGTGGCTGGTCTCTAGGAATGGCGGACCCACTCTTGTCCGTCCGTGGCGTGACCTTGGCGTTCGGGCCGAAGATCATCCAGCATGACCTGTCGTTCGATGTCCGCCGGGGCAATATTTTCGCCATCATGGGCGGTAGCGGGTGCGGTAAAAGCACGGTGCTCAAATCCATGATTGGGCTGATGCGCCCCAGCGCCGGCACCATCTTGGCCGACGGCGTCGATATCTGGTCCGGCAGCATGGCGCAGCGGGCCGCAATCGGCCGCGGTTTTGGCGTTCTATTCCAAAGCGGTGCGCTGTGGAGCGCTCTGACCGTCGGCCAGAACGTCGCCCTTCCGTTGCAGATGGCCACGACGCTCAACGCGGCCGCCATCCGCCGGCTGGTGCGGTTGAAGCTGGCGATGGTCGATTTGGAGGACGCAATCGACACGGCTCCGGCCGACCTCAGTGGCGGCATGCGCAAGCGGGCAGGGCTCGCGCGGGCCCTGGCGCTGGACCCTGGCATCCTATTCTTTGACGAGCCGTCGGCCGGGCTTGACCCGATCACGTCGCGCCGGATGGATGACCTCATCCTCAACCTGCGCGACGGCCTGGGAACCACGATTGTACTGGTCAGCCATGAGCTCTCCAGCCTGTTTGCAATCGCCGATGACGGGGTATTCCTGGACGCTGGCACTAAAACCGCGATCGCGCATGGTGCACCCGCGGCGCTGAGGGATGGCTGCGCCGACCCGCAGGTTCATGCCTTCATGCGACGCGAACGGCCGGCCGCATGAGTGCCGAAGAGGGCGGCACGGCCCGGCAAGCGGCGATCGGCGCTTTCGTCCTTGTTGGAACTGGGCTTGCGTTGGCCGCCATCGTGTTGTTCGGCAACTTCCATCCATTCAGCCACACGATTAAAGCCGCCATCGTATTTCAGGATTCCATCAGCGGCCTGTCCATTGGGGCACCTGTCACCTTCCGGGGCGTGCACGTGGGGGCGGTGGCCGCCATTGCGGTGCAGTTCGACCAGGAGACGCAAACGGCGCTCATCCCCGTGACCGTTCAGCTCGACCCCGGCGGCGTCGTCCTCACGACCCAGGGCAGCGGCATGGCGCTTAACCTGCCAGACCTCGTTACGCATGGGCTGCGGGCAGAGCTCAATACGCAAAGCTTCGTCACGGGCCAGTCCGAAATCGACTTGAACTTTTACCCGAGTGAACCCGCAGTCTTGCATCCAAGCCTGACCACATTGCCCGAGATACCGACCCGGCAATCGACACTGCAGCGCGTCCGGGACGAGCTAAGCCAACTGCCGCTGCATGAACTGGCCGAAAACACACTGGCCACGCTGCGCAGCCTCCGTGGCCTGACAGAGAAGCTGGACCAAAGCCTGCCGCCGCTGATTGAAAGTCTGCGCACGACCTCTGATCGTTCCGCCGCGGCACTGGCGACAGCGAGTGAGTCGGTGACAAGGCTACAGGCGCGGGCGGATACGACGCTGGGCCATCTGGACAGGCTGATCGCCTCCGGTGGACAGTTCCTGACCGTGCATGGCGGCGAATTGCACACGGTTCTGCAATCGTCCAATCAGGCCATACTGCAGGCCCGCGACCGGCTCGATGACCTCAAAAGCCTCACGTCCGACCGTGGTGCGGACCGGGCCAACATCGATGCTTTGTTGCGTGATCTGGCGACAGCGTCTGGCGCCTTGCGAGGGCTTGCGCGGGATGTGGAGCGGAACCCGCAACTCCTGCTCACCGGACGGCGCCCGTGAAAGAATTGTGCCTGCGCACAGCCGCATGTGCGGCACTGGCGAGCGTGGCTGCATGCGCGTCACCACCGGTCACGCTCTATGTGCTTGGCGCGGCGGGCGGTGGGTCGGGGGCGGAACCGGGCATAACGCGGTCCGGCCCGATGGTGATCGAACTGGCCCGTCTATCCCTGCCGGATTACTTGGACAACGAGGACATTGTCGTGCGCCAGGGCAGCACGTTGCAGGTCAGCCATACCGGCCGTTGGGCCAGCCGGCTGTCGGAAGGTGCGACGGCGCTGATTACCGCCCGCCTGGCCCAGACCCGGCCGGGCGTGCTGGTCACCAGTCAGACCCAGGCGGTAACTCCGGCCTACCGCATACGGATCAACATTAGCCGCTTCGATGTGGCTACAGCCGGGTCAACCGTCGATGCTTCGCTGGATGCCGACTGGTCAATCGTACCCGGCGACCCGGGCCGTGCACCACGCCGGGACCGCACCCACCTCTCGGCTAGTGGTCCGGGCGGGTCCGATCAGGATGTGGTGGCGATACAAACGACGCTGCTATCCCGCCTGGCCGATGCCATCGACATCACACGCCTACCTTGACGGGCGGGCGGCTACATCTTTGCTTTGTCCCAGGCGACCGTCATGCGGCGGGACGCGGCTTCATACGCTTGCTTTGTGCGCAACCAATCCCGGGCGGCCGCGGCTTGTACATGCCGGGCTTCCAACTCCGTATCGTCCCAGGCCGCGCGAAGCCGGATTTCACTTGCGTCAACCGTGCGGCGGCCCCGCGCCGCGGCTGCTTCGTCAAAGGACTGCATGCGGCGACGCCATTCGGCCATTTCATCCTGCACCTGCGACCGGAAGGTATCCTGCGGTCCGGCCTTTGACTCAGGGATTGCGCTTTGCGTTGCGGTCTCCCCGGGCGAGCCAGGTTGTGCCATTGCGTGCTGCATGGCGGCCACCACCACAATCGTGGCAAGACCCATGACGCCGAACATTTTGGGACGGGATATGCCCGGGGGCGGCCTGGCGCGCGCCGGGTGGGTCATGCCACCACCTTGAACTGCTCGCTCGCTGCCGCCGTGAGGCCAGGGTGCTGATCGATCTGCGTATGCCCGGCACCATCGAGGATGGCCCGTGCATGGCTGAGTTCTTCGCCGTGCCCGTGCACCATCACCAAAAAGCCGTCGGCGGCGATGGCGGTTTCGTACTGGATGACGCTGTCCTTGGGTACACCAATGCTGGCCAGCGCCGCGCCGAGCACGCCGAGGCCACCAAGGACAATGGCCCCCTCAATCGCGGAAATGAGCGACACGGCAAGGTAGCCCAGTACGATCACCGGCCCTACCAGCGGCGTCGTCAGGAACACGCCGCCAAAAAATAGGCCCCAGAATGCGCCCCAGAACGCTCCGCGGCGGCCCCAAAACTTGACGCGATCCCCGGTATTATAGAAGCCGACCACGTGTTCCTCGGTATGGTAGCCCTTACCAACGATGCTGAGGCTCTTCATGGCCAGGCCGCCCGCGGTCAAGCGCCGCACGGCTACCTCGGCCGCTTCATGGTCGGGGAATACTGCAATGACAGTGTCGTGTGTAATCATGAGTTGGTTCCTAGGTTAGCGGACGAGGACGGCGTCAGCGCGCGCCGGCCCAGCGCCAAAAGCTGTGGTGCGGTCTGGCTTGATAGATCGGCCACCAGCTCGTGCCGGACCTTGCGGAACGTTACGGCGTGGTGCTGCTCTAGGTACTGCATGAGGTGGTGGGCTGCGTTGCTGTGCCCCTTGCCGTGTCCCACCACCACGATGGCCGAGGCCGGCTCAATGGCCTGCGCAATCTCACGGTAAAACGCATGATCCTCCGGCGTCCGCTGGCCTCGCTCGGCCGGATGGTCCTTGTGGGACAGGTGATGCAAGAGGTGGTGCGGATCGTATGGCCGGATCACGTGATCCAGCGCGTCTGCCGCCCGGATGTCGAGGTGATAGAGCCGGGCCTCATGATGATCCATGACGACCATGAGATCGTCTCCGGACACCGAATCGCCAACCGGACCGCTGCGATCCGGCTTGGCCTCAGGCATCCATCCGGCCCGCGACAGCATGTGCCGGAATGCCATCACCTCCGCAGCCGTCAAGTCTTTGCCGTGCGGTTTGTGTATCCGGTGGTGCTCGGTGCCGAGCGCGAATACCAGTTCGTTGTGCGCCTTCTGCTCGACCGTACCCAGCTTTTCGAATAGTGCGACCATGTCGGACCACTCGAGGTTGTGCGATAGCGGATGCTGGTAGACCGCGGCGAGCGTGGCGCGGTTTGATTTACTCAGGGTATTCCAATCGCCAGGGGCAGGGCCAAAGGTTGCTGTCACGTTCGCTTCTTTCAAAGTAAGTTTTTCCTTTACAGAGTAGAACGTAGGTGTAGCCGCCTAGTGAGAGACGAAGGACGACCGGATCGGGTGCCGCAGCAATGTGCGGGTAACGCCACCCAGCGCCCATTCCCGCGCGCGGCTGTGGCCGTAGGCACCCGCCACGACAATGTCCGCATCCCGATCCGCCACGATAGCGTCGAACGCATCGGCGTCGTTCACGCCCGCCACGGTGGCGTGCCCGCGCGCAGTCACGCCGTGCCGGCCGAGCCAGCCCGTTAAGTCGTCCAGCCGGCGTTGCGCGTTGTCGAGATCGTCCTCTGGCGCAATCTCCACCGCATCGACCTGCGCGGCCTTCATCAGCAGTGGCAGGGCATCGTGGACCGCCCGCCGGGCCTCACGCGTATTCTTCCAACCGATGATGAACCGCTCCATCCGGAACGGCACGGTTTCGGGCACTACCAGCAGCACCGGTCGCCCGGCTTGCATGATGAGGTCGCCGGTGCTGATCTGTCGGTAACCGTTGAACGGCTCGTCGGTCGCGGCGTGCGTGAGGATGAGGTCCGCGCGGCTCGCCTCCTGCGCCAAGTGGCTGGCTAGCGATGTCGAGATGATCGCAGTCCGCCAGTCCAGGTAATGAGGTGTGTTGCCGAATGCCGCATGGAACTCAGCCTCGGCACTCGCGATCTCGCGCCCGATTTCTTTGTTGTCCTGCTCCAGGATGTCGCCATAGGAGTACCCGTCGCCATAAATCATCTGCATCGGAGAGCAAGCGGTGCTGCCAATCACGACAGCGTTGAAACGCTCCGCCACCTGCTTGGCAACGCCGAGCAAGTGCGTGTTGGAGCGCCCGGCCTCGAGGTTCACCAAGATCGTTGTGTAGTTCATGCCCGTACTCCCGGCTGACTGCGATCCACGAAGCCAAGTGCCCCACCCGGGCGACCGGGATCCGGCGTCCTCGGTAAAGCGGTCCAGCCGATGGTTATATTTGCTCCAAAAGGATTGTGGGCCGGGCAGGGGACCGGGCGCAGGGTCGGAAACTACGCACGCGGAGGGGGACGGCGTTGGAACGGCTGGGAAGCCCGGGTTACCGGTAGCCGACGTTCATGACGTAATCGCGCAGCAATGCCTCGTCACTCTCGACGCCGCCCAGCATGCTTTGAAGGGCGTCCCGGGCATAGATGATGCCGACCGGCCGCCGCCGTTCGTCAAGCACCGGTATGCGTTGGAGGCCCCGGCGTTTCATCGTGGCCCAAATGTCTTCCAGCCTTTCCCCAGGCTGACAAGAAGCGACTGCGGACGTCATGATCGCGTCAACCCTCACCGCACAGCCAACTTCGATCAGTCGTCCGATTTGGCCAACGATATCCGTCTTGGTGACAACGCCCACCATAGCCCCGTCGCTGCCACACACGACGAGTAGGTCGATGTGCGGCCTCGCCATCAGCCCGGCTGCCTCCGTCACCTGCGCAGCGGCGTCGATCGTGGCGAGGCGCTCGCGCGCTTTGGGCATCATCTGCTCGACAAACACATCTGACCTCACCCTGTTGGGTCTCGGGCGCTCACATCTCGTGCGTGCTGAGTGTGACCTCGACCAGGTGCGCCCGGCCGTCGTCCACAAGCGCGACCGGCCCGGCCGGTAATGCAATACCGTCCACCCGCAGCGCAGCCACGCCGGAATTGACTTGCCCGGGGTTGGTGACCACCACGCGGTAGCGGGCGGTGCGCCAGCACAAAGTTGCCTCAAAACCGGGCCAGTCGCGGGGGATGCAGGGCGCAATGTGCAACCATCCGGCCAGGATGCGCAGGCCCAGAACACCCTCCACCCCCGCCCGTTGCATACACCCGGCAGACCCGGTGTACCAGGACCACCCTCCACGCCCGACATGGGGCGCGGACGAATAGACGTCGGCCACAACGACATAGGGCTCCACCTTGGAGCGGTCTGCATCCGCTTGGGTCAGCGCCCGCCGTACAGGGTTGAGCAAGCGCCACATCGCCCCCGCCCGGTCTCCGTCGCCTAGTGCTGCATAGGCCAATACCGACCAAGTCGCGGCATGGGTGTACTGGCCACCATTTTCCCGCAGGCCCGGCGGGTAGCCCTTGATGTAACCAGGGTCATGCTCTGTCTGGTCAAACGGTGGCGTCAGCACCAAGGCCAGCCCGTCCGTCGGCCGCAGCAGCTCGCGCGCCACCGCCTCCATCGCCTGTGCGGCGCGCTCCGGCGGTGCGGCACCGGATAGGACGGCCCAGGACTGGGCGATGGCGTCGATCCTGCATTCCAAGTCTGCGTGTGAACCGAGCGGGGTGCCGTCATCGTAATAGGCACGCAGGTACCACTCGCCGTCCCATGCCGCGTCCAGGGCTACCCGTAGCGCCGCGGCATGCACGCGCCATCCCGCCGCACGGGCGTCACCCCGCGCCTCGGCCAGCGGCGCCCAAACCAAGAGGGTCGTGTACAGGAACCAGCCGAGCCACACACTCTCGCCGCGTCCGGCCTCTCCTACGCGGCTCATACCGTCGTTCCAATCGCCCGTGCCCATCAGCGGCAGGCCATGGGCACCGGTTGCAAGGCTGTGCTCCAACGCGAGGGCGCAATGCTCAAACAGCGTCCCGCTCACTCCTGCTAGGGCGGGGGTGAAAAACCGGTCATGCTCAGCCGGCGCCAGCACGGGCGCAGCGAGAAAGCTCACGGGCTCGTCCAGCACGGCCAGGTCACCCGTGGCGGCGGCATAGTGTGCGGCTGTGTAGGCGAGCCATGTGCAGTCGTCGGAAATGCGGGTTCGTACGCCCGTGCCCGTCGCGGGCAGCCACCAATGCTGAACGTCGCCCTCGATAAACTGACGGCTGGCCGCCCGCAGTAGATGCTCCCGCACCAAATCCGGGCGGGAGGCCGCCAGGGCCATGCCATCCTGCAGCTGGTCACGGAAACCGTACGCGCCGCTGGCTTGGTAAAATCCGGCGCGCGCCCATACCCGGCAGGCCAGGGTTTGGTACAGCAGCCAACCGTTGAGCATAACGTCCATGCCGCGGTCGGGCGTACGCACCTGCACGGCACCCAGCACGCTCTCCCACTGCTGGTGGACGCTCGCCAACACGGCATCGAGGTCCGCAGTCCGGTATTTCGCGATAAGGGCGCGCGCCGTTTCCACATCTGCCGCTTCGCCCAGGACGAAGACAATCTCCGCACGCGCGCCGGGTGCTAAGTGCACCGTGGTCTGCATCGCGCTGCACGGGTCCAGCGCCGCGCCGGTCTGGCCGGAGAGTGGCGCAGAGCCGACGACGGCCACCGGGTTGGCGAGCGAGCCGTGGCGGCCGATGAACTCCCGCCGGTCACCGGTCCAGCTGGTCTGGGCACCACGCATGTCGGCGAAAGCGACGCGGGTCCCGGTGCTGGCGGCCCACGGATTACGTGCCAGCATCGCACCCGTGGCACCGTCCAGTTCCGTGATGATGAACGCCGCCGTGGCGCTGCGCGATGCACCCAGAACCCACTCCGCATAGGTGGTGATAGTGATGGACCGGGCGCGCCCGGACTGGTTGTGCAATTGCAGGCGCGACAGCTTCACCGGGTCACTGTCCGGCACAAACTGCATGAGAGTGCTGGCGATGCCGTAGGCGATGCGATCGAACGAGGACACGCCCCAGCCGTGGCGGGCCACATAGGTCGACGCCGGGTCACGGCGCGGCGACGCAGTGGGGCACCAGACGTCGCCGGTTCCAGTATCGCGCAGATAGAACGCTTCACCCGCGCGGTTGGTAACCGGGTCGTTTGACCATGGCGTCAGCTGGTTCTCCCGGCTGTTGCCCGCCCAAGTGAAGCCGCCGCCTTCTGCCGCGACCAGGAAGCCAAAGCTGGGGTTGGCGATCACATTGACCCAGGGTGCGGGCGTCGTCTGACCAGGGC
>JANONC010000108.1:0-2666 GCA_031420655.1 Rhodospirillales bacterium | reverse complement strand
TATCGTCCTCCGCCAGCCCCTTGCGCAGCCCGGCCAGGGCAGCGCATCTTGCGGTACTTTGAATGAGGAACGACGCATGCGCC
Organism: Rhodospirillales bacterium; assembly: GCA_031420655.1. Lineage (GTDB taxonomy): Bacteria > Pseudomonadota > Alphaproteobacteria > Acetobacterales > Acetobacteraceae > JANPPS01. Next base: position 2,583 of record JANONC010000108.1, on the reverse strand, counting down.
TTGCGGTGCTGAAGGAACGCGCACCCGCCGAAACACGGGTCGCCGCAACGCCGGATACAGTGAAGAAGCTGGTTTCGATGGGGCTTGATGTCGCAATCGAGAGCGGGGCCGGTGCATCGAGCGCAATCCGGGACGAGGATTATACGGCCGCGGGCGCGCAGATCGTGGCCGACGCCGGAGCGGCGCTGGCGGGGGCGGACATTGTCTTCGCCGTGGGCCTGCCGCCGGCCGATATCCGCAGCCACATTCCACGCGGCGCGCTGCTAGCCTGCACAAGCGGCACGAGCGGTGATGCGGCGACGGTCGCTGGCCTGGCCGAGGCAGGCATCGACGTGGCCGCCATGGAGCTGCTACCGCGCATCACCCGTGCCCAGGGCATGGATATTTTGAGTAGCCAGGCCAACCTTGCCGGCTATCGCGCCGTGATCGAGGGTGCGGCCGCGTTCGACCGTGGCTTCCCGATGATGATGACCGCTGCCGGCACCGTGCCGCCCGCCCGGGTATTCGTGATCGGCGCCGGCGTGGCCGGGTTGCAGGCCATCGCGACCGCCCGGCGGCTTGGTGCGATCGTGTCGGCCACCGACGTGCGCCCGGCGGCCAAGGAAGAAATCAAGTCGCTGGGCGCCGCCTATGTGGGTGTTGAAGATGCGGAGACGGCCGGGCAAACGGGTGCGTACGCCAAGGAAATGAGCGACGCGTTCCGGCAAAAACAGGCCGAGCTGATGGCCACCACCGTCGCCAAGAACGACCTCGTGATCTGCACCGCCCTCGTGCAGGGGCGAAAGGCGCCCGTGATCGTCAGCCAGGCCATGGTCGACGCCATGAAGCCCGGCAGCGTGATCGTGGACTTGGCCGCCGAGAACGGCGGTAACTGCGCCGCCACGCAGCCGGATCGGGAAGCAATAACGGCCAATGGCGTAAAAGTACTGGGCTGGACCAATTGGCCCGCGCGCATCCCGGTCGCCGCCAGCCAGCTCTATGCCCGCAACCTGCTGACGTTCCTGAACGCGTTTTGGGACAAAGAGAGCAAGCGCCCGAACTTTCCCGAGGGCGACGACATCGTCAAGGGCGTCATGCTGACCCGCGGCGGTCACGTCGTTCACGCCAATTTCCAGCCCGCTGCCCCTGCGATCGCAGCGGCATAAGACCGGAGCCTCCGTATGAATCCCAACGTCTATGCCGATGAGGCCGTGCGCATTGCCGAACGCGCCGCCGCCCTCGCCGACCAGTTGCGTGCCGCAAGCGTCATGGCCGGCGCGGCGCTGGAGCCAGCGGCCACCGCAGTGCAACCGTTCGTGTTCCTGCTGGCTATTTTCCTCATGGCCTGTTTCGTCGGCTACTACGTGGTGTGGAACGTGACCCCCGCGCTGCACTCCCCGTTGATGGGCGTGACGAACGCGATCAGTTCCGTCATCGTCGTAGGCGCCATGCTGGCCGTGGGGCTGTCGGATGGGTTCTGGGCGCGGGCGTTTGGCTTCCTGGCCGTGCTACTGGCCAGCGTGAATATTTTTGGCGGCTTTACCGTCACGCAACGCATGCTGGCGATGTTCCAGACCAATAAGCGTCCGGCGAAGGCGAAGAACTGATATGAGCGCTTCCCTCACCTCTCTCGCCTATCTCGTCTCCGCTGTTCTGTTCATCCTGGCCTTGCGGGGGCTGAGCAACCCGACCACGTCGCGCCAGGGCAACCAGTTCGGCATGATCGGCATGGGTATCGCCGTGCTGGCGACGCTGGCGCAGCGCGGCATGTCCGGCACCGGCTTTCTGCTGATCGCGATCGCCATCGCCATTGGCGGCACCGTGGGCGTGGTCGTAGCCCGGCGCATTCAGATGACGGCGCTGCCGCAACTGGTCGCGGCGTTCCACTCGCTGGTGGGTCTTGCCGCCGTATTCGTGGCCGCCGCTGCATTGAATGCGCCAGAGGCGTTCGGCATCGGCACGCCGGGTCATTTGCATGCGCAGTCCCTGGTCGAGATGTCATTGGGCCTCGCGATCGGTGCGGTTACCTTCTCTGGCTCGTTGATCGCGTTCGCCAAGCTACAGGGCACGATGAGGGGCGCGCCGATCCAGTTTGCGCGCCAGCACCAACTGAATGCGGCGCTTGGGGTTCTGTTGGTCGTGTTGGTGGTGGTGTTTGTCACGACCGGATCGCAGGCAGTGTTCTGGCTTATCGCGCTGCTGGCGCTGGCGCTCGGTTTTCTGATCATTATCCCGATCGGCGGGGCGGACATGCCGGTCGTGGTGTCCATGTTGAACAGCTACTCTGGCTGGGCGGCGTGCGGCATCGGGTTCACCATCCAAAACCTCGCCCTTATCATCACGGGTGCGCTGGTCGGCGCTTCGGGTGCAATCCTGTCCTACATCATGTGTAAGGGCATGAACCGAAGCATCTGGAACGTGCTGCTGGGCGGCTGGGGTACGGATGCGGGTGGTGCGGCCGCGGTGGCTAGCCCGGCCGGTGACCGTTCGGTCCGCGCCGGCAATGCGGAGGACGCGGCGTTCATTATGAAGAACGCGAGCAAGATCATCATCGTCCCCGGCTACGGTATGGCAGTGGCGCAGGCCCAGCACTCACTGCGCGAA
>JANONC010000107.1:0-7577 GCA_031420655.1 Rhodospirillales bacterium | reverse complement strand
AAGTCGGAACGCCGCTTTTGGGATTGATCATGGCCGACCCGCACGCTCCGACAGACACAACGCCCCCCGCCGTCGAGATCGACGCAGGGTTCATGGCCGAGCGGCAGCAGTTCTGGTCGAGCTTCACCGGGGCCACGACGTTCGCGGTGGTGGCGATCGTGTTGCTGCTGATCGGGATGCTGATCTTTTTGCGGTAGGACTGCACGGAGCATGCCGGGCCAGAGTCCAACCCGACCAAAGTGAGCCCGCTTAAACTCTAGCCTTTGAGGTTTGGCGAGCACTACTTCCGCCCAGGCGAAGCAGCCTGGGCGGAAGTGCTTTAGCTCACCAGCGCGTAGCCCTCGGCCCGCTTCTCGATCTGTCCGGCGCTGGCCATGTGCGCGCCAGCCACACGCAGCTTTTCGGCTGCCACGACATCCAAGACCCGCGCCCGGGTGGCGGCCGCCGCGGCTGGGTCGACGTCGAACACGACGGTCCAGGCCGGGTGCGGCAGCTGCAAAGCCGTGGAGTGGATGATGTCACCCCAGATCAGCAGCCGATCCGGCCCATCCGTCACCAGCACGCCCATATGGCCCGGCGTGTGACCGGCCAGCGGCATGGCGGTTAGGCCGGGCACGAGTTCGGCAGCACCATTCACCAGCCGGGTCCGGCCTTTGTAGGCAGCCAGGGTCGCCCGCGCGGCCTTGAAGAAATCCGCCGCACCGGCACCCGCCCGGCTCATGGCGCCATCGTCGGACCAGAACGCGGCCTCGGCTTCCTGCACCACAAGCTCGGCATTCGGGAAGCGCGCGGCACCGCCCGGCGTCATCAGCCCGCCCACGTGATCGGCATGCAGGTGCGTGGCGACGATGGTGGTGACGACACCGGGAAGTACCCCGGCTTCCTCCAGCTCACGCGGAAGGGCGCCCAAGCCTGCACCCAACAGCGTACCGCCACCGGCGTCGACAAGCGTGACTTGCGACCCGCGCAGCACCACGAAGCCATTGACCGGCAGCGGATCGGGCCCTGTCGCCGGACGCCCGGCCGCGGCCAGCAGCGCCTCGCCCTCCGGATTGTTGGCACCCGGAATGAGGTCCAGCGTCAGGGGAAACACCCCGTCCAGCACAGGCAGCACCGACAGGGCACCCACGGTGTACGGTGCGGCCACCCGCGCACGCGCGGCGAACGGCACAGCCAGCGCAGCGGCGGTCAGTGTGCGGCGGGACAGCATGGCAAAGCTCCTTTGGAACAGTTAGGGGACGCGTGTCATCGACCAGCGGTGCTCACACAGCGCACTGGCAATTGTGAGGTCCATCCGGCCGCCGCCCAACTGCCCCTCCATCGTGCCCACGCCGTCGCTGGTGCTGATCTTGCCATCGCCTTGCACGGTCGTCGCGAGCTCCACCCGTTGCCGGGGGCCGGCATTGTAGGACATGGCGATGCGCCCGCCCACGATTTGCAGCACACGGGGCCCACTGCGCGGGCATGACCGATCGGCCGCGCGCACCAGCCGGACGGTCCCGCGATAGCGGCCATCCGTGCCATCGGGTGGACTGGCCTGCGGCGCCAGCGTGATCCGCTCTGGCGCGCACCCGGCCAGCACGGCGCAGCACGCGGCTGCGAGAGCAGCCCGAATGGCCGGCCGGATCAGCCGACAATCTCCGTGCCGGCAAAAAAGAACGCGATCTCACGCGCGGCCGACGCCGGGCTGTCGCTGCCATGGACGGAGTTGGCTTCGATGTTTTCGGCAAATAGCTTGCGGATCGTGCCGGGCTCGGCATTGGCCGGGTTGGTGGCGCCCATCACCTTGCGATGGTGCGCGATCGCGTCGTCACCGGCCAACACCTGCAACACGACCGGGCCGCCGATCATGGTCGCGATCATGCCACCGAAGAACCCACGCTCCTTATGCTCGGCATAGAACGCTTCCGCCTGCGCCTGGCTCAGCTGCACGCGCTTCTGCGCGACGATCCGCAAGCCCGCCTCCTCGAACACGGCATTGATCTTGCCGGTCAGGTTCCGGCGCGTCGCGTCGGGCTTGAGGATGCTGAGGGTATGTTCGATGGCCATGGCGACGCTCCTGCTTGATGGGCCGGGCGTTTAGGGCAAGCGCCTGAAAACGGCAACACTACCGCCCTACGCCGGTGCCGCTTACATGGGGCGTATGAGCCTGCTGACCCTCGACGCCGTCACACTACGCATGGCCGGACGCACGCTGCTGGACGGTGCCAGCCTGCGCATCGACGCCGGCGCGCGTGTGGGGCTGGTGGGCCGCAATGGCGCGGGCAAGAGCACGCTGCTGAAAGCGATTGCGGGCGAGCTTACGATCGATGGCGGCACGATCCAGCTCAGTGCCCGCGCCCGGCTGGCGCAGGTGAAGCAAGACGCGCCATCCGGGCCGGCCAGCCTGCTGGACACAGTGCTGGCCGCCGATACGGAGCGCCTGGCGCTGCTGGCCGAGGCCGAAACCGTGCCCGACCCAGGCCGCCTGGCCGAGGTACATGACCGGTTGCGCACCATCGGCGCCGGCGCTGCCCCGGCCCGCGCCGCCACCATCCTGGCCGGCCTCGGCTTTGATGCAGACAAGCAGGCCCGCCCCGTCGATAGCTTCTCCGGCGGCTGGCGCATGCGGGTCGCCCTGGCCGCCGCCCTGTTCGCTGCGCCGGACCTGCTGCTACTGGATGAGCCGACCAACCATCTCGATCTCGAAGCGACGCTGTGGCTCGAGACCTGGCTCGCGCGGTTTCCGGGGGCGTGCTTGCTGGTCAGCCACGACCGCGGCCTGCTCGATCGCAGCGTGGGGGCCATTGCGCATCTGGATCAGCAGAAGCTCAGCCTGACACCTGGCGGCTATGACGAGTTCGTGCGTATCCGGACGGAGCATGCGATGCAGCAGGGCCGCGCTGCCCAGCGCATCGCCGCCCAGCGCGCGCATATGCAAGCCTTCGTCGACCGGTTTCGCGCTCAGGCGACCAAGGCCCGGCAGGCGCAGGCGCGGATCAAGGCGCTCGAGAAGCTGCCGGTGATGGATGCGGTGATCGAGGCCGCGCCCACCCGCTTCGCATTTCCCGAACCGGCCGGGCTGGCACCACCCGTGCTGGTGCTGGACCGCGTCAGCGCCGGCTATGGCGGGCCGCCCGTGCTGTCCCACCTGTCGCTCACTGTCGACATGCAGGACCGTATCGCGCTGCTGGGCGCCAACGGTAACGGCAAGAGTACGCTGGCCAAGTTGCTGGCCGGCCGGCTCGATCCCACCGGCGGCACCGTGCGCCGCCATCCGAAGCTGCGTGTGGGCTATTTTGCGCAGCATCAAACGGACGAGCTTGTGCTGACGGACACGCCGGTCGGCCACATGGCCCGCGCCCTGCCGCATGCGACTCCGCCGCAGGTGCGGGCGCAACTCGCGCGCTTTGGCCTGGACGCCGACCGCGCCGACACGCCGGCTGGGCACCTGTCGGGTGGCGAGAAGGCGCGGCTGCTGCTGGCCCTCGCCACCCGTGACGCGCCGGGGTTGCTGATTTTGGACGAGCCCACCAACCACCTCGACATGGACGCGCGCGACGCCTTGGTGCGAGCGCTGGCGGATTACGCGGGTGCGGTGCTGCTGATTACCCATGACCCGCATCTGGTGGAATTGGTAGCGGACCGGCTTTGGCTGGTGGGGGACGGCACCGTGCGCCCGTATGACGGCGACATGGACGACTACCGGGCGCTGCTGGCCGAACGCGCCCGCCCGGCCCAAGCCACCATTGGGGCCGAGCCGCCGGCCACACGGCGGGACGACCGGCGCGACCGGGCGGAGGCGCGGACGCAACTGGCACCCCTGCGCCGGGCCGTGCAGCAGGCCCTGACCGCGATCACGCGGCTGGAGGCCGAGCGGGACGGCATTCAACTACGCATGGCGGACCCGGCGCTCTACGCCTCTGGGGCAGAAGTCACGCAGCTACAGCAGCGGTTAGGTGCTATCGGTCACGCGCTCGACGACGCCGAAGCGGCTTGGCTTGCCGCCGAAGAAGCGCTTGAGGCTGCGGCGCCCCAAGTGGCCGGTGTGTAAGGCTTAACGATCCAGGCGCAAATTTTTCCTGGCAGGGTTGCGAGTGCCGGTATAGGCCCGGAGTTAATTGTCGAGGGGCGTGGTGTGACGGCGGACGTAGTACAGGGCTTTGTCGACAGCACCAGCGGCGGAATAGTAGCGGGATGGGCGTCGGGCATACCTCCGGACGGCCCTGTCGAGGTCGAACTGGTCATCGACGGACTACCTTACACCAAAGCGCTAGCCGCACGCTTCCGGGACGATCTGGCGCAGCTGGGAATCGGGTCTGGCCACCACGGCTTTTCGTTGCCCATCCCCACCTTCTTCTTCGACGGCCAGCCGCACACGGTCGCCGTTCGCGTCGCGGGCGGGGGCGAGTTGCGGCCAGACCCGCCCATCACCGTGCTGGGGACCCCGGCCGCCGCCCCTCTTGCCTCGGCCGACCTGCCGCCCCCCGCCCAACCGCAGCCGCCGCGCCCAGTGGCTCGTGCGCCACTGGCCTCACCCACCTTGGCCGCACCCGCCTTAGCCGCACCCGCCTTGGCCCAAACGGTCGAGCTCTCGGTCATCATGCCCACCTATGGTCGGGGTACGGTCATGGAGGCCAGCGTGTTGCGCTACCTGCAATGCGCCAAGCACGTGCCATCCGAGATCATCGTCGTCGACGACGGCTCACGCGATGACACGCCGGACCGGCTGGCGCGGCTGGCGGCGGCGCATCCCAACCTCACGACACGCCGCGTTGCCAATGGTGGCCCGGCGCAGGCGCGCAACCTTGCCGCAACGCTCGCCCGTGGCCGCCTGCTGATGTTCGTAGGTGACGACGTCACCCCGCCCAGCGACGACTTCCTTTCGATCCACGCCGCCGCCCACCAGCGATTTCCGGAGCGCGGCACCGCCGTGCTGGGCCGCATCGCCTGGCCCGACCGGGCCGAACTGCCGGTCAACGCCGTCATGGCGCATATCCAGGGCGCCGGGGAGCAGCAATTCGGCTACCACCACATGGTCCCCTACAGCTGGTATGACTGGCGGCTGTTCTATTCGTCCAACGTCAGCGTCAAGCGCGCCCTGGTGCCGGACTGGCAGACCCACGGCTACGACAGCAGCTTCACCCTCGCCGCCTTCGAAGATCCCGAGTTCGCGTTACGCACGAGCTTACAACTGAAGGAGATGGGTGAGGAATTCCGGCTGTTCTACGCCCCGGCCGCTCATCTGGTGCATCATCACCCGTACACGGTCGCCGGGTTCTTGGCGCGCCAGGTCTCGGTCGGCATGATGGCTCAGCGCTTCCTCGAACTCCATCCGGGCCGGGCGGACGATTTGGGGCTGGGCGCGGTGCAGAAGCGGCTGGCCGATCCTGGCAACGGCGACGACTTCCCGGTCGAGCATTACTTTGCAATCTTCGAAGGCCTGAAATCCTGGGCGCTGGTCATCGAGAACCACTATGGGCTCGGCCAGCAAAACTGGCATGCGGACTTGCTCAAGACCGTGTTCCGCCTGGCCTTCATGGAGGGCTTCATCCGCGTTCAGGCTGGCGCACAGGTGAACATCGCATCGGCGTGCCGCTACATTCTGGAGGACGTGCGGTCGACCATGAACCGCGCCATCGCCACGGAAGTACTCGGGCAGTTGCCGGGCTTCGGGCTCGTCTGACGCGTGTTTACTGTCTGCATCCCAAGTTACAATCACGCCCAATACCTGACCAGCGCCATCGTGTCGGCGCTGCGCTCGCCTCTGGTGACCGAGGTGCTCGTCGTCGATGACGGATCGACCGACGGGTCGGTCGCGTTGCTCGGCTGGTTGACTCGGTTGGGCCCCCGCTTGCGCGTGCTGCCCGGCGGCGACAACCGTGGTGCCCATGCCCGGCTCAACGAACTTGTGCTGGCAGCGCGGACCGAGTGGGTCGCAGTGCTCAATAGCGACGATACGCTGGTGCCGGGCCGCTTCGAAGCGATCGAGCGTGTGGCCCGGCAGGGGCAAGCGGAGCTTATCTTCGGCGACCTCGTGCTGATCGGCGGCCAAGGTGAGCGGCTGGGTCTGCGCCACGCCATCCGGCACAACGAGGTGCCCTGGCCGCCCCGCTGGGATCTGAACCAGATGGCGCGGGACCAGGCCTGGGCGCCAATGCTGGCGTTGCAGAACATCGTGGCGACGACGACCAACATGGTTTTTACGCGCAGCATGCATCAGGATCTCGGCGGCTTTCGCGACTACCGCTATTGTCACGACTGGGATTTCGCTCTGCGCGCGGCGTTGGCTGCCCGCGTGCGCTATGTGCCCGCCATGATGGCGCAATACCGGTTGCACGGCGCCAACACGATCAAAGAGTCGGGCGACCGCGTCCGGCACGAGGTGCGCCGCATGTTCGCCCGCCTCATGTCCGAACGCCTCATATCTGCACGCCTGGGTGGCAATGATCCGACGCCTGAGCCGTGGCTCGCCACGATCGTACGCGCGAACCACTACATGCAACCACCGGGCGGCCCGGTGCTGGGCGTTGTGTTGCCGGACCCGATCGCCGCGGCCATTTTGGCGCGCCAGGCGGCTCGGTTGCCAGTGACGGTCGTGGCGCACGAGGGCGCCCTTACGCACGAGCCATATTTGTACGCCCCCGGCCCAGCCGGTGCGGCCGCCCTGCGCCTGCAGGACCTCCGGACCATTCTGCTGGCGGTTGCGACAGCCCAGTATGACGCGCTGCTGCTCAACCGCACGGCCGGGCCGGTGACGGAGCCGGGACTGGCCGACGCGCTAGTGGTGCGCCGGGCGGCGGTGGGCAACTGGCGGACGGGCGCGGTCCGGACCATCGCGCTCTACCCCATGGCACCATTCGCCGGGGGCTCGCCCATCCGATTGGCGGATGCGGCGCCTGGTGCTGGTGCACCGATGCCGGTGCCCATGCCGGCTCCGGCATGGGACGACCCGCGCCCGGTGGTGTTCGTGCTGCCGGCCTTCCTGGCCATGGGCGGAGCCGAGCGGCTAACGATCTCCATCATGCGCGCGCTACAGGACCGCTGGCGCTTCGTGGTGGTCAATACCGAGCCACTTCGCCCCGAACAGGGCAGCACGCATGACGACGCGGCCGGCGTGGCCGAGATATACGACCTGGCCGAAATCGCCAGCGACCGGCTGGCCGCCCTTGCCATCCTGCGCGACTGGTACAATCCGGCGTTGCTATGGATCATGAACGGCGCGCCGTGGCAGGTGGAGCATGCCGCACAAATCCGCGACGTGTTCCGTGGCGTGCCGGTGGCCGACAACCAGGCCTATGACCACGAAGCGGGCTGGATCAACCGCTTCGGTGACCCGGGTGTGCGCGATGCCGAGCGATTCATTGCCATCAATAATAAGATAGCGCACGCCATGCGGGAGCGGTTCGGTATCGCGGCGGACCGCATCGATCTTATCTACCACGGGGCGGAGATGGCCCGCGCCACCCCGCGCCCGGTTGGCCCGGGCCATGTGGCGGAAATACGCCGCGGCTTCGGCCTGGACCCGGCGCTCCCCACTTTTGGCATGATCGGCCGCTTATCGGCGCAAAAACGGCCCATGGACCTCGTGGCACTGG
>JANONC010000106.1:0-9999 GCA_031420655.1 Rhodospirillales bacterium | reverse complement strand
AGGGCACGACCAGATCCACCACGACGGGGCAGGTTCTGGGTACGCCGACGCCTGGCCTGCAGACCCCGGGTCTGCCGTCGGGTTCGACCGGTCCGACCGGCAGTCCGTCGGACGCGATGAACCGTACGGTTCCGCAGCCCGTCAAGTAAGCCTGACGCCACCCGGGTAGCCCCGGGTGGCGTGCCGGCGGGGCGGGTGTTATGCCCATCCATGCTATACGTTTCGCAAAGCAACAACGTTACTGTCCTGGAAATGCAGGATGTAGCGAAGCGTAATACACTCACGGGTCCGTTGATCGCCGCCCTACGTGGCGCGTTGCGTGATCTGCCCATCGACACACGGGCCGTCGTTCTCCGTGCTGCGCCCGCCTGTACGGTTTGGAGTGCTGGTTTCGATATCGGATCGCTCGGCCCCGGGATTGATCCCCTCGCTCCAGCCTCACCGTTGATGGCGCTATTTCATGCGGTGCGGGACTGCCGGGTGCCGGTCATCGCCAGCATCCACGGCAGTTGTTGGGGTGGCGGCACGGATTTGGCGCTGCGCTGCGACCTGCTGGTGGCGGACCCGACCTGCACGCTGGCCTTCACCCCGGCCCGCATCGGCCTCGCTTACGACACGGACGGCTTGCATCATGTGCTGCATCGCGCCGGCCTGGCGCTGGCGATGGAAATGTTCGTGACGGGTGAGCCGGTGTCCGCCGCCCGCGCCGCGCAGCATGGGCTGATCAACCATCTGGTCGAGCCGGAGGCACTGGTGGCCGTCACGGCCGCGCTGGCGCAAAAGATCGCCGCCATGGCCCCGCTGTCGGTACAGGTCGCAAAGCAACAGCTGCGCGCCCTGGCCGCCGCGATCCCGCTGGCGCCCGCGGTGCAGGACGCTATCGATGCCGCACGGGCGCGTGTGCTAACGAGCGATGATTACCGGGATGGCGTGGCCGCTTTTCTGGCGCGGCGACCCGTGGTCTTCAAGGGGCAGTGATGCGGTTTGCGTTCTGGATGGTGCTGGTGGCGGGGGTGCTGCCGTATGTCACGACGGGACTGGCCAAGTCCGGCGGGTTCGACAATCGCGCCCCCCGCGACTGGGTCAACAGTCTGTCAGGCTGGCGGCGCCGGGCCGATTGGGCGCATCGCAACCATTTCGAGGCGTTTCCGCTGTTTGCCGCTGCAGTGCTGATCGCGACGATTGCCGGGGCAGCACCGGCCCGGATCGACTGGCTGGCGGGTGCCTATGTGCTGTTCCGTGTGGGCTACACTGGTGCTTACATCGCAGACCGGCCCACACTGCGCTCGGCACTTTGGTTCGGCGCTGTCGCTTGCGTCGTGGGGCTGTTCGCCGCCGCCTGACCCGGCCGGTGCGCTTGTACGAAGCGCCAGATATCGTCCAGCACAGGTGCCCGGCCCTGAAAGACGGGTGCGACGTCGAGAATGAGCCCAATATGGCCGGTATCGGGGTAGAACCGTGTCTCGACCGGCCCGCCCCGGCGCGTGATGGCGCTGGCAAGCGTGACCGTGTTACGCGGCATGACGGTCGTATCCGCATCGCCATGCAGCAGCAGCAGCGGCGGGTTGGTACCGTCGGCAAACGCGAGCGGCTGGCTCGCTGGTGTGTTAGCCGGGCCAAAAACGGGAATCACGTCCGGATCGCGCGACGGTAGGAAGTCGGCGGGGGTCGCCAGGCCGATCACGCCCGCCAGCTCACGCCGATCTACCCCGGCGTCCCGAAGCAACGCGGGGTCCAGCGCCAGCATGGCGGCATTATAGGCACCCGCGGAGTGCCCCATGACGAAGATGCCCCCGCCCGCCCCCGCCGTGCGGGTGTACCGCACCGCCCACGCCACCGCAGCGGCGTTGTCCTGCAGGAACGCCGGATACGTCACCTCGGGATACAGCCGGTAGTCCGGCACGATGACGATGGCACCCCGCCCCGCGAGCGTTTGAGCGACAAACGGGTAAATCGATTTGCTGCCGCCGGTCCAGCTACCGCCATAGAGGAACACGACGACCGGTGCGTCTTGGACCGGACCGGCCGGCCGATAGACGTCCAGCGTGCGGCGCGGCCCGGGCGCGTAGGCGATGTCGCGTTCGACGACCGCCTGGTTTGGTATGGTGGCGTTGAGCAGCGCGGCGGGCGAGCAGGCGGACAGCAGGGCACCGAGGGCCCCAACCAAAACGTGACGCATGCAAAGCTTACGCGGCAACGCCGCCCCTGGTTGCAACAATCTTCCATTAACCTCTCTCGCGTATTTCTGGACTTGTCGCGTAGCGCGCGGCGCGCACAGGAATTTCAACGACTGCGTGGGCAGAGGATTACACAATGACAATACTTTCGGTCGGCTCCGACCAGCAATATTCGACCATCGCCGCCGCCGTGCAGGCGGCCCAGGATGGGGACACGGTCGAGGTGCAGGCCGGAACCTACACGAACGATTTCGCCCGCGTGACATCGCAGATCACGCTGACCGCGGTGGGTGGCCCGGTCAACCTGGTCGCGACCGAGCAGCCGCCGAACGGAAAGGGTATCCTTGATACTTATGCCAGCACGGTCGTGAATGGCTTTACATTCAGTGGCGCCGTCGTCCAGGACAATAACGGCGCAGGCATCCGCAGCAATGCGGGCGACCTTACGGTTGAAAACTGCGTGTTCAGCAACAACCAGGATGGCATCCTCGTTAATGCCGACCCCAACGCGACCATCACGATCAAGGACTCGGAGTTCGCCTTCAATGGTGCAGGCGATGGCTACTCGCACAATCTGTATGTGGGTGCAGTCAAGGCGCTGGTGATCGACAACAGCTATTTCCACGACGCCAATATCGGGCATGAGGTCAAGAGCCGCGCGCTCAGCACGACCATCACCAACAGCCGGATCATCGACGGAAGCGGCAGCGCCAGCTACAGCGTGGACCTGCCCAATGGCGGCACCGCGGTGCTGACGGGCAACGTGATCGAAAAGGGGCCGAGCGCCCAAAACCAGACGATCGTGCATTTCGGCGGTGAGAGTGTCCCGTATGCCGGGTCGAGCCTTGTGATGACGGGCAATGTCATCGTGAACGACCGCGTGGGGGTGACTGGACTGGTTAACGCGGCCGGGTCGCCGGCGCAGGTGACGGGCAACACCTTCTATGGCGTGACGGCGGAGCAGTTCGGGATCGTGGACGGAAGCAACACGGTCGTGGCCGATCGCCCGGCGCTCGACCTCACCACCCAGGTGACCGACCCGGCTGCTGCCCCGGCCGTTCCGGTGACGCTGGTCGATGTGCCGGCTGGCGCTCAATACGTCGATTACGGGCGTGCGGGTGCCGTGGTCGCGTCCGGTCACATCCTGCATGTGGGTGCCAGCGAAGCCTTTACGTCGCTGCAATCCGCGCTGGCCATCAGCGTCGACGGCGACACGGTACAGGTCGACGCCGGGACCTACACCGACGATTTCGCGACCGCCACGCACCAGGTGATCATCGAGGGCGTGGGCGGCATGGCGCATTTCGTCGCCGACCGCATTGGCGAGAACGATGTGGGCCTGCTGGATGTGCAGGCGAGCGTTACGGTGCGCAACCTAATTTTCAGTGGCGCACGTTCCTATGAGGGCAACGGCGCCGGCATGCGGGTGCGGGCCGGAGACGTGACGATCGTGAACTCGGTCTTTACCGGCAACGACGTTTCGGTCTTGGCGAATGGCGACACGACGCTGGGCATTTACGACACGGAGATCGCGGCCAACGGCAATAGCGACAAGGCGACGCACAACCTCAATGTCGGGGCCGTGGGCAGCTTCACGCTCGACAACAGCTACGTCCATGGCGGGCTGGTGGCGCATGAGGTGAACGATCGCGCGTTTTTTAGCCGCATCGAAAACAACCGGATCGTTGATACCGAGGAGTCGGGTGCTAGCTTTGCCATCAACCTGGGCCTGGGCGGCACGGCGCTCATTCAGGGCAACGTAATCGAAAAGGGGCAGAACGCCGTCAACGGCATTCTGGTGCATGCCGGCGGAGAAGGCCCGCTGTACAGCAACACGAACGTGCAGGTTCTGGGCAATACGCTGGTGTCGGATATTCAGAACACCGACTACCCTTACACCTACTTCGTCGTCGGCGAGAACGGGGCGGCCGTGACGGTCGATGGCAATACGTTCGTGGGTGGCGTGCCGGGGAGTGAGCAGGCGCGGGGTGCGGTCAGCACCAATGCCACGGTCGCCCCATCCGCGATGATTTCGGCAGACTTACCCTGGGTGGCACCGGCCTTCGTTTCTGCCACGCCGGGCAGCGGGGGTCCGGACACGCTCACGCTCCAATTCCAGACCACCATGCTCTATGCCCCGGCGCAGGTGACGGTGCTGGTCGACGGTGCAGCGGTGGGCGGCGGCGCGGTGCAGCCGGACATGACGTGGCACGGCGACTGGGGCGGTGGCACGCACACGGTGACGGTGAACGAGATCAACGGCCATTACGGTACCAGCGTGCAAGGTGGTGACACGCGGGTGCTGCAGGCGGCGCTCAACGGCGTGACGGTCGATGGCGGGGACAACAACCTCGTCTGGAGCCCGCTTGCGCTCACGATCCAGACGCCGTCACGCGCCATGGCCGCGTCCGATGCGGTAGCGGACCCACTCGCGCAGACGCCGCTGTTCGACGCCACCTATTACCTGGCGCACAACCCGGACGTGGCGGCGTCAGGCGTCGATCCGCTGGCTCATTTCGAAAGCAATGGCTGGGCCGAGAGACGGGACCCGAGCGCGGCGTTCAGCGACGCCCAGTACCTCGACGCCTATGCGGACGTAAAGGCGGCGCATGTCGACCCGCTGCTACATTACATTCAGGTCGGCCAGGCGGAGGGCCGGCAGGCCTTTGCGGTAGAGGCCGTGGCACCTCCCCCGTCACCTCCCGTGCCACTTCCCCCGTCACCGGAAGCGCAGCTATTCGATGCGCAATACTACCTGGCGCATAACCCGGATGTGGCAGCGGCTGGCATCGACCCGTTCACGCATTTCGTTAGCAGTGGCTGGGCCGAGGGGCGGGACCCGAGTGCGGCGTTCAGCGAGGCCAAGTACCTCGACGCCTATGCGGACGTAAAGGCGGCGCATATCGATCCGCTGCTGCATTACGCGCAGCTCGGCCAGGCGGAGGGCCGGCAGGCCTTTGCGGTAGAAGCCGCGGCACCTCCCCCGTCACCTCCCCCGTCACCGCCCGCGCCACTTCCCCCGTCACCGGAAGCGCAACTGTTCGATGCGCAATACTACCTGGCGCATAACCCGGATGTGGCGGCGGCCGGCATCGACCCGTTCACGCATTTCGTTAGCAATGGCTGGGCCGAGGGGCGGGACCCGAGTGCGGCGTTCAGCGAGGCCAAGTACCTCAATGCCTATGCCGACGTGCAGGCTGCGCATCTCGACCCGCTCATGCACTACGCCCTGTTTGGCCGGGCCGAAGGCCGGATGGCATTTGCGGTCGATGCGCCAGCCCCGCCCCCACCAACGGCCGAGGCGCAGCTGTTCGATGCCCAGTACTACCTGTCGCACAACCCTGACGTGGCGGCCGCGCATGTCGATCCGCTGCTGCATTACGAAACCAATGGCTGGACGGAAGGCCGCGACCCGAGTGCGGCGTTCAGCACAACCCAATACCTGTCGCATTACGCCGATGTGGCCACTGCGCACATCGACCCACTGGCTCACTTCGCGCAGTTGGGGCAGGCGGAAGGGCGGCAGTCATTCGCGGTTTAAACTAAAGCACTTCCCGACCAGGTTGCTTCGCCTGGGCGGAAGGTGTGCTCGTCAAACATCAAAAGCTAGAACTCAAGCCGAGCCACTCTGGTCGGATTGGGCTTTAGGTCTCAAACCCGCCCGGCGCGCGCTGGCCGATCATGGCCATCAGTTCGCGCCGGGTGCTGGGGTCGTCGCGGAACGCACCTGTCAGGCGGCTGGTGACCATGCTGACGCCGGGCTTGTGGACGCCGCGTGTCGTCATGCATTGGTGCCCGGCCTCGATCACCACGCCGACACCGCGGGGCTGCAGCACCTGGTCGATCGTGGTGGCGATCTGCACGGTCAGCCGCTCCTGAATTTGCAGGCGCTTACTGTAGGCGTCCACCACGCGGGCAAGCTTGCTGATACCCACCACGCGGTCACGCGGCAGGTACGCGACGTGGCAGCGGCCGATGATGGGTACCATGTGATGTTCGCAATAGGATTCGAGCCGGATGTCGCGCAGCAGCACGACCTCATCGTAGCCGTCAACTTCCTGGAATGTCCGTTCCAGCAGGGCAACCGGGTCAATCTCATAGCCGGCAAATAGTTCGCGATACGATTTGGCGACCCGGCGCGGCGTGTCGAGTAAGCCTTCGCGATCCGGATTGTCGCCTGCCCAGCGAATAAGGGTGCGAACGGCCGCCTCGGCTTCCGAAGCGGTCGGCCTTCCTTCGCTCTGCTGAGAGGTCTGCGGCGCGGCTATGGGCGAAAGGATGTTCAAGGTGGACCCGGCCTCCGTTACCGTCCGAACTGGACGTTACGCAATGTGGGTAGGGCTGCTGGGAGGGCAAGCCGCCGGGCCTGGCCGGACCCGGCGGTGTGTTAAGCCTACTTTAGAAGGGCAGCGCGCAAATCCTTCGCAGCCAAGTCCTGCGCCTGCGCGGCTTCCTTCACCGCCGCGTCCATACCGAAGAACTCGTGGGTCACGCCGGGGTATTGCTTGTGGGTGACCTGAACCCCGGCCGCCTTCAGCTTCGCCGCCAACCGGTCGCCGTCCGACGCCAGGGGATCGATTTCGGCATTGATGATGGTGGCGGGCGGTAGGCCTTTCAGGTTGGCCTGCCCGATGACATCCAGGCGCGGATCCTTCAAGTCCGCAGGCGACTGGATGGTATTCTTGATGAACCACTCCATCGCCGGCTTGCTCAGCGGGATTGCGTGCTCGTTCTTCTGATAGCTGGGCGTGCTGAGGTCCGTGCCGGCGACGGGATAGACCAGCAACATGCGCCGCGGCGCCTGCACATGCTCGTCCCGCGCCCGGATCGCGACGTTGATCGCCATGTTGCCGCCCACACTTTCGCCGGCTATCGCGACGCGCGCCGGGTCCGCGCCGAAGCTGGCGGCGTTGGCGAGCGCCCATTTATAGGCGGCAAAGGTATCCTCATGCGCGGCCGGGAAGCGGTTTTCCGGTGCGTGACGATATTCGACACTGGCGACGATGGCTCCTGTCTTACGCGCCAGGGCGATTGGCGAGCTGTCGTAGGTGTCCAGGTCCGCAATGACCCAGCCGCCGCCATGGATATAAACGATCAGCGGCAGCGCGCCGCTCGTGTGGGCGGGCGTGTAGATGCGGATGGCTTGCGGCCCGGCGGCACCCGGATAAGTCATGTCTTTCTTTGTCACGCCACTGGCAGCGGCGAGGGCGGCCGGGTCTTTACCCTGGTCTTTCAAAACCGCCTTCACCGCATCGGCCGGCGACGGGCCCGCCCGGGTTTCCGCGACGGATAGGGAGCCCAGCGGCTTGGCCCCAAGCGCCAGCAGCTTGACCAAGACCCGGCGCATGTCCGGCGTTGCGCGGCCCAGCGTATTGCTGCTCTCGGCCGGTGTTGGCAGTGATGCGGGCAGGGGTGCGACGGCCTGGGCGAGGGCCGGGTTTGTAAGGGCCAGGTTGACTAGGGTTGGGCCAGTCAGCGCCGCTGCGGCCAGCAAGGCAGCTTTGAAACTCATGTGTGTGACTCTCCATCAGCGCCGCGGTTGCGGCAGGCGTGAAGGAAATGCACAGCGCCAACCCGGGTTGCATCTGCTCACGGGGGCGTGATTGGGTTGCGCTAATGCAGCTGGGCGGGCTGATCCGGACTATCCAGGCTGAAGCTGGGGATGGCGGCGTCGAACGCTTCGCCGGTGGCATCCACCATGTGGTAGGTGCCGGTCATGAACCCGGACGGCGTGCCGAGCGGCGTGCCGGAGGTGTATTCAAACGCTTGGCCCGGCTCCAGCTGCGGTTGCTGGCCGATGACGCCGGGTCCTTCCACCAGCTGGGTGCGGCCATTGGCGTCCGTAATACGCCAGGTGCGGCGCAGCAGCTGGACGGAAACGGTGCCCTGGTTCTCGATCCGCACCTCGTACGCCCAGACCCACTGCCCGTCCTCCGATTGATCGGCCAGGAAGTGGGTCCGGACCCGCACCATCACGCCGCGGGTCGTGGCGCTGTAGACATGGGTCACTCGGCTGCGTGCCGGAGTGCGCACGCATCGAGGGCCGTCAGCAGGTCTTCGATCAGATCGGCCGGGTCTTCCAGACCGACCGACAAGCGGAGCGCGCCGTCACCGATGCCAAGGCGGGCGCGTTCTGCGGCCCCGATGCGCCAATGCGTGGTGGTAGCCGGGTGGGTAATGAGGGACTTGCTATCGCCGAGGTTGTTGCTGATCGCGACCAGGCGCAGCGCGTCCATCATGCGAAAGGCGGCAGGCTTGCCACCGGCCAGCTCGATCGTGACCAGCGTGCCGCCCGCGCTCATCTGCGTCATTGCCATCGCGTGTTGCGGATGGTCCGTGCGCGACGGGTAGAGCACGCGGCTGACGGCGGGGTGTTGCGCCAGCGCGTCTGCCACCTGGGCCGCGCTTTTGCTCGACGCATCGACGCGCAGGTGCAGGGTTTCCAATCCCTTCAGCAGCAGCCACGCGTTGAACGGCGACAGGCTGGGGCCGGTGTTGCGGATAAACGGCTGCAGCGTCTCCTGGATCCATTTGGTGGTGCCCAGCACCGCGCCGCCCAGCACGCGGCCCTGGCCGTCGATGTGTTTGGTACAGCTATACACTACGACGTCTGCCCCGAGTTCGAGCGGCTTTTGCAGCAGCGGTGTCGCGAACACATTGTCCACTACCACGATCGCCCCGGCGGCGTGGGCCAGGGTGCTGATGGCACGCAGGTCGAGTATATCCAGCATGGGGTTGGATGGGCTTTCGAGCAGGACGAGCGTAGCCGGCGTGGCGAGTGCTGCGGCCCAAGCGTCCATGTCGGTGCCGTCCACGAACTCGGTCAGGATGCCGTAGCGGGGCAGGAGGGTGCTGACGATCCAGTGGCACGAGCCGAACAACGCGCGGGAAGCCACAACGCGGTCGCCGGTCTTGAGGTGGCTCAGCATCGTCGCGTGCACGGCGGCCATGCCGGTGGCGGTGGCGCGGCAGGCCTCCGCCCCTTCCAGAAGCGCCAGGCGTTGTTCGAACATGGCGACGGTCGGGTTGCCGAATCGCGAGTATTGGTAGTGGGTTTCGGCGCCGGTAAAGGTATTTTCGGCCTGCGCCGCGCTGTCATAGACAAAGCCGGAGGTGAGGAAGAGCGCCTCGGACGTTTCGCCATGGGGGGTACGGCTGGTGCCGCCATGGACTAGTTGGGTGGCGGTGCGGTACGCGGTTGGCATGTCTTCACTCCATTCCGAGGCCGGAGTGCCGGCGGGCACGCTTGCGCGGGGTCCGCAGGCCTCTTTAGCGCGCTTGTTTAACCTCGCCGCAATCCGGCCGGACAAATCACGAGGGTCTCCAATCTAAGCCCGGCGGCAGTGTGGGGTCAACGGGTTGTCCCCAGTAAGAAAGACCCTGCCCAAGCGTTCCCTGCTTTAAGGGAGGGCTGGGGCAGGGTTGCTGTTGGGTAGGACACCCGCCTTGTCCGGTCCAACTCGCTATCCTATAACCGTAGAGTCGCGGGCGTAGTTCAATGGTAGAACGGCAGCTTCCCAAGCTGCATACGAGGGTTCGATTCCCTCCGCCCGCTCCAGCCCTACCGCGTCGGCACTGGCGGATCGACCGTGTAGTCGTAAAAGCCGCGCTTCACCTTCCGCCCGTACCAGCCGGCCTCCACGTACTTTACCAGCAGCGGGCAGGGGCGGTACTTGCTGTCGCTCAGCCCCTCGTACAGCACCTGCATGATGCTCAGGCAGGTGTCCAAGCCGATGAAATCTGCCAGTTCCAGCGGGCCCATGCGGTGGTTGGCCCCCAGGCGCATTGCGGTGTCGATCCCCTCGACCGAGCCCACGCCTTC
>JANONC010000105.1:0-14133 GCA_031420655.1 Rhodospirillales bacterium | reverse complement strand
GCGGCCATGCGGCCCGGCGCCATCCTGGTCAACACTGCGCGGGGCGCCGTCATCGACACGCCGGCGATGGTCGCAGCACTGCGATCTGGCCACCTGCGCCATGCGGCGCTGGACGTGTTCGACCACGAACCGCTGCCGCCCGGCGACGTGCTGACGACGCTGGAGAATGTCACACTGTCGGCCCATAGCGGATTCTGCACCCCCGAAGCGAGTGAGACGCTGTTGCGCCGGGCGCTGGACATCGCGGCCGCGATTGCGGACAAGGGCGCACGTCCGTGACGACTGGTCGAAAAGCTGGGGCGCGCCCGCCTGGCGAAATGGTAGACGCAGCGGACTTAAAATCCGAAGCCGAAAGGTGTGCCGGTTCGAGTCCGGCGGCGGGCATCGGGGGATAGACGATGGACGACTATACCGACCCCACCTATTTCGATCGGCTCTACACGGCCGATCCGGACCCATGGAAGTTCGCCACCAGCGATTACGAGCGGGATAAATACGCCGCGACCCTCGCCGCGCTACCGGATCAGCGGTTCACGCGCTGCTACGAAGTCGGCTGCTCGATTGGCGTGCTGACCCGGCAGCTCGCCCCACGTTGCGACGCAATCCTGGGTGTGGACGTGGCGGAGCCGGCGCTGGTGCAAGCCCGCGTGCGGTGTGCGGACCAGCCCTGGGTGATGTTCGAGCGTGCGTTCGTGCCGCAGGACTGGCCGGCCGGTGCGTTCGACCTGATCCTGTTTTCCGAAGTGCTGTACTATCTGGGCATCGGAGGCCTGCGGGACGCCGCCCGCCGCACCGAGGCCGCACTCCTGCCCGGCGGCACCGTCGTGCTGGTCAACTGGCGCGGCAACACGGATGGTGCCTGTACCGGCGAGGAAGCGGCGGACCTGTTCATCGCCACCACGCCAGGCCTGACGCCTTCGGCCCCGGTGCGGGCGGAGAAGTACCGGATCGACGTGCTGACGAAAGCCTAACGCTGCTTTGTTTCAGCGTGCCGACCGATCGAGCTGAGTCGTTAAGATCCGACGCACTTCCGATCGGGCACACCAATCCCTGTCACCGCTTGCCGGGCAAGGGCAAAATCGGTTCCAGAAGATATTGGCGAACCCATAGGATCAGATAGCCGCCAGGCAGGCCGCCTGAGGTTATGCTCCGCTTGTTGCGACCGAAAGCGTAGGCCGCACCCGCAGCCGCCCGCTAAACAACAGCACCGCTAGCACCAGCGCTACCGGCGGGAACACCACCCAGTTCACGGCGCCCCAGCCCCACACCTGCAGCAATTGGCCGGACGAGAACGAACCTACGGCCATCGTGCCGAACACCAAGAAGTCGTTGAACGACTGCACCCGCGTCCGCTCCTCCGGCCGGTGGCTGTCGAGCACCATCGCCGAGGCGCCCACGAAACCGAAATTCCAACCCAGCCCCAGCAGGATCAGACCCAGCGTGAAATGCGGCACCGTGATTCCGGACAGGCCTACGACCGCCGCGACGCTCAACAACGTCAATCCGGCCGTCACGACCCGCGGCGCGCCGAACCGGGTGATGAGGCTGCCGGCAAAGAAGCTCGGCCCATACATCGCCACCACGTGCCATTGCAGCGCCGTGTTGGACGCCGTGAGCGGCAGCCCGCACAGCTTCATCGCAAGCGGGGCCGAGGTCATGACCAGGTTCATCAGGCTGTAGCTGACCACACCGCACAGGGCGGCGACGATGAAGCTACGCTGGCGCACGATGTCGCCCAGGGGACGGCCGCGCGCGGCGTTAGCGGCCGGCCGCGGCAGATTGACGCCGGACAGCACCAGCATCGCCACCACGGCCACAAGCGCCTGTGCCAGGTAGCTTGCGGCGAACAGCGCGTCGGGGCGCAGGTTCATGGTGTAGGTCACCAGTTGCGGGCCAATTACGCCGGCGAACACGCCACCCGCCATCACCCAGGACAGGGCCCGGGGCCGCACAGCCGGGTCCACGCCGTCAGCCACGGCAAAGCGAAAGCTCTGCACCACGCTGGCATACATTCCGGCGCACAGGGTCGCCACGCAGTACAACCAGAACGACCCGACCATCAGCGCCCACGCGCCGATCAGCCCGGCCATCATCCCGGCCGTGCCGCCCGCCATGAATGCCGCACGCCGCCCATGGCGCCGGGCGATCAGGCCAGCCGGTAGCGTTCCCAGCGCCATGCCCACCACAAACACGCTGACCGGCACCGTGGCCCACGCCGGGTCCGGCGCCAGCGTGCTGCCGATGATGGCACCGGTTGCGAAGATCACCGCCGCGTTCGCGCCGGCCAGGGCCTGCGCCGTCGCGAGCCGCAAGACGTTGGAGCGGGTTATTCTATCCATGGCAGGTGTAGGCATAAACTTCTTCTAAGGCCGGGGCCGTTATTAAACCAAGCGATCTGTTTCGTAATCTGCATTGCGTGCAACGCTTGGCCTGCACGCCCGCATGTGTCAGACCGTCGCGGCACGCCCTCCAGGAGCAATCCGTTGAACTATCGCCACCTTTGCCTTGCCGCCCTCGCTACCCTCGCTGTCCAGGGCTGCGCCACCCCGTCCGTGCCACAGATCGCCGGGGATGAGCTGCTCGACGGCCAGGCCAAGACCTGCACCGCGTCGACGACGGACATGACCGCGGCGTCTCCGTCAGGGACGATCGCGATGACCAACGATGGCTGGTGCGGCGTGTATGTGACGGATGGCAGCAAGCCGTACCAGCTCGCGTTGCTGGGCACCCGGCCCGCCCATGGCCGGGTCTACACCCAGCCCGTGAACGGCCGCACGCGGATCGAGTACACGCCATACGACCGCTACACGGGGTCCGACGAGTTCAGCGTTCTCCTGCGTCCGGTTGGCAATGGGCCCGAGCGGACGCTGCAGGTAGCCGTGACTGTGACCGCGGGCGCTGCCCCGGCTGTGGCCGAGCCGGCCGCCAAGCCCGCAACCAAAGCCCCGGTCCGGCGCGCCCCGGCCAAGCGGACGACGCCCGCACGGTAAGCGGACGCGGCCGTTCCTTCACCGCTCGGCCCGGTTTTAGAGCACCTCCGCAGCCGGCCACTGCGGACCTGGTCGATTGTCGTCACCGTATTTGGTGACGTGGCGGTGCCGCGCGGCGGGGCGCTCGGCATGGCCGTGCTGCTCCGTATATTTGCAGGCCTGGATGTGGGACCGGGTGCGGTGCGAACCGCCGTGTCCCGGCTGGCAGCCGATGGCTGGCTGCAGGGCGTGCGCACCGGGCGCAGCAGCACTTATCAGCTGACCAGTAAGGCCCTTGAGAGCTACGCCGCCGCCGCCCGGCGCGTGTATAGCCCACCGCCGGCGTGGGACGGGCGGCTCCGGGTGCTGCTACCTGAACCCGGCATCGTTCTGGACGGCTATGGTCAGGTCGCACCCGGCGCGTGGCTGGCGGTCCCCGGTACGGGGGGCCCCGAAGGCACGCCGCACATCGATGGCCAGGTCAGCCTTGCCCATGCGCGCCGACTCGCGGACCGGGCCTGGCCGCCCGCCGCCACGGCACCGGCATTCGAGCGGTTCATGCAAGTATTCGCGCCCGTACAGGCATGGATCGACGCCGGGCAACAGGTAACGGAGCAGGATGCACTCACGCTCCGTATCCTGCTGGTGCACGAGTTCCGGCGGGCTGTGCTGCGGAATCCGGCGCTGCCGCTCGAGCTGCGTCCCGCCGGATGGGTGGGCGGCCCGGCGCGGACACTGTGCGGTGCCGTGTACCGGGGGCTGTTGCCGGCATCCGGGCGCTGGCTGGACCTGCATGGCCGGGCGTTCGACCGCCCCCTGCCGCCAGCCAGCGGCGCGCACGACCGGTTCTGAGTGTTACGGAATATCGTTGAACCGCGCCGATTTCGTGTTATGAATGCCCTGCCGGCCAAAAGGGGTGTCCATGTACACGCAAAGCCTGTCTGCCCAGCCTGCACGCACAGACGAATCGGCGCAGGCCATTCGTTTCCAGGAACGCGTCGACGCTGAAGAGCGGATCGAGGCTAATGACTGGATGCCGGAGGCCTATCGCCGGACATTGACGCGGCAAATCTCGCAACACGCGCATTCCGAGATCGTGGGCATGCTGCCGGAGGGCGGCTGGGTGACCCGCGCGCCGTCGCTGCGGCGAAAGGCGACGCTGCTGGCGAAGGTGCAAGATGAGGCCGGGCATGGCCTGTACCTGTACGCCGCGGCCGAAACGCTGGGCCGCAGCCGGGAGGAGATGTTCGACGACCTCCTGAGCGGAAAGGCCAAGTACTCGTCTATCTTCAATTACCCAACCCAGACCTGGGCCGATATTGGCGCCATCGGCTGGTTGGTAGATGGCGCAGCGATCATGAATCAAATTCCGCTGTGCCGCTGTTCGTATGGTCCGTATGCGCGCGCCATGATCCGGGTGTGCAAGGAAGAGAGTTTTCACCAGCGCCAGGGTTACGAGATCATGGTGGCGCTGGCGCACGGCACCACGGCGCAGCACGCGATGGCGCAGGACGCACTGAACCGGTGGTACTGGCCGTGCCTGATGATGTTCGGACCGCCCGATGGCGACAGCACGCATAGCGACCAGTCCACGGCCTGGAAGATCAAGCGCTTCAGCAATGATGATTTGCGCCAGAAGTTCCTCAACGCGCTGGTACCGCAGACCGCCTATCTGGGCCTGACGTTGCCGGACCCGGCGCTGCACCAGGTGGACGGGCAATGGCACCACGGCCCCATCGACTGGCAGGAGTTCCGCCAGGTGCTGGCCGGCAACGGTCCGTGCAACCGGGAGCGCCTGGCCGCACGCCGCCGGGCGCATGCGGAGGGTGCCTGGGTGCGAGACGCCGCGGCCGCCTATGCCGCCAAGCAGAACGCCATGCGGGTGGCGGCTTGAGCACGCCCAATACGCCGCTATGGGAAGTTTTCATCCGTAGCCGCAACGGGCTGGCTCATAAGCACGCAGGGTCGCTGCATGCGGCGGACGCCACGCTCGCGCTGCACGCCGCACGCGATTTGTACACGCGGCGTGGTGAGGGCACTTCGCTGTGGATCGTGCCGTCCAACGCCATCATTGCGTCCGACCCGGCCGATAAGGGCCTGATGTTCGAACCCACCGCGTCCAAACCCTATCGGCACCCCACCTTTTACGACGTGCCGGACGAAGTCGGCCACATGTGAGCCCGCTTTCGGTCACCGAGACGCCGGCCGTGCTGTACGCGCTGCGCCGGGCAGATGACGCGCTGGTGCTAGGGCACCGCTTATCGGAATGGATCGGCCACGGGCCGACGCTGGAAGAAGAAATGGCGCTGGGCAATACCGGCCTCGACCTGATGGGCCAGGCGCGGTCGTTGTACCAGTATGCCGCGAGTGCAGAGGCAGCTGGGCACGATGAAGACCAGTACGCGTTCCTGCGGGACGCACCGCAATACCGGAACCTTTTGCTGGTCGAGCAGCCCAATGGTGACTTTGCCCATACCATGGTGCGGCAGCTGTTCTACTCCGCGTTCGCCGACCCGTATTGGCGGGCGATGATGCGCAGCGCAGACCCAGCGCTGGCCGCCATTGCCGCAAAATCCGAGAAGGAGAGCGCATACCATGTCCGCCACGCCTCCGAATGGGTGATCCGCCTGGGTGACGGCACCGCCGAAAGCCACACGCGCGCGCAGGACGCCGTCGATACGCTGTGGCCGTACACCGGCGAGCTGTTCGAGCCCGACCCTGACCTGCCCGGCCCTGGCCTGCCCGACTCTGGCGTGAATGGCGCGCTGGTCGACCCGGCGTCTGTCCGTGACGTCTGGAACGCGACGGTGGGCAGCGTGCTTTTGCGGGCCACCCTGCGCGTACCGGCCGGGACCTGGATGCAGAGCGGCGGACGCAGCGGACGGCATAGCGAGCACCTGGGACCACTCCTGGCCTTAATGCAGCACACCCACCGCGCCTTTCCGGGGGCAAAGTGGTGACGGTGGTCGAACGCGCCCTGGCCGCGGTGGGTGCGGTGTGCGACCCGGAAATCCCGGTGCTGACCATCGCCGACCTCGGCGTTCTGCGTGGCGTGGCGGAGCGGGACGGCGCCATCGAGGTCACCATCACCCCCACCTACTCCGGTTGCCCCGCCATGGGTGTGATCCAGCTGGAGGTCGAACTCGCCTTGGCGCAAGCCGGCATCCCCGGCCATGTCCGCACGGTGCTGGACCCGGCGTGGACGACGGATTGGATGACCGAGGACGGGCGCCGCAAGTTGCGCGATTACGGCATCGCCCCACCCGCACCCGGCGCCAGTCGGCGCGCCCTGTTCGGCGTGGACGTGGTGGCCTGCCCGCGCTGCGGCTCGGCGCATACGGCTGTGCTGGCGGAGTTTGGTTCCACATCGTGCAAGGCACTGTGGCGCTGCTTGGATTGCCGGGAGCCGTTCGACTATTTCAAATGTCACTGAGCCCACGCTTCCACGCGCTGCGCGTGGCGGAGGTGCGGCGGGAGACGATGGAGGCCGTCTCGATCTTGTTCGACGTGCCGGCGGCGTTGGCCGATGCGTACCAATTCCGCGCCGGGCAATATCTGACGCTTCGGACGACCGTGGACGGGACGGAGTTGCGACGCTCCTACTCGATTTGCGCCGGGCCGGACGATGGCGAGCTGCGGGTGGCGGTGAAGTTGGTAGCGGGTGGCGTGTTCTCCGCCTGGGCCAACACGGCGCTAGCGGCGGGCGATATGCTGGACGTCATGACCCCCACCGGGCGGTTCGGGCAGGTGTCCGGCGGCCAGGTTTATGCCTGCTTTGCCGCCGGATCCGGCATCACGCCGGTGCTGTCGATCGTGCGCGGCCTGCTGTCGCGTGAGCCCGGTGCGCGCGTGTTCCTGTTCTACGGCAACCGCTCCACAGCCGGCATGCTGTTCCGCGATGCGCTGGAGGAGCTGAAAGACCGGTTCATGGGCCGCCTGTCGGTGTTCCACGTATTGTCGGCGGAGCAGCAGGACGTGCCGGTGCTGAACGGCCGGCTGGACGCGGCAAAGGTGCGCCTGCTGCTACAGCACGTGGTGCCGGCGGCGCTGATCGACCACGCCTTCCTGTGTGGCCCATCGCCGATGCTGGACGAGCTGGAGCCGGTGCTGCTTTCGCTGGGCCTCGCACCGGAACAAATCCACGTCGAACGCTTCGTGAGCGCCCACGCCGGCCTGCCCCGCCGTTCCGCGGTGGTGGTCGATGCGGCTGCGGCCCCGTTTGCCACGGCCGTCCTGATCGCCGACGGCCGCCGTTTTGAAGTGCCCGTCGCGGCTGGCGAGGCGGTGCTCGACGCAGCACTCCGCGCCGGCCTAGACCTTCCGTACGCCTGCAAGGGCGGCATGTGCAGCACCTGCCGCGCCCGCGTGCTGGAGGGAACGGTGACGATGGCGCTGAACTTTTCGCTGGAACCGTGGGAGGTCGCGGCGGGGTTCGTGCTGACGTGCCAAGCCATGCCCGGCGAGGGCCGGGTCGTGGTGGATTTCGATGCGGTTTGAAAAGATATTGGGCCGTACGTGCGGCTGAGCACGAGGCGCAGGTGGGGCCTGCCTACCAAACTTCCCACCCCTTGAACCCCACCCCCAATCCGCGCGACATGGCACCATGACACAGGACCATGTGACGATCTGCGAA
Source organism: Rhodospirillales bacterium (assembly GCA_031420655.1). Taxonomy (GTDB): domain Bacteria; phylum Pseudomonadota; class Alphaproteobacteria; order Acetobacterales; family Acetobacteraceae; genus JANPPS01. The sequence goes on along the minus strand of JANONC010000105.1, from coordinate 6,531 downwards.
GTGGGCCCGCGCGACGGGTTGCAAATGGCGCAGGGCATTATGCCGACGGCGCTCAAGCGGCGCTGGATCGGTGCCCTCGCCGCGGCGGGCGTACCGGAGATCGAGGTGGGCAGTTTTGTGCCTGCGTCGCTCCTGCCGCAAATGGCGGACACGGCGGAGATCGTTGCGGCATCATGCCAACTAGGCCCCGTCATCGTGGCACTCGCTCCTAATTTGCGGGGCGTGCAGGCGGCGGTGGCGGCGGGGGCGCACCGGATCACAATCCCCGTCTCCGTCAGTGATGGACACAGCCGGGCCAACGTGCGGCGCGGCACGATGGAACAGATCGAGGCCGTTGCCGCCATCGTCGCCTGGGCGCGGGATGCGGCCCCCCATACCCCGATCGAGGCCGCGTGCAGCACTGCGTTCGGTTGCTCGATCGACGGGGCCGTCCCGCTCGCCCGCTTGCTGGAGGTGGCGGACGCGCTGGCCCGCACCGGGGTGTCCGGCATCGCGCTGGCCGACACGGTCGGCTGTGCCAACCCGGCGCAAATCCGCCGCACCATGCCGGCCGTGCTGTCCGCGATCGGGCCGCTTTTTGCCGGCCTGCATCTGCATGACACGCTGGGGCTCGGCATCGCCAACGCATTGGCCGGGCTGGATACAGGCGTGCGGCATTTCGACGCCTCGCTGGCCGGGCTCGGCGGCTGCCCCTACGCGCCCGGCGCCAGCGGCAACATCGTGACCGAGGACCTGGTGTTCATGCTGCACGCAATGGGGTTCCACACCGGCATCGACCTGGACGCCCTTATTGCTGCCCGCGCCTATATTGCCGAGGGCCTGCCGAACGAGACCCTGCGCGGCGGCCTCGCCCGCGCCGGCGTGCCCAAGGTCTATGCTTGAGCGCCTCGCCACTCGCCTGCCTGCGCCCGGCCGGATTTGCATGCATCATCGATAGCCCCGCCTATGGCGAGCTTACGTCGGAGTTGCTGTACGCCGTGGGCTGAGGGCGGGCACAACCGGCGCGGCCCCCGGCACCAAGGCCGTCGATAGCTCCGCCAGCCGCCGGGTCGTCGCAACGATCCGCTCGATCGCCCGGGCGCGTGCCGCCGGATCGGCCATCAACAGGCTCTCGTCTTCCAAGATATCCAGCAACAGGTGCTGGAATTCCGCCCGGTTCCCCTCCGTCATGTGCGCCCGGCCAAAGCTCACCTCTGTCAGCCAGTCCGGCAGGCCGGCGGTGATGTTCAGCTGATTCCCGAAGTAATGCAGCAAATGCCCTTGCCGTGTGTGCACGGGGAACAAAAACAGCAGGTTCCAGAACGCCCGCCCATCCGCCCGATGGTTCACGACCCATTCGATGCACCCTTCCTCCGCCGCGATTGTCCGGCGGATACGTTGCGTGGTCGCCGGGTCCGTCTCGCGCCCCTGCAGAAAGCGGCAGTTCTGACCGACGATATCCGTCAGTGGATAGCCCGTCATGATGGCAAACGCATTGTTCGCCGCAATGATCGGGTGATCCGGCGCATGCGGGTCCGACAGCACCATGGGCTCGGTACTGTGTAGGATTGCTGACGAAAGCGCCCGTGTGAGGGGGTGCTGCATAATCTAATGGTCCTGGTTCGCCCGGTTACCTTTATACTTGGCGTAGAATGCCGCCACGTCCAATGCCCGGATGTCAGATAGTATGGCTGCACCTGCGCGGGCGTCCAATCCGACCCGGCGATGTGCTGCAAACGTGCCACGACCGTATGGATCAGCGCGCTATCTTTCACGACATAGAAGTGGTCGCCGAAACGACTGCACGCGACAGGTGTGCGCACGTGCGCTGCGGGCAAAATATCCGGTGCGGCGCCCCGGCCGGCCGGGTGGCCGGGTCGTTCAATTCAGGAACAGCTTGCCCGGGTTCAGGATGCCGCGCGGGTCCAGCGCCACCTTTAACTGGCGCATGACGGCCAGCGTCTCCGCCCCATGCTCGGCCTCCAGGAACTCTCGCTTACCGATGCCGACGCCGTGCTCGCCGCTGCACGATCCGCCCAGCGCCAGGGCGCGTGCGACGATCTTGCGATCGAGCTGCCACGCGTCGTCCAGCGTCTGGCCCGGCCCGCCGTTGGGCGGCACGAGAATGATGGTGTGGAAGTTGCCGTCGCCCACATGGCCCACAATCGGCGCAGTAAAGCCGCTGGCCGCAATGTCCGCCTGTGCGCCGAGCACAAGGTCCGCCAGCCGCGACACCGGCACGATCGCGTCGGTCGTAATCCCGCGATGGCCGGGCTTCAGCGCCAGCGCCGCCCAGTACCCATCATGCCGGGCGCGCCACAGCTGGCTGCGTTCATCGGCGCCAGACGCCCAGTGGAACAGGGTGGCCGCGTGCCCCTTCGCCAGCTCCTGCGCCATCGCCGCCTGTTCCGCCACTGCCGCCGGGCTACCGTGAAACTCCAGCAGGATCGTGGGTGCGGGTACCAGGTGATCGAGGTGCGAATAGGCGATGCTGGCACCCATTTGCACCTCGTCCAGCAACTCGATCCGCGCGACGGGGATGGCGGCGGCCAGAATATCCAGCACCGCGTGCACCGCGTCATGCAACGTGGGGAACTGGCAGATGGCGGCGCTGATCGCCTCCGGGATCGGGTGTAGGCGGAGGTTGATCTCGGTGATGATGCCGAGCGTGCCTTCGCTGCCGATCATCAGGTGCGTGAGGTCATACCCCGTGCTGCTCTTGCGCACGCGCCCGCCGGTCTGGATCAGCCGCCCGTCAGCCAGCGCCACTTCCAGCCCCAGCACGTTCTCGCGGATCGTGCCGTAGCGCACCGCCGCGGTGCCGCTCGCGCGTGTGGCAGCCATGCCACCCAGGGTGCAGACGCTGCCGGGGTCGACCGGGAAAAACAGGCCCTGGTCGCGCAGGTGTTCGTTCAATTGCTGGCGCGTGACTCCGGCCTGCACCCGGCAATCCATGTCGGCGGCATTTACGGCCACGATGGCGTTCATTTGGCTCATGTCGATGCTGATACCGCCGCGCACGGGCGTCACGTGCCCCTCCAGCGACGTGCCAGCCCCGAACGCCACCGCCGGCACGCCGTGCTGGTGACAGAGTGAGAGCAGCCGGGCGACCTCCGTTCCCGAGTGTACGAACGCCACTGCATCCGGCTGCACGGGGGGATGCGTGTCCTCACCATGGCTATGCTGGTCGCGCAGCGCCGCGCTAGTGGTGATGCGGTCACCCATGAATGCGGTCGCCCCGGCGATTACGGCCTGGATTTCGGGGCGGGTGGTGGCGGTTTGGGCCATGGCGGGTCCTGTCTGTGCGGATTTGACGGCCTGGAGGGACCACCATAGCGTCCGGCCAGCGTTATTGGGAGGTGCCGATGGTCACGATACGACAGATTTGGGCCGGCGGCGGCCAGGTGCTGAATGGCTGGCTCGCAATCCCATCCGCATTCTCGGCTGAGCTCATGGCCCATGCGGGGTATGACAGCCTGACCGTCGACCTGCAGCACGGGCTGCAGGACTACGCCAGCATGGTCGCGTGCCTGCACGGGGCCGGGCCGGTGCCGGTGCTGGTGCGGGTGCCCTGGAACGAGCCGGCACTGGTGGGCAAAGCTTTGGACGCCGGCGCGGCGGGGGTGATCTGCCCGATGGTGAACACGGCCGAACAAGCAGCCGCTTTCGTGGGCCATGTGCGCTATCCACCCGCCGGCCAGCGCAGCAACGGGCCGATCCGCGCGGCGCTGCTCACGCCGGGCTACCAAGCTGGTGCCAATGCGGAAGTGCTGGCCATTCCCATGATCGAAACAGCCGAGGCGGTCCGCAACCTCAGCGCCATCCTCGCCGTGCCCGGCGTCGACGCCATCTACATCGGGCCTTCCGATCTCAGCCTCAGCCAGGGCGGCCCGGCGGTGCTGGACCATGAGGACCCGGCGATTCTGGCGCAGTTCGCTCACATCCTGGCCACGGCCCACGGCGCTGGCGTGCGGGCTGGCATTCACGCCATCGCGCCTGACTATGCGGCGCGTATGCGGGCGATGGGATTTGACCTCGTAACGGTCGATAGCGATGCCGGCCTCATGCTAAAGGGTGCGCGGGTAGCCGTTGCGGCAGCGCGCGGCTAAACCGGCTCCAGCACCGGCCGAACCGGGCCAGTCAACGCATCGGGCCGCAGATCCATCAGCTCCGGACGTAGACAGGGCGGCAATGGCCTGTGCGAAGGGCTGTCCAGAAGCGTCGGCTTAACCGGGTCCGGGTTACGCCCGCGGTCGTCATCCCGGCGATCCTTGAACCGGCGCAGCACGATTAACTCCCGCACAGCCAGCGCAAGCAACACGCCGTGAGTACTGATGCCGCTGAGCAATACCATTGTGCCTGAGTCCAAAGCACCCTCCTGTTTTGGAAAGCTAGGATGGTGCGGTCGCCATTTGCAACAGCTTCCGTACGACCGCACCATCACATCTCAGGTGACCGTTACACCCTTCCAAAACGCGACCCGGCCGCGAATATTTGCGGCCGCATCCTTCGGCTCCGGATAGTACCACGCGGCGTTGGCGTTGGTGGTACCGGCAACTTCCAACGAGTGGTAATGCGCTGTGCCCTTCCACCCACACACGCTGGTGTGGGTGCTGGGACGCAGCACAGCCAAGTCGACGCTGGTGGCGGGGAAATACGCGTTCCCCTCCACCGTTACAATGTCGTCGCTCTGGGCGATCGTGTGCCCGTTCCAGACCGCCTTCACTGCACCGTCTCGGCCTTTTCGGCCGTCCCCTCGTCGCTTTCTTCCTCGCCTTCTTCCTTTTCGGGCTTCGGCGCCGATACGTACTCGAACGCCAGCGCGTCGTCCTTCAACGTAACATTGACCGACCCACCATGGACGAGGGCACCGAACAAGAGCTCCTCCGCCAGCGGCTTCTTGATGTACTCCTGAATGACCCGGCCCAGCGGGCGCGCGCCATACAGCCGGTCATAGCCACGCTCGGCCAGCCACTCCTTGGCGGCAGAAGACAGCTCGATCGTCACGTGACGGTCGGCCAGCTGCGCCTCTAGCTGCATGGCGAACTTCTCGACCACACGGCCCACGATCTCGGGCGTGAGGGCTGCGAAGGTGATGACCGCGTCCAACCGGTTGCGGAACTCGGGCGTGAACAGACGCTTGATCGCCTCTGTATCCTCACCTTCGCGTTCCTCCCGGCCAAAGCCGATCGCCTCCTTCGCCATGTCCGACGCACCGGCGTTGGTAGTCATGATCAGGATCACGTTGCGGAAGTCGACGATCTTACCGTTATGATCCGTCAGCTTCCCGTGGTCCATCACCTGCAGCAGGATGTTGAACAGGTCCGGATGGGCCTTCTCGATTTCGTCCAGCAGCAGCACGCAATGCGGGTGCTGGTCGATCGCGTCGGTCAGCATGCCGCCTTGGTCGAAGCCCACATAACCGGGCGGCGCGCCGATCAAACGGCTCACGCTGTGCCGTTCCATGTACTCGCTCATGTCGAAGCGGGTCAGCTCGATGCCGAGCGTGCTGGCCAGCTGTCGCGCCACTTCCGTCTTGCCAACGCCGGTCGGGCCGCTGAACAGGTAGTTACCGATCGGCTTCTCTGGCTCCCGCAAGCCAGCACGGCTCAGCTTGATGGCGGCCGACAGCGCGTCGATTGCCTTGTCCTGGCCGAAGACCATTCCCTTGAGGTCACGCTCTAGGTTGCGCAGCGTCTCCTTGTCGTCCGCGCTCACGCTCTTTGGCGGGATGCGGGCAATCTTGGCGACGATCTCTTCCACGTCCTTCAGCGTAACCAACTCACGGCGCTGACCCACGGGCTGCAACATGCGGGACGCACCAACCTCATCGATCACGTCAATCGCCTTGTCCGGCAGCTTACGGTCGTTGATGTACTTGACCGACAGCTCAACCGCACCGCGGATCGCCTCGTCGGTGTAGCGAACCTTGTGGTGGTTCTCGTAGTTGGTCTTGAGCCCGCGTAGGATCTTGATCGCGTCTTCCGGGCTCGGCTCGTTCACGTCGATCTTCTGGAACCGGCGTACTAGGGCGCGGTCCTTTTCGAAGTAGTTGCGATACTCCTTGTACGTCGTGCTGCCGACGCAGCGCAGCGTCCCGGCGGCCAGCGCTGGCTTCAGCAGGTTGGACGCGTCCATGGCACCCCCACTCGTCGCACCGGCACCGATCACAGTATGGATCTCGTCGATGAACAGGATCGAACCCGGATGCGCCTCCAACTCGGTCACGACCGCCTTCAGCCGCTCCTCGAAATCACCGCGGTAGCGGGTGCCGGCTAGCAGCGCCCCCATGTCGAGTGCAAAGATAGTGCTCTTGGCCAGCACCTCCGGCACGTCGCCTTCCACGATGCGCTTGGCTAGGCCCTCGGCGATGGCAGTCTTGCCCACGCCCGGGTCGCCCACGTAAAGCGGGTTGTTCTTGGTCCGGCGGCAGAGGATCTGGATCGTCCGCTCGATCTCGGTGTCGCGACCGATTAGCGGGTCGATCTTACCGGCAGCCGCCTTCTTGTTCAGGTTCACGCAGTAATTCGACAGCGCGTCCTGAGCGCGGCG
>JANONC010000104.1:0-1761 GCA_031420655.1 Rhodospirillales bacterium | reverse complement strand
GTCGGTCGGGATCGAGCATATCGATGACATCCTGGCCGACCTGCAACAGGCCCTGGATGGCCTGAGCGTGGCGCAGGCGGCTGAGTAGGAGACGGGGACAGTACGTGGCGAAGAGAGCGTCCGCCACGTACTGTGAAGAATATCGTTCTTATTAGACGCCGTTTGGAAAAAGATTTCCCTGGACGCCGGTATGTGACTCAAGCTTGGGATGTGAACCGAACAGAGCCGTGGCCGGATGGCCGACATCACCAGGAAGACTAAGCGTTCCCCGTCTGATTTGGCGGACGAGGAATGGGACGTCATCGCGCCGGTGATGCCCAAGCTCGGGCGGCGGCTGGCGTATATGACCCATCCATTTCGGGCATTGGCGGACGGTCTACGGCTGGTTTCGCGAACTGGCCCGGTGGTTCCTGTTCCAGACCATCCACGACGTGGCGCTTGTGCTCGACCGCAGACGGCCGGACGCGAGGCGAGCCCCGCAAGCAAAGACAGGGGTTACGAGGCCGGCAGAAAAGTCGTCGGCCGCAAGCGCTGACCCTGGATGAAGCACCTATTTGCCGACGGCCCCTACAACCGGCTCAGGCTGATGGAAAAGGCCGCCTCCCTCGACTTCGTCGTCGAGATCATCGGCCGATCCGACACGCAAAAGAGCTTCGAGGTCCTGCCGCGCCGCTGGGTGGTCGAGCGCAGCTTCGGCTGGATGACCCGTTGGCGGCCGCTTGTCCGCGACTACGCAGCGCGGGTCGACGTTTCAGAAGCCATGGTCCCCGTCGCAATGGAAGGTAATATGCTGCGCAGAACTACCTATCCCCGAATTTCCAAACAGACTCTCAAAGCCCGTCTCGATTCGAGTCGTCAACGTGCCAACCGATGTAGCAGAAGTACGGCCGAAGCGGCGCAGAGGAACGTCTCCGCCAACGCGATGGTGGCTTCGACGTCCTTGGCCAGGCGGCGGTCGCGGTTGATCCAGGCAAAGAACAGCGCGACCACTCACCGGCGAGTGTGGACGGTGAAGCCTACCTGGCCCTCCGGCTTGCGCACGATTTCGACTCGGATCGGGCTTGCCGCCGCGGAACGAGGCCCTTGAATAGCCCGCATCGGCGTAGGCAAGCTGCACAAACGGCCAGCTTGGGCGCAAAACCTGATGGCGCGTTCGCGGCTGGGCTACCCCAACGCATCGTTGCGGGACGACAGGAAAGCAGCGCGGGTGTGGCTGATGCCATTCCGGCGATGGCTAGCCAGCAAGAGTGCACATCCAAGGTTGACCACGAGTGTTCCGGCACCGGCGACTGTGGGAGCAGCGGGCACCACTTGAACCCGAAAATTACCCGCGCTATTTACAACGTAGTAAGCAATGGGATCAGTAGGTTATCAGCCCAAAGCGTCCCTCGTGGGCACGGTAGGAATCACTATAATCAACGACCAGCGGGTCGATAGACGCGTCTTCCAGAAAGTCGGTGGAGCCACGAACAGCGAACCCAAGCCGACTGCGAGCGTCACGAAGAACTATATACCGAAACACCCGACGTTGACGCGACCTCCGGCCTGTTCCTGCGTTTGGTGAACTCTTCAACGCTCAACCATGGTCCGGCGGAGGATAAAATCCTAAGTACAGCGGCACGACGCGGCGGCGCATTCATCGGCGCGCTAGTGCTGGTGGCAGCGGCAGTCGGGTTCTCGGCTACGTTCTTCGACTTGAACGCCTTCAAGCCACGGATCGAGCAGGCAGTGTTCGAAGCGACCGGCCGCGCGATCACCATG
>JANONC010000103.1:0-2501 GCA_031420655.1 Rhodospirillales bacterium | reverse complement strand
AGGCCCCGCGGCGCGTCCGGTCGCAACAGGACGCCGTCGGTCTGCCGTCCCATCAGGTAGGCGATGATCCCGCCGTTATGAACGGCCAGCGCCAGCACTGCGGGCAGCATGGACGGGCCGAGCAGTTGCACGAGCACGTAGGCGACGATGTACTCGGGCGTGGAGCGCAGCACCACCAACAGCACCCGCCCGGCTGGCCGCCCGAGCCGGCCGGTGAAGCGCCGCGACGTGAGCGGAAACAGCAGCAGCGCCAGCCCCGCCAGCAGCACGAGCGCCAGTTGCGAAACGACCAGCGTGTTGACGACGCCGGGCACCGCCTGATCACGCAGGATCGCCCACAGCCAGCGGGCGAGCGCCCGCCACGGTCCCGGATCGAGCAACGCCGCGCCGCGTAGGGGCGATGGCACGATGTCGTGGCCAAAGAACCGTGCCAGCGCCGGGCCAGCCGGGCCGGTGCCGGTCGTGGGCGAGAGCAACGCCAGCGCCAGCACCGCACCCGCCAGCAACAGCGGCAGCGTGGCCGGGCGCGCCCAAAGCCGGCGCGTGCCGATCAGCGCGTAGAACACCAGCACGAAACCCGCCGCCTCGGCATAATGCCCCTGCCGGAAATAGCTTTCGAGCTCGAACCCCATCGTCGGCAGGCCCACGAAGCCCAGCACGAGCGTGGAGCGCAGGCCGCATTCCAGGCGGTAGAGCAGATAATCGCCGAGTGGCCGGGCCAGCACAGGGGCGCGGGCATAGGCGAAGCGGGACAGAAGGCCCGTGCCCGGCGGCAGCACGCGGTCGGCCGCCAAATCCGCTTCCTCGATCATCTCCGCCACCACCTTGGCGAAAATACCCGCATACGGGATGGCGATGGCCAGCAGCCCGGCGGCCGGCGATGGGCCCAGCACCTGCATCAGCAGCAGCGCCCAAAACAACTCGTGCACCGATCGCAGCGCCGCGCACAGGACCCGCACCGCGCGGGACCGGGCAAAGAAGAGCGCCAGGCCGAACCCGGCCGCCGCCCCGCCCGCCACGCCCAGCACGGCGAACGCAACCGTCAGCAACACCGCGCGCCACCCCACGGCCAGCACGTCGGGCGCCAGCACCCCCGCCAGCACCCGCCGCAACTCCGCCCCCGGGTGCAGCACAGTGACCGCCAGGTCTGCCCCAACGAGCGATACCAGCCCGGCTAAGACAAACAGCAGGCTGATCCGGGCGTAGCCCAAGCTAGGCATAGAAGGGTGCCAAATCGGCCTCGCGCAGCGCGGCGGCTGGCTGGTCGAGTACGATGCGGCCGTCTTGCAGCATGACGATGCGGCCCATGTGCTCAAGCGCCTGCGGGATGTCGTGCATCGCCAGCAACATGGTGGGATGGACCGCCGCCATCGTTTGCAGCACCGCAGCACCTTGCCGCCGGTCTAGTGCAGACACCGGCTCATCCCCGATCACCACCGGGCGGCCGTTGTACAGCGCCCGGGCGATGGAGACACGCTGCTGCTGGCCCCCCGACAGCGTACCGGCCCGGGCGAACAGCTTGTCGCCCAACGCCACGTGGTCGAGGGTAGCCCGGACGGCTGCAACCTCTGCCCGCGCGGGCCAGACCAGCATGCGCAGGTTGCGCCAAGCCGTGAAACGGTCGAGCCGGCCCATGTAGACATTGTGGAACACGCTGAGCGGACCCACCAGCGCGGCCGCCTGCGGCACCAGCGCCGCCTGGGTGCTCAGGCGGGCATAAAGCAGGTTGAGCAACGTCGACTTGCCGGCGCCCGAACGGCCCATGAAGGCCACCCGCTCACCGGCGCGCAGGTCGAGGTTGATCGCCTGCAGCACGGCGCGCCCGGCATGGGCAACGGTCTCGTCGCGCAGCGCCAGCAGCAGCGTCAGTTCAGCAGCTCGGTCGCCAAGGCCACTTGCTCGATCGGGGCGTATTGCTCGTTACTGGCCGGAATAAAGCCGCTGCGGCCAAATGGCGCCAGGATGGCCGGGTCGCGGCACTCTACCAGGGCGGCGCGCAGCCGCTCCTTGAAGCCGGTGCCGAACCGTGCCTCGGTATCGCCGCGCAGCGTCCAGTTGTAATCGGGAAAGGGCGGCGTGGCCCACAGGACCGACACCTGCGCCGGATCGACCCGCCCGGCCTTCTGCTCCAGCTCATAGACCGTGTAGTCCATCGCGCCCACGTCGAACGCGCCCGACTGCACCAGTTGCAGCGTGCGGGTGTGGTCGCCGGAAAAACCGACGCGCGAAAACACGGCGTCCGGCGCGCGGCCGAACTGCTGCCGGATGTAATACTCTGGCATGACCCGGCCCGACGTGGAGGCGCGTGCGCCGAAGGTGAAGCTGCGCCCGGCGATGGCGGCGGGAAACGCCTCCGATTTTTGCAGGCCGGTGCCGGCGGCGGCGATGAAGAAGCTTTTGAAGCTGGTGTCCTCCACCCCCTGCGCGATCGCGTCCGATCCCGGCACGGTGCGCCGCGCTTGCACGCCGGTGAAGCCACCGAACCAGGCCAGCTGCACCTG
>JANONC010000102.1:0-3427 GCA_031420655.1 Rhodospirillales bacterium | reverse complement strand
CGGTCGGGCCACCTGAACATGTTCACCCTCATCGCGCTCGGCACCGGGGCGGCCTACCTGTACAGCCTGGCGGCCACCTTCGCGCCCGGCGCGTTCCCTGCCGGGTTCCGCATGATGGGCGGCACGGTGCCCGTGTACTACGAGGCTGCAGCCGTCATCACCGTCCTGGTCCTGCTCGGCCAGGTGCTGGAGCTGCGCGCGCGCGACCAGACCGGCGGCGCCATACGGGCGTTGCTCAACCTCGCGCCCAAGACGGCCCGCCGCTTGCGCGAGGGCGCGGAGGACGAGGAGGTGCCGCTGGGCGAGGTCCAGGTCGGCGACCGGCTGCGCGTCCGGCCGGGCGACGGAGTGCCCGTGGACGGCGTGATCCTGGACGGCCGAAGTGCTGTGGACGAGAGCATGGTGACGGGCGAGTCCATGCCGTCGGCAAAGGGACCCGGCGACAAGGTGGTCGGCGGCACCGTCAACGGCACCGGCGCGCTGGTGGTGCGGGCGGAGGCGGTCGGTGCCGGCAGCGTGCTGTCGCGCATCGTCGCCATGGTCAGCGAGGCCCAGCGCAGCCGGGCGCCAATCCAGAAGCTGGCCGACACGGTCGCGGGCTGGTTCGTCCCGGCCGTGCTCGCCATCGCCGTGGCAGCCTTCATCGCCTGGGCGATCTGGGGTCCGGCGCCGGCGTTCTCCTATGCGCTGATCGCGGCGGTGTCGGTCGTCATCATCGCCTGCCCTTGCGCGCTTGGACTTGCCACGCCGATGTCCATCATGGTCGCGGTCGGCAAGGGCGCCGGGGCCGGCGTGCTCATCAAGTCAGCCGAGAGCCTGGAGCGGATGGAGAAGGTGGACACCCTGGTGGTGGACAAGACCGGCACGCTCACCGAGGGCAAGCCGCGCGTCACCGCCGTCGTCCCGGCGGCCGGGCTTGCGGAGGCGGACGTGCTGCGGCTGGCCGCGAGCCTGGAGCGGTCGAGCGAGCACCCGCTGGCCGCCGCCATCGTCGCCGCGGCCAAGGAGCGGGGCATCGCCATCGAGGAGCCGTCCGGCTTCGCCTCCGTCACCGGCAAAGGCGTGACCGGCACCGTCGAGGGACGGTCGGTGGCGCTGGGCAACGCCAAGCTGATGGCGGACCAGGGCATCGACCTTGGCGGCCTTGTGGGCAAGGCGGACGAGCTTCGGGCGTCCGGCGCGACGGCCCTGTTCGTCGGCGTGGACGGCAAGGCGGGCGGCATCGTCGCCATCGCCGACCCAATCAAGCCGACCACCCGGGCGGCGCTGGACAGCCTGCGGGCGGACGGCATCCACGTCGTCATGCTGACCGGCGACAACCGGGTCACGGCCGAGGCCGTCGCCCGCCAGCTCGGCATCGGGGACGTGGAGGCGGACGTGCTGCCAGAGGACAAGAACCGGATCGTCAAAGCGTTGCGCGCCAACGGCAAGGTCGTCGCCATGGCCGGCGACGGCGTGAACGACGCGCCTGCCCTGGCCGAGGCCGACGTGGGCATCGCGATGGGCACCGGCACGGAGGTCGCCATCCAGAGCGCCGGGGTGACGCTGGTGCGCGGCGACCTGGCCGGCATCGCCCGCGCCCGGGCGCTCAGCCGCATGGCCATGCGCAACATCCGGCAGAACCTGGTGTTCGCCTTCGCCTACAACGCCATCGGCATCCCGGTCGCCGCGGGCGCGCTGTATCCCGTGTTCGGCATCCTGCTCAGCCCAGTGGTGGCGGCGCTCGCGATGTCGCTCAGCTCCGTGTCGGTCATCGCCAACGCGCTGCGGCTGCGGGCCGCGCACCTTTGAGGCCCGGCGCACGAGCTTGGGCAGCCGGTCACCGAGGAACTGCCACGACAGGCTCACACGTCCGCGCCTCACGCCCGTGCCGCTGCCACGTCCGTCGAGGTGGATGCAGGCACGATCCTGCCGGTGAGGCAGTCAGGACGTTCCAGCAGGCCCGGGCGCAGCCCTCCGGCCACCCGGCGCTGCGTCGTTCCGGGGTCGTTGGGACCGTTCCTGGTCATCGTGGGCTGCAAGGCAATTACAGGATGGAACGCCGCAGGCGCCACGCCGAACCCTGCTTGCAGATACGCACAGAGCGGGCCGTAGGTAGTTTCCGAACCTGTTGCCTGGCTGCTTTTCAACGTATGGCTAAGTACCGAGAGATCGCGGGTCACCCCTTAGCGAGCCGGCGACACGCAGCGGACATGGACCGGATCGCTCTCCTGACGCGGAGCGGCGCTCCTGCGGCCCCGGTCCATGAACGCTGCCGGTCTTCCAGGAACGGAGCATGACATGAGCAAGGACCAGAACCACTTGCCGATCACTGACGGCGCGTTCATCCAGCCAGAGCCTGCACAGGGCGATCCATCCGTCCCTGGCTCCGTGGCTCAAGGCGAGTCCTGGATGGACGGCGCCGTCCGCCAGGGTGCCAGCCCGGACGAGCACTCGCTGCTGTCCCGCCCTGCCGCGCCGCAAGGCCGCAGAAGCCTGTTCCGGCGCTGACGTGGTGCCTATGAACGGACGGTGGTCCCGGCAGGCCGGGCAGTGATCCTCGGCCTGCTGTCCGAGAGGCCCGCGCCCCCCTGGGACCGCGCTCCGTTGCGCGGCGAGCTGTTCGGCGTCGAACGGCTTGAGGAGCACGCCAAGAGCCTCGCCGCCGCGCAGTCGGCGACGGAGAGCCGGACACGGGGCCGTGGGCTGGCGGACCGCCTGGCCGACAACGCCGCCTACCTGCTACGCGCCAACCGCGCCATCGCCAAGACGGCGGCGGACGGCCATCACGCCACACCCGCCGCCGAGTGGCTGGCCGACAACTACCACCTAGTGGACATGCAGGTGCGCGAGATCGGCGTGGACCTGCCGCCGGGCTACTACGCGCAGTTGCCCAAGCTGGCTGCGGGGCCGTTCGCCGGGCTGCCGCGGGTGTTCGGCGCGGCGTGGTCGCTGGTGGCGCACACGGACAGCCACCTGGACCCCGAGGCGCTGCGGCGCTACCTGCTCGCCTACCAGTCGGTGCAGCCGCTGACCATCGGCGAGCTGTGGGCCGTGCCGATCACGCTGCGGATCGTGCTGATCGAGAACCTGCGGCGCATCGCCGAGCTGGTGGTGGACGACGCGGCGGCCCGGCAGGCGGCGGACGACCTGGCGGAGCGGCTGCAGGGCGCCAACGTGGACGCCGCCGGTATGCTGCCCGGCCTCCCGTCCGACCTGCCGCCCCCCGTGCAGTCCCCCGCGCAGTCCCCCTTGCCGCCTGGCGCGCCGGGCCACGCGGCGGTGACGGACCCCTTCGCGGTCCAGCTCGCGCACCGGCTGCGCGGCCACGACCCCAAGGCGGATCCGGCGCTGGCCTGGCTCGACCGGCGCCTGGCCGCCCAGGGCACGACGGTCGAGGCCGTGGTGCGGGAGGAGATGCAGCAGCAGGGCATGGGCAACGCCAGCG
>JANONC010000101.1:0-20480 GCA_031420655.1 Rhodospirillales bacterium | reverse complement strand
CGGACGACCGAGCGCGTTGTTGTAATACCAAACCATCTTTACGGCCGTGTCGTTCGCCTCCGAACCGGAGTTGGCGAAAAACACCTTGCTCATGCCGGGCGCACGCTCGATCAGCATTTCGCTGAGATCGATCAACGGGCTATGCGATTTGCCAGTGAAGGCGTGGTAGAACGGCAACGCCATCATCTGGTTGTAAGCCGCGCGCGCCAGGCGTTCGTTACTGAAACCCAGGTTGGCGCACCATAGCCCCGCCGCACTTTCAATGTAGTCGCGCCCGGCGTCATCATAGACGTGAACGCCGTCGCCCCGGCTGATGATCATAGGCCCGGCCGACTGATGCGATACGAGGTCCGTGTACGGATGAAGCGCGTGAGCCACGTCACGCGCGGCCGGCGAGTTGGGACGGATTTGGTTCATGGGCGCAAGCCTACGCCCAAGCCGGGCTAGATCGCTAGCGCCTTCCGCTCCGCCGCTTCCTCGGCGCTGCCGACGCCGCCATGCGCGCGGGACCAGGCGACCGGATCTTCCAGAAAACGCCGCACCTCGGCCAAAGCGGGCTCGGCGAAATAGGGCCGGTCCCGGCAGGCTTCCAGCACGTCCCACCAGGTGCAGAGGTGGTGAAGCGTCACGTCCATCGCTGTGAGCTTCTCGAAGCTGCCGGGGAAGACGCCATAGAAGAACACGACGAAGGTGTGGTTCACGATGGCGCCTGCGTCGCGCAGCGCCTGGGCAAACTGGATTTTACTTGCCCCGTCGGTCGTCAGGTCTTCGACCAGCAGCGTCCGCAGCCCGAGCGGTACGTCACCCTCGATCAGTGCGTTGCGGCCAAAACCTTTTGGCTTTTTCCGCACATACGCCATGGGCGTCATCATGCGGTCGGCGATCCAGGCGGCGAACGGGATGCCCGCCGTCTCCCCGCCCGCTACCGCCTCGATCGACTCGTAGCCGATGTGCCGGCCGATCTTTTCCGCTGCCAGCTCGCAAATCTTGGCGCGGGCGCGGGGGAAATAGATGATCTTACGGCAGTCGATATAGACCGGCGATTTCCAGCCGGACGTGAAGGTGTACGGTTCCTCGGGCCGAAAGTTCACGGCCTTGATTTCCAGCAGGATGCGCGCCGTTGTCAGCGCCGCGTCTCGGTCCCAGTCAGTCATGTGTGTCGATACCATGGCTCCGTTCCTAGACCGGCCGCGCGCGCCCGTCCATAATGGTGTGCAGGGAGAACGCCATGGACCGCCGCTATAAAATCGCCAGCATCCCCGGGGACGGGATCGGCCAGGAAACCGTACCCGAAGGGCTGCGCGTGCTACACGCCGCCGCGACGAAGTTCGGCTTTACGCTGGATGTCACTCCGTTCGATTGGTCCTGCGCCCGCTATTTGCAGACGGGTGCGATGATGCCGGCCGACGGTCTGGACCAGCTTCGCCCCCACGACGCCATCTACCTCGGCGCCGTCGGCTGGCCTGGCGTGCCAGACCACATTTCGCTGTGGGGCCTGCTGATCCCGATCCGGCGCGGATTCGACCAATATGCCTCGGTCCGGCCCTGCCGGCTGATGCCGGGTGCCCGCACGCCGCTGGCCAACCGAACGGAAAAGGACATCGACTTCATCGTCGTGCGGGAAAATGTGGAGGGCGAGTATTCCAGCCTGGGCGGGCGCTTGTTCGAGGGGACCGACCGGGAGTTCGCGCAGCAGACCAGCGTCTTCACCCGGCACGGGGTCGACCGTATCCTGCGCCACGCGTTCGAGATCGCAATGACCCGGCCGCGCCGCCACGTGACGAGCGCCACCAAGTCGAACGGCATTACGATCACCATGCCGTACTGGGACGAGCGTTTTGCAGCCATGGCCGCGCAGTACCCGGATGTCACGACCGACCAATACCATATCGACATTCTCTGCGCGCAATTCGTGCAGCATCCGGACTGGTTTGACGTCGTGGTCGCGAGCAACCTGTTCGGCGACATCCTGAGCGACCTAGGCCCGGCCGTCGCGGGCAGCATCGGCATCGCGCCCAGCGCCAACCTCAATCCCGAGAAGGTTTATCCCAGCATGTTCGAGCCTGTGCATGGCTCGGCGCCTGACATTGCCGGGAAGGGCGTGTGCAACCCAATCGGGCAGGTCTGGGCGGGGGCCCAAATGCTCGAGCATTTGGGCGAGCACGATGCGGCAGCGGCGGTGCTGGCGGCGATCGAGACGATGCTGCGGGATGGCGGCCCGCGCACCCGCGACATGGGCGGGCAGGCCGGCACGGCCGAAGTGGGCGCGGCACTGGCGGAGATCGTCGCCGGATGACCGCGCTTGCACGCCGGATAGCCTGGGCTTAGATGGCGGCCATGGGACATCCTGTCGCACCTCCGATCGGCCGACGCTGCGAGCGCGCGGTCGTGACCGCCTATCGCGAGTTGGTGCGCCATGGCAACCCGGATCTACTGTCGTTTCGCGCCTGCACGACGCTCTACCGTATTCACCATCCGGAAGCGTCGATGAACGAGGCCCGGCGGCTGGTAGCGGAGTGGATCGACCATCACGTTGTTCAAGCTGCGAGCGGGCCCACGCCGGGGTGTGACTGCGATTAGGCTCCGGCGGATTTCCCCATCCTACGTGGGATGGGGAAACCCATAACGGTCAGGACCGGCCGTCTACCGGCACGAAGTCCCGCTGCGGCGCGCCCGTGTACAACTGGCGCGGGCGTCCGATGCGCTGGGACGGTTCCTCGATCATCTCCTTCCATTGGCTGATCCAGCCGACGGTGCGAGCGACCGCGAAGAGCACCGTGAACATGCTGGTCGGGAAGCCCATCGCCTTCAGAATGATTCCCGAATAGAAATCGACGTTCGGGTACAGTTTCTTGCTAATGAAGTATTCGTCGTGCAGCGCAATCCGCTCGAGCTCCATGGCCAGGTCCAGCAACGGATCGTCCTTAATGCCTAGCTCGGTCAGTACTTCGTGGCAAGTCCGCTCCATGATCTTGGCGCGCGGGTCGTAGTTCTTGTACACGCGGTGGCCGAAGCCCATCAGGCGCACGCCGCTATTCTTGTCTATTACCTTCTCGATAAAGGCTGGGATATTGTCCTTGTGGCCGATCTCGGACAGCATCTTCAATACCGCCTCGTTGGCACCGCCATGTGCCGGGCCCCACAGGCCGGCGATGCCTGCCGCGATACACGCAAACGGGTTGGCCCCGGTCGAGCCGGCCAGCCGAACCGTGCTGGTGCTGGCATTCTGTTCGTGATCTGCGTGCAGGATGAAGATGCGGTCCAACGCGCGAGCCAGTACAGGATTAACCACGTAGGGTTCCGCCGGAACAGCGTTCATCATGTACAGGAAGTTTTCGGCATAGCCGAGATCGTTACGCGGATACATGAATGGTTGGCCGACTGTGTACTTATAGGCCCACGCGGCGATGGTCGGCAGCTTGGCGATCAGCCGGAAAGCGCTGATGCGGCGATGGTCCGGGTTCGTGATGTCCAGGCTGTCGTGGTAAAAAGCGCTGAGCGCGCCCACGACGCCGCAAAGCACGGCCATCGGATGCGCGTCGCGGCGGAAGCCGTCATAGAACCGGCGCAGCTGCTCGTGCAGCATCGTGTGACGCATGACCCCGGCTTCGAATTCATGCCGCTGCCCCGCATTCGGCAGCTCACCGTTTAGCAGCAGGTAGGCCACTTCTAGGAACGTCGATTGTTCGGCCAACTGGCCGATCGGGTAGCCGCGGTGGAGCAAGATGCCCTGATCGCCATCGATGTAGGTGATCTTGCTCTCACACGCGGCGGTGCCGCCAAACCCCGGGTCGAACGTGAAGATACCGAGCGTACCATAGAGCTTGCTGATATCGGCCACCGACGGCCCGATCGTGCCGTCGCGCAGCGGCATCGTCACGGATTGATTGGTGCCGTCCATCGTCAGCGTGACCGAGTGCTTCGCCGTACCCTGAATTGTCCCGTCCATGCCACTCATCCCCTGCGCTTAATGTCGGGATTAGGGCTGTGCTGGCCGCGGCGCAACCTTCGCACCCGCAGCATCCGCGCCGGGCTTAGGCGGGAGGGTGCCAAAAGGCTGGGCTGGCCCGAAAGTGACGCCAGGCGTCATTGATTCCGGAGCGTAAGTGTTCGCTGTTTGCCGCGACAAAGCCACCTACAAGCCCGGCCGCATAGCCCCGCTCTACCCGGCCCAGATGCGACATCAGTCCAGACGCCACGGCACCGTCGTTCAGCATGCCGAGCTCTTCCTGCAACGCGGCTAGCTTGCGGATAAACTTCCGGCCGGGCTTGTCCGGAAACAACGGCTGAAAAAACTCGGCGGCATAGCGCAGGCGTTTGCAGTCTTTGCGCAGCTCATGCAGCGCCACGACTGGCAGGGTGCGAATGTGTCGCCCGGCTTTCTGCACGCGGCGATACCGCCGGGTCAGGATTGCGGCGGCGAAGACGGATGTGTCTTCCTGCAACGGCCCCGGCTGCGCTGCGGGCTGCGCGTCGTCCCAGGGGCGCAGGGCGGCGGTGCAGGCGAGGGCAACCTCGAGCTCACGAAACACCGGCCCGGTCAGAAAGGCGCGCAGGGCCACATAGGCGCTCTCCCGGTGCCGGGCGGCCGATGCCAGCAATGTGCGAACCCGGCGATCGTCCGGAAACAACGTTTGGATCTGCGCACCTGTGCCGCCCAGGAACACGTCCCAATCCCGCGCACCGCCCAGGCAGGTCGCCAGATCGCGCAAGGCCGGTGCCAGCGCGGTTATGGGGCCACACGGCGCGACGTGCTTGAAGATCGAAAAGGCCGAGCGCAGCCGCCGGATCGCCACCCGCATCTGGTGGACCGCAAGCGGCGTGGCTCCCACACAGGCCGGGCCGGACCAGTACAGCATCACATCCAAGAGCTGCCCGATAATGAGCGCAATGCTGTCCGTCAGCACCTGACCGGGTACCACCACGGGCGCACCCAGATGCCGGGCCGGTACGTTCTGCCCGCGCGCGACGGCGACGGCCTCTGCGCCCAACCCGGCGCGGGGTACTGTCAGGTGCACCAGGCGAGCGATGGCGGTGGCACACGCATGCAGTGCCGGGCCGGGGCCGTGCAGCGTGACGCGGCACACGGGTTGTTCGGCTGCGACGCCCCGCAAGGCGCCGGATAGGATAGCGAGCTGCACTGGGGCGTCGCCCTCAATGACATAACGGCGGCGCTGGCCGTTGAATGCTGCGACAGGCACCAGGGTGGCGGTGTCGAGATCAAGTAGCCGGGGCGTTGCGGCTTCTGCCAGGACGGGCGTGGGCGTGGCGGGCGGCCAAGGTGCCGGGCCGGGCTGCAGCGCCTCGATGCGCCACAACCCCTGCTCCTGGCAGGCCGTAAGCGCGCGGCCGGCCAGCTCGCCAGAAGGCGTATCGTGCAACAATAACTGTACGGCGGTGACGCGGCCGATGCGGTGCAGGCGAGGGAAGCGGGAGAGGGTGGGTAAGTCCGCGGGCGCGACAGCGAACTCAAGCGTAATCATGTCGCCTCGGCTGGCTCCGGCAGGTCACGAGGGCAAATGAAGCGCACGAGCCGCACGCCCGCGGGTGCGTCGGCCCATGCGCCGGGCCAGGCAAACTCCGCCAGCGCACCAGAAGGGTAGGCGTCGGCCAGGCGCCGGGCATCGGCATGCTCCGCCGCTGCGTCCGGTGAGCCCGCGAGCTGAAAGGCTAATTCGTGCAGGCCCGGGTTGTGACCAACCACCAGGATGGATTGCGTGCCGGGCGGGGCGGCGTGAATGGCATCCAGGATAGCGCCCGCACTGGCCAGATAAAGTCCGTCCTGCGGCTCGACCACCGGGGGTGTCTCCCATGGTTCCAGTGCCTG
Organism: Rhodospirillales bacterium; assembly: GCA_031420655.1. Taxonomy (GTDB): domain Bacteria; phylum Pseudomonadota; class Alphaproteobacteria; order Acetobacterales; family Acetobacteraceae; genus JANPPS01. The sequence continues at coordinate 14,653 of JANONC010000101.1, read as the reverse complement.
CAGCGTCTGCAGCGTGCGGCGGGATGTGGACACCAGCACCAGTTCCGGCTTGAGGCCCAGGCCCACGATCGCATCCCGCATAGCCAGTGCCGCCAGACGCCCACGCCGGTTGAGCGGACGGCTATGATCCGAAAGCCCGGGATCATCCCAGGACGACTTGGCGTGGCGAAGGAGGAGGAGCTGACCCATGGGGTGACAGTGCCCGCGCCGGTTCAAAGCTGCAACCGGGGTTGCGTGCCGCCGTTCCCACGCCACTCTTTGCGAGCAGGTAAGGATAATAGAATGGCAGCACCGGTCGTGATCGTGGGCGCAACGGGAGCCATCGGGTCGGCCATTGCCCGGCGCGTGGCGGCGCGGGGTGATGCGCTGCACATCGTGGGGCGAGACGCGGCGAAGCTGGCGGCGCTGGCCGGACAGTTGGGGGCCACGTACGCGGTCGCGGATGCGATGGACGGCGCGGCGTTGGCGGTGGCGGTCCGGGCGGCGGGTCCGGCCGTTGCGGGACTGGCCTATTGTGTGGGCTCGATCGTGATGAAGCCGGTGCGGCGCGCGACGGAAGCGGATTACCTCGATGCGTTCCGGCTCAATGCGGTTGGCGCGGCGCTGGCCGTGGCGGCGGCGGCGGATGGGCTGCGCGCCGTGCCGGGAGCGGGGGTTGTGCTTTTCAGCACGGTGGCGGTGCGCTCGGGCTTTGCCAACCACGCCGTGATCTCGATGGCCAAGGGTGCGGTCGAGGGATTGACGGTGGCGCTGGCGGCGGAGTTGGCACCGCAGGTGCGCGTCAACTGTATCGCGCCCAGCCTGACGCGCTCCGGCATCGCGGCATCCATGACGGATAATGAGGCAATGGCCAAGGCAATCGCCGCGCAGCACCCCATACCGCGGCTGGGTGAGGGGGATGATGCCGGGGCGCTGGCCGCATTTCTGCTGGGGCCGGATGCGGGCTGGATTACCGGCCAGGTGATCGCGGTCGACGGCGGACGCTCCAGCCTACGCACGAAGGGTTAGATGCCGGCGCTCCGCATCGTTTTGGGTGACCAGTGTACGCACAGCCTGTCGGCGCTGTCGGACCTGGCACCCGGTGACGTCGTGCTGCTTAGCGAAGTGATGGCTGAGTGCACGTACGTGCCGCACCATCCCAAGAAGATCATCCTGATCCTGTCCGCCATGCGGCATTTTGCGCAAGAACTGCGGTGCCAGGGCGTCACGGTCGATTACATCACGTTGGACGACCCGGACAACACCGGCTCGCTGCGCGGCGAAATGGTACGCGCCGTCGAACGGCACCGCCCGGATCGCGTGGTAGCCACCGAGCCCGGCGAGTACCGCGTGGCGGAGGACATGAGGCATTGGCACGAGGTGTCGGGGCTGGAGACCGAAATCCGGGACGACACGCGCTTCATTTGCCGCATTCAGGATTTCCGGGCCTGGGCGCGTGACAAGGACCCGCGCGGCGGCAGCTTTCGTATGGAATTTTTCTATCGCGACATGCGCCGTCGCACCGGGCTGCTGATGGACGATGGCCAGCCGGCGGGCGGCCGGTGGAATTACGACGCCGAGAACCGCAAGCCACCGCCCAAGAATCTGCGTGGCCCACCGGTGCCGGCCTTCGCGCCGGACGCGATCACGACCGAGGTGATCGCCCTCGTCCAACGTCGCTTCCCCACTCATTATGGCTCGGCCGACGGGTTCACGATGCCTGTCACGTCGGCGCAGGCGTTGGTTGTGTTGGAAGACTTTGTCACCAACCGCCTGCCGCTGTTCGGTGACTGGCAAGACACGATGAAGGCCGGTGAGAGCACGCTGTACCATGCGCTGATCAGCACGAGCCTGAATACTGGCCTGCTGTGCCCGCTCCAGGCTTGCCGCGCGGTAGAGGCGGCGTGGCGTGCCGGGCTGGCCCCGCTCAATGCAGTGGAGGGCTTCATCCGCCAGGTGATCGGCTGGCGGGAGTTCGTGCGCGGCGTGTACTGGCTGACCATGCCGGAGTACGGGCAACTAAATGGCCTGAACGCGGAGCGGCGGCTGCCCGGGTTTTATTGGACCGGCGACACGGCCATGAACTGCCTGCATCACGCGGTCACAGACACGATGCGCAACGCCTATGCGCATCATATCCAGCGGCTGATGGTAACCGGAAATTTTGCGCTGCTGGCGGGCCTACACCCGGACGAGGTCGATGAATGGTACCTGGTCGTCTATGCGGACGCCTTCGAGTGGGTGGAAATGCCCAACGTGCGCGGCATGGCGCTGCATGCGGATGGCGGGATCATGGGTTCCAAACCCTACGCGTCATCGGGTGCGTACATCAACCGTATGAGCGATTACTGTAAGGGATGCGCCTACGACGTAAAGGAGGCGGTGGGCGAGACCGCGTGCCCGTTCAACGCCCTGTACTGGGATTTCATTGCCCGGCATAGCGAGCGGTTTGCGCAGAATAACCGTATGGCCATGCCGGTCCGCACCTGGTCCAAGATGGCACCAGAGCGGGCGACGGCGTTAAGGGCGCAGGCGGCCGGGTTTCTGGCGCGGATGGATGCTGGCGAGCGAGTTTAGAGTCCAATCCGGCTAAAGTGGGGCGGCTTGAGCTTTAGGTTTTGAGGTTTGGCGCGCACTTTCCACTCAGGCGAAGCAGCCTGGGCGGAAAGTGTTCTGATGCCGGGGTGCGTTAAACCTGGGAAGGTGGCTATCCCTGAAGAACCCGCTGCACCTGCTCGCCTAGGCCTGCGATGCCCAGGCGCATGGTCTGCCCGGCATGCAGGTACACGGGCGGCTTCATGCCCAGGCCGACGCCAGGTGGGGTGCCGGTGCTGATGAGGTCGCCGGGGTGGAGCGTCATGAAGTGGCTGACGTAGCTCACCAGTTTGGCCACGCCAAAGATCATGGTGGCGGTGCTGCCGGTCTGCATACGCTTGTCATCGACGTCTAGGAACATGGCGAGCTTCTGAGGGTCCGGCACCTCGTCCTTTGTCACCAGCCAGGGGCCGGTGGGGCCAAACGTGTCACAGCCCTTACCCTTGTCCCACGTGCCGCCGCGCTCGATCTGGTATTCCCGCTCGCTCACGTCATTGACGATGCAATAGCCGGCGACGTGGTCCATCGCGCCGGCTTCGGACACGTAGGAGGCGCGGGAGCCGATGACGATGCACAGCTCCACCTCCCAATCTGTCTTGGTCGAGCCGCGGGGGATGTGCACGTCGTCGTTCGGGCCGCAAAACGCGCCGAGCGACTTCAGGAATACGATCGGCTCCTTCGGGATCGCCGCACCCGTTTCTGCTGCATGGTCGGCATAGTTGAGGCCAATGCAGATGAAGTTAAGCGGGCGTGGCACGCAGGGACCGATCCGGCCCGGTGCGGCGACAGGCAAGCTCATGGGGTCAAGCTGTGCCAGGCGCTCCAGCCCGCCTGGCGACAGCGTGGCAGCGTCGAAATCGTGCACGGTGGCCGACAGGTCCCGGATCGAGCCATCGGCGGCCAGGATTGCTGTTTTCTCGGCACCTGGGGCACCTACGCGTAGCAACTTCATCGTACTCTCCTTACCAATGGCTGGTGCGGGCCCGTTCGGGCCTGACGCGGTGGTAGTCTGGGCCGCCCACACGGTCGCCGCTCATGGCGGCCAGAATGGCACCGGGTGTGGGCAGGGTGGCCGGGTCGCTTTGATGCGCCGGATCCCACAAGGCACTGCGGACGACGGCCCGGGTTTCGATCCTCACAACGTCCAGCCACCGTCGATCACCATGGCCTGACCGGTCACGAACTGGCTTTCGTCGGACGCCAGGTACACGGCCAGCGCCGCGATCTCGTCCGCCCGCGCCAGCCGTCCCATGGCTTGGCGGGCGACGTAGGCGGCCCGCGCCGCTTCGACCGATCCGGCCTGGGCCGCGCTGGCCGCGATCCGGTCATCGAGGCTCGGCGTTTGCACCGTTCCCGGACACAGCGCGTTCACGCGGATGCCGCGCGACACATAGTCGGCCGCCACGGATTTGGTCAGGCCGATGACGGCCGCCTTCGTTGTCCCATAGACGCAGCGGTTGGGCGCACCCTTGATGCTGCTGGCGGCGCTGGACATGTTGATGATCGACCCGCCGCCGCGCTCGAGCATGCCGGGCAGGAAGGCCTGGATCATGCGGACCATGCTGCGCACGTTGAGCGTCCAGGCAAATTCCCACTCCTCCTCTGTACTGTCCAGCACCGTGCCCTGGTGGACGAACCCGGCGCAGTTGAACAACACGTCGATCGCGCCCACGGACGCCGCCATGGCGCGGATGGAAGCCGGGTCGGTCACGTCCAGCGCGTGCGCCTCCGGCAAGCCCGCCAGCTTCGCCGCGTCCCGGTCGGTTGCGATGACGCGGGCGCCTTCGGCCAGGAACGCCTCGGCCGTCGCCCGCCCGATCCCTTGCCCGGCCGCGGTGACGAACGCCGTCTTGCCCTGTAAACGGCCCATTAGTGCGAGTCCCTCGACTCACCGCGGGTTTCAATAATGTTTAAATAAAGCGTTGCCGGTTCGAGGCAGGCCCCCGTGCCGTGCTGGCCGACCATGCTGCGCGAAATCTCCTCCCAAGGCGTCATGTTCAGCAACTGAGGCGCAGTGTAGCTGGCGCGCCGGGCGGCGAGGGTTTCGGGCGGTAACAATACGTCGACCGTGCGGGCATTGAGGTCGATGCGCAGGCGGTCATTGGTCTGCAGCAATGCCAAGCCGCCGCCCACAGCCGATTCTGGCGACATGTTCAGGATGCTGGGTGAGCCGGAGGTGCCCGATTGCCGGCCGTCGCCCAGGGTCGGCAGCGCGCTCACCCCTTGTTTAAGCAACGCTGCGGGCGGCTGCATGTTCACTACCTCCGCGCCACCGGGGTAGCCGACGGGGCCGGATCCGCGCACGACCAGCACGCACTGCGCGTCGATGTTGAGCGCAGGGTCCTCGATGCGTGCGTGGTAGTCCTCTGGCCCCTCGAACACGATCGCCCGGCCCTCGAACACGTTGGGGGCGTCCGGGTCGGACAGAAAGCGGGCGCGGAACTCTGGGTCGATCACGCTCATCTTCATGATGGCATTGTCGAAGAAGTTGCCGGATAGGACGGCGAAGCCCGCGTGCTCCTTCATCGGTGATGCGTAGGCGCGGATGACCTCGCGATCGACAGCAGGCGGCTTACTGATGTTCTCCGCCAGCGTCTTGCCGGTGACAGTCATGCAGCTCCCGTCCAGCTTGCCGGCGTCCAGCAGCTCTCGCAGCACGGCTGGGACGCCGCCGGCGCGGAAGAAGCCCTCACCCAAAAAGCGCCCGGCCGGTTGCACGTCGGTCAGCAACGGGATGCCGGCCCCGTATTCCTGCCAGTCGGCCAATGTGTGCTCGACCCCCATGTGCCGGGCGATAGCGATCATGCTGATCGGACAGTTGCTGCTGGCGCCGAGCGCGGCCGCTGCCACGACGGCGTTGAGGAAGGCGGGCCGGGTCATGATGTCGGACGGGCGCAGATTTTCGTGCACCATGCCGACGATCCGCACGCCCGTTTTGTGCGCCATCCAGCCACGCTCTTTGTGCGGGCCGGGGATGGCGGCGCAGCCGGGCAGGGACATGCCGAGCGCCTCGGTCAACGAGTTCATGCTCAGCGCCGTGCCCATCGTATTGCAGTGCCCGGCCGAGCTGGCGCTGGCGGCGACCATGTCGAGGAACGCGTCGTAGTCGATCTGCCCCTCGGCCAGGAGCTTGCGCGCCTCCCACACGATCGTGCCGGACCCGGCCAGCCGCCCGCCATACCACCCGTCCAGCATCGGGCCGCCGGACAGCACGATGGCGGGGATATTGACCGTGGCCGCACCCATCAGCACCGCCGGCACCGTCTTGTCGCACCCGGCCGTCAGCACGACGCCGTCGATCGGGTAGCCATGCAGCACTTCCACCAGGCTGAGATAGGCAAGGTTGCGATCGAGCGCCGCGGTCGGCCGCTTGCCGGTTTCCTGGATGGGGTGGATCGGAAACTCGAGCGGGACGCCGCCCGCGTCGCGAATGCCGTCCCGCACCCGGTCCGCCAGCTGCACCAAATGCCGGTTGCAGGGGCTGAGGTCACTGCCCGTCTGCGCGATGCCGATGATAGGCCGTCCGGATTGCAGCTCCTGCCGGGTCAGGCCGAAATTCATGTACCGCTCGAGGTACAGGGCCGTCATGGACGGGTTGGCGGGATTGTCGAACCAGCGGCGGCTACGGAGGGTCATACGCGCAGCCTACGCCGGGCGTAGGCCTGCTGTCATGGGGGGTACAGTCCGCAACATCGCTTGAAGGGGCTGGCGGTCGCGTCGCATGTCTGCACTTAAAAAAAGCGGCGTGGCCCGCGTCCTCTACGGCATGCTGGTGGGACTCCAGGTCGCGATGGTGCGCGGCCTCATACTGGTATTCCGTTTGGGGTGACCGTTGCTGTCGTTATTGGCCGGTACTGGGTTATGGCTGTCGCACGTGGCGGCGATCTTTGTTCACCGATACCGGGGAGGTGGAGAAGCCTAACCTCAACCACCGCTGCCGTGCTGGGTGCCTGCACGGATGGCCTGGGTACCCGGCTTTCGGCACAACAACGCGCTGAGACATCCGGATGGCTGATGGGTACAGCCACTGCGGCCCTGGTGGCCAAGCCCCGATAAGTACGGCAGGCTGGTCAGCGAACCTCGGGATACAACCATGAACGGTGCTGAAAGCCTCGTCCACACTCTACTGGCTTGCGGGGTCGACACGTGTTTTGCCAACCCCGGCACGTCGGAGATGCATTTCGTGGCGGCGCTCGACCGGATTGCCGGTATGCGCTGCGTGCTTGGGTTGTTCGAAGGTGTGGTGACCGGGGCGGCCGACGGCTATGCCCGTATGGCGGACCGTCCGGCGGCGACGCTGTTGCATTGCGGGCCGGGGCTGATGAATGGGCTGGCCAACCTGCACAATGCGCGCCGGGCGCGAATGCCGGTCGTGAACCTGGTGGGCGATCAGGCAACGTATCACCGGCCGCTCGATGCGCCGTTGACCGCGGATACCGAAGGGTTGGCGCGGACGGTGAGCGGCTGGGTGCGAACCGCGAGCCGGGCGGACCAGGTGGGGGCGGATGCGGCCGCGGCGGTGCAGGCGGCACGCACGGCACCAGGCTCCATCGCCACGCTGATTTTACCGTCCGACACGTGCTGGGAGGCGGGCGGGCAGATCGCGTCGCCCCTCGCGCCGCCCGCCACGCCCCAGGCCGACCAAAGCCAGATCGACTCCGCCGTCCGGGCCTTGCGGTCGGGGGAGCCCGCGTTGTTGCTGCTGGGCGGTATGGCGTTGCGAGCGGGCGGGCTGACGATGGCGCAGCGGATCGTGACCGCGACAGGCGCGGCAATGTTGGCCGAAACCAGCAATACGCGCATCGAGCGTGGGGCCGGGCGGGTGCCGATCCATCGCCTGCCGTACCCGGTGGACGCTGCCGTCGCCGCCCTGGCCGGCTTGCGGCACATCATCCTGGTAGGCGCGCGCGAGCCGGTCGGGTTCTTCGCCTATCCAGATAAGCCCGGCCACTTGGCCCCGCCCGACTGCCAGTTCCACATCCTGACCCGGCCCGAACAGCATGCGGCTGACGCATTGCATCGCCTGGCCGATGCGCTGGGGGCAGAGCGGGTGAACCCTCTGGCTGCCGGGCCGCGCCCGGTTCCCGGCCGGGGTGCCATCAGCCCGGAGGCGGTCGGCGCCACCCTGTGCGCGTTGCTTCCGGAGGGGGCGATCGTGATCGACGAGGGCATCACCTTCGGCCGCGGCTTGTTTCCAGCGACGTTCGCTGCCGCCCCGCATGACTGGCTGCAACTGACCGGGGGTGCGATCGGCGACGGTATTCCGCTTGCGACCGGGGCGGCGATCGGCGCGCCGGGCCGCCGCGTGGTGGCGCTGCAGGCCGATGGTTCGGCCATGTACACGGTGCAGGGGTTGTGGACGCAGGCGCGGGAGCGGCTGGATGTGACCACAATTATTCTGAGCAACCGTAAGTACGCAATCCTGTTGGGCGAGTATCAAGGCGTGGGTGCTACTCCGGGCCGCACGGCGCTGGACATGATGGACCTGTCCAACCCGGCGCTGGATTGGGTGGGCCTTGCGCAGTCCATGGGCGTGGAAGCAGCGCAGGCCGACACGATGGAGCGTTTCGCCGACCTGCTCGCCCAGGCCAACGCACGGCCGGGGCCGTTTGTGATCGAGCTGCTGACGTAGGCCTGAACGCCGCCGCCGGGACCGCGTGCGACCAAGTAGCCCATTTTCGCGCCCGGTACGATGCCGCCTGAAAAGTAGACTGCCGGCATCAACTCACTTGCGGCCCCATCACGATGGGACGCAAGTGAGTTGGCGACAACTATTTTGGGTTGGCGGGCGGCACTTTGGCAGCATCGGCGGCTGGAGTGCGGCTGTAGTCCATATAAGCCATTTGAACGGCGCGAAGCGGGTTGCCGGTCAAGATCGAGGCCAGCACGACGGAGAAGGCGAGTGACAAGCCGATCGCAATCGCAGTCGGATTGAACCGGGGTGCCGGCTTGGACGGCGGGGACATGGTTGGCTTCGTGGCCATCGGCGGCTCCTATGATTGCCCGAACATATAGCCCATTTTGGTTGTCAAGTGAAAGAACTGGACAGGGTCCGCCGCCGCCTGTATACGCCCGCCCTCATCCGGAACGTGGGAGACGGCAGGGGTCGTCGATGGAACCGCGATCCCTCGTGGCGAGGGTCATGACTTGGCGAAGAAGATCGTTGGTTACATCAAGCTGCAAATCCCGGCTGGGAAAGCGAACCCATCACCACCTGTCGGCCCTGCGCTCGGCCAGCGCGGATTGAACATCATGCAGTTCTGCAAGGAGTTCAATGCACTGACGCAGCAGATGGAGGTTGGCATGCCAATCCCCGTCGTGATCACGGCGTTCGGCGACCGGACGTTCAGCTTTATCACCAAGACGCCGCCCAACACGTATTTCCTGAAGAAGGCCGCGGGTATCACCAAGGGAACGACGACGCCGGGTAAGGGCGCAGCTGTCGGCCGGGTCACGACATCGCAGCTGAAAGAAATCGCCGCGGTGAAGATGAAGGATATGAACGCCAATGAGGAAGCGGCCGCCGTCAGCATGCTGGCTGGTAGCGCACGCTCCATGGGCCTGACCGTGGTGGAGGGCTGATTATGTCCGATGTGATCAAGGCTAATGGCAAGCGCCTGCGCGCCGGGTACGAAGCGTTCGACCGGACGAAAAGCTACACGCTGGACGAGGCGATCAAGCTCGCGAAAAGCAATTCGAAGGCCAAGTTCGACGAGACGATCGAATTCAGCATGAACCTCGGCATCGACCCACGCCATGCAGACCAGATGGTCCGCGGATTGCTGAGCCTGCCGAACGGCACGGGCAAGACGCTGCGGGTCGGCGTATTCGCGCGCGGCGCCAAGGCAGACGAGGCACGAGCCGCCGGCGCAGACGTGGTTGGCGCGGAAGATTTGGCCGAACAGGTGCAGGGCGGCACGTTTGGCTTTGACCGGTGCATCGCGACACCCGACATGATGGCACTGGTTGGCCGTCTGGGTAAGATTTTAGGCCCGCGCGGCCTGATGCCGAACCCGAAGCTTGGCACCGTGACGATGGACGTAAAAGGTGCCGTGCTGGCCGCCAAGTCTGGCCAGGTTGAGTTTCGGGCTGAAAAGGCCGGCATTGTTCACGCGGGCATTGGCAAGGCGAGCTTTGACGAAGACAAGCTGCTGGAGAACGTCCGTGCGTTCGTGGACGCAATACAGAAGGCGAAGCCCACGGGTGCCAAGGGCACGTACGTAAAGAAGGCGTCGGTCAGCAGCACGATGGGGCCAGGCATTAGGATCGACGTGGCGAGCCTGAATCCCGCCTAACAGAATTCACCCTTGCTTCTGGCAAGGGTGGCTAGGGCTGGCGCACGCTGGCCCGAACCTGTCCGAGACTGCATGTTCCCGTAAGGGAGTGAAGGGCGCGAGCCCGCACGCAGGAGACGGGATGGCCAGATAGCCGCAGGGCTGGATGGTTCCGGCGATTGGGTCCTGTCCGCATGTGCGGGCCGGGTCCCGGACAGGCGTTACGGCGTACCCACATCGGGTGCGACAGGGAACCGGCTAGGCCAAACGGCCCGGCCATAGGAGACGAGACTTGGACCGTACGGAAAAGCGCGATTTCGTCGCGTCGCTCGGTCTGGTGTTCGCAGCGACGTCCATGGTGGTCGTGACCCGCAACAACGGGATGACGGTTGCCGAAGTGTCGGAGCTGCGCCGCCGGATGCGGGCGTCGGGATCGACCTATAAAGTCGCGAAGAACCGGCTGGCCGTGCTCGCCCTTGATGGAACCCGGTTCGACGGCATTGCGCCACTGCTAAAAGGTCCGACCGCGCTGGCGTGGAACACGGACCCGGTGGCGGTGGCGAAGGTAGCCATCGACTATGCCAAGACCAACGAGCGTTTCGTCGTGGTCGGTGGTGCACTTGGGACCCAGATGCTGAATGCAGATGGGATCAAGGCGCTGGCCGACCTGCCGTCGCTGGATGTGCTGCGAAGCCGTTTGCTGGGGATGATTCAAACCCCGGGCACCCGGATCGCCAGCATCCTCCAAGCGCCGGCCGGGCAGCTCGCCCGGGTCTTCGGGGCCTATGCCAACAAGGACGCGGACAAGGACGAGGATGCCGCCGAGGCGCAAGCCGACGCAGCCTGACCTACGCAGCGGCTCCGGTGATGGCACCGGGGTTGCATGGGACCATCACCGCCTACACTTAGGGACTACACACAATGGCCGACATGGCACGACTGGTTGAAGAGCTTTCGGCACTGACAGTGATGGAAGCGGCCGATCTTTCTAAAATGCTTGAAGAGAAGTGGGGCGTCTCCGCCGCCGCACCTGCTGCTGCCGCTGCGCCCTCCGGCCCGGCCGTCCCTGCCGCTCCGGTAGAGGAGCAGACCGAGTTCACTGTTATCCTCGCCAAGGTCGGTGAGAAGAAGATCAACGTTATTAAGGAAGTTCGCACCATCACCGGTCTGGGGCTGAAAGAAGCGAAGGACTTGGTTGAGGCCGCGCCTAAGCCTGTCAAGGAAGGCGTGAACAAGGACGAGGCTGCAAAGCTCAAGAAGCAGCTTGAGGATCAGGGCGCTTCTGTCGAGATCAAGTAGCGATTTCGCCGGCACGCTGCCCGCGTTTTGACTAGGGAGCGGGTGGAACCAAGTCTGGTTTCCGCCCGCGAACCCGTTCCCGGCTAAGTTTAGCCGTAACGTGCCTGCCGTATTCGAGAGGGACCAGCGATGAACGCCATTACCACCAAATCGTTTACGGGCCAAAAGCGCATTCGCAAGAGCTTCGGCCGCATCCCCGAAGTTGTGTCGATGCCGAACTTGATCGACGTGCAGCGCTCAAGCTACGAGGGCTTTCTCCAAATGCACACGTCGCCCGACAGCCGGACGCAGACGGGCTTGCAGGAAGTATTCAAGTCCGTTTTCCCGATCGACGACTTCGCCGGCCGTGGCCGGCTGGAATTCGTTTATTACGAGCTGGAAGACCCGAAATATGACGTCGAGGAGTGCATCCAGCGCGGCCTGACCTACGCCGCGCCGCTCAAGGTGATTTTGCGTTTGATCGTCTGGGACCTCGATGAGGATACCGGCGCACGCTCCATCCGCGACATCAAGGAACAGCCGGTTTACATGGGCGACATGCCGCTCATGACCGATAACGGCACGTTCATTATAAACGGCACCGAGCGCGTGATTGTTAGCCAGATGCATCGCTCGCCCGGCGTCTTCTTCGACCACGACAAGGGTAAGACCCACAGCAGCGGCAAGTACCTGTTCACTGCCCGCGTGATCCCCTATCGCGGCAGCTGGCTAGACTTCGAGTTCGACAGCAAAGACTTGGTGTATGTGCGTATCGATCGGAAGCGGAAGCTGCCGGTGACGACGCTGCTTTATGCGCTGGACAATGATCGTACGCTGCGGATCCGCGCGGAGCGGGCGGCAGCCGGTGAGCCGATGGATCTGAACGACGTCAAGGGTCTGGACGCCGAAGAAATTCTGGCCGCGTTCTACACCCAGGTTGGGTTCACACGCACCGCCAAGGGCTGGTCGCGAGTTTTCGATGCCGAAGCTTATCGCGGTATCACGTTGGCCGAGGCGCTGGTGGACGCGGACACGGGTGAGATCGTGGCCGAAGCGACAACGAAGATCACAGCGCGCAACGCTAAGAAGATCGCCGAGAATACCAAGACCGTGCTGGTGGGCCGCGCAGATTTGCTTGGCCGCTTCGTGGCGCGTGATTTGGTTAACGACGAGACAGGTGAAATCTACGCTGAAGCCGGTGAGGAACTGGTCGAGGCACGGCTGGCCGCGCTTGAAGATGCCGGCATCACCGAGTTGCCGACGCTGGCTGTCGATCAATCGAACGGTCCGTGGATCCGCAACACGCTCGCAGTGGACAAGAACAGCAACCGCGATGACGCGCTGGTCGACATCTATCGCGTGATGCGCCCCGGTGAGCCGCCGACGCCTGAGACGGCAGAAGCGTTATTCCGTGGCCTGTTCTTTGACAGCGACCGTTATGACCTGTCGGCCGTGGGCCGGGTCAAAATGAACATGCGCCTGGGCGTCGAGGCCGAAGACACCGTGCGCGTGCTACGACGGGAAGACGTGCTCAAGGCCGTCAAGATCATGTGTGAGCTGAAGGACGGCCGCGGCACGATCGATGATATCGACAACCTCGGCAATCGCCGGGTGCGTTCGGTTGGTGAGCTGATGGAGAACCAGTACCGCGTCGGTTTGCTGCGGATGGAGCGCGCCATTCGCGAGCGGATGGGCAGCGTCGACATCGACACCGTCATGCCGCACGACCTTATCAACGCGAAGCCTGCCGCCGCGGCTGTACGGGAGTTCTTCGGCTCCTCGCAGCTCAGCCAGTTCATGGACCAGACCAACCCGCTGTCGGAAGTGACGCATAAACGTCGCCTGTCCGCGCTTGGGCCAGGGGGTCTGACGCGGGAGCGCGCCGGGTTCGAGGTGCGTGACGTGCATCCTACACATTATGGCCGCATCTGCCCGATCGAGACGCCGGAGGGGCCGAACATCGGCCTCATCAACTCGTTGGCCACCTACGCCAAAGTCAATAAGTACGGCTTTATCGAGACGCCGTACCGCTTGGTTAAGGACGGCCAGGTACAGGACGGGTGGAAGTACCTGTCTGCGATGGAAGAGGAACGGCTTGTGGTGGCGCAAGCGGATGCGCCAACCGACAAGGACGGCAACTTTACCAACGAACTGGTGAGCGTGCGCAAGCAGGGCGATTTCCGCCTGGTGAAGCCGAACGATGTCACGGCAGTCGATGTGTCGCCCCGGCAGTTGGTGTCGGTCGCGGCAGCGCTGATCCCGTTCCTGGAGAACGACGACGCCAACCGGGCGCTGATGGGCTCCAACATGCAGCGGCAGGCGGTGCCGTTGATCCGCGCCGATGCGCCGCTGGTAGGGACGGGGATGGAGGCTGCGGTCGCGCGTGACAGCGGTGCCACCATCGTTGCCAAGCGCCCCGGTATTGTCGATCAGATCGATGGCGCACGCATCGTGGTGCGGGCGACGGCGGAAGACGGGACGACACACGGCGTCGATATCTATCGGCTGCGCAAGTACATGCGCAGCAACCAGAGCACCTGTATCAACCAGCGCCCGCTGGTGCGCGTCAACGACCGGGTCAATACGGGGGACATCATTGCCGACGGCCCCAGCACGGAGCTGGGTGAGTTGGCGCTGGGCCGTAACGTGCTGTGCGCGTTTATGCCTTGGAACGGCTACAACTTCGAAGACAGCATCCTGATTAGCGAGCGTATTGCCCGCGACGACGTGTTCACCTCCATTCACATCGAAGAGTTCGAGGTGATGGCGCGCGACACGAAGCTTGGCCAGGAAGAAATTACGCGCGACATCCCCAACGTGGGCGAAGAAGCGCTGCGCAACATGGATGAAGCCGGCATCGTCTATATCGGCGCCGAGGTAAATCCGGGTGACATCCTGGTCGGTAAGGTAACGCCCAAGGGTGAAAGCCCGATGACGCCCGAGGAAAAGCTGCTCCGCGCCATCTTTGGCGAAAAGGCGAGTGACGTGCGCGATACGTCGCTGAAGCTGCCGCCCGGCGTGACGGGCACCATCGTCGACGTGCGGGTGTTCAGCCGCCGGGGCGTGGACAAGGACGAGCGTGCGATGGCGATCGAGCGGTCGGAGATCGAGCGCCTGGCCAAGGACCGTGATGACGAGCGGGCCATCCAGGAGCGGAGCTTCTTGAACCGGATGCGCGAGAAGCTTCTGAACCGTAAGGCTTCGGCGGGCTTCAAGGGTATCAAGTCCGGCACGACCATCACGGACGAGGTGCTGGCCGAACATCCGCGCGGTGCCTGGCGCAACATCGGCGTGGCGGATGACGCCGTTATGGCTGAGATCGAGACGCTAAAGCGCGAGTTCGACGAGGCCGTGAAGCGCTTGCAAGCGCGTTTCGACGGCAAGGTCGAAAAGCTGCAGCGCGGTGACGAGCTGCCGCCCGGCGTCATGAAGATGGTCAAGGTCTTCGTAGCCGTGAAGCGCAAGCTGCAGCCCGGCGACAAGATGGCCGGACGCCACGGCAACAAGGGCGTCGTGTCACGGGTGAC
>JANONC010000100.1:0-2711 GCA_031420655.1 Rhodospirillales bacterium | reverse complement strand
GCCAGCCCGCCGACCCGGCGCGGCAAGGCCTGGCGCGGGAACTGGCCCGCATGAACCTGACGCTCAACACCTACACCCAATGGTATTGGAAGGCCGACCTGCACAACCTGCTGGGCTTCCTGTCGCTGCGCGCGGACAGCCACGCGCAATACGAGATCAGGGCGTATGCCGACATCATGCTGGACGCCGTGCGCGCCTGGGTGCCGCTGACGTTCCAGGCGTTCCAGGACTACCGCATGGGCGCCGCCACCCTGTCCGCCGGCATGCTTGCCATCGTGCGCCGGATGCTGGCGGGCGAGGCGGTCGATCAGCCCGGCAGCGGCCTGTCCAAGCGCGAGTGGACTGAGCTGATGGAGACGTTGGGGCAAGGACCGAAGACTTAAAACCGCCATCGGCACCACGGGAGCACGACATCTGGCTTGACCGGCAATATTACGTCTCTGTGAGGTGTCGTCAGCATGACGAAGCATAAAGGCCTCCTCTGCTTGACCTCCACGGCAAAAGGAAGGTCATGGAAGTAGTTAGCACGTTACAAGAGCTGGATGAAAAACTGCGGGAGATTGACGTTGCTGCCGCAGAGTCCGACGACGCAGCTCGGAGGGTATTCGCGGGATTTGAGATGAGCTTCGGTGCCCTTAATGCCAGCATGCCTGAGGACCCGTTCAGTAAAGATTACTATGATTTCCAGATGGGTATCTACGAGAAGATAGCCGGAAAAGATTATGTTGTCTCGAACGAGGTCAGCGCATTCGACGTATCCGCAATGGTCCGGCGTCCCTTCCCTTATTCATCTGGAAGCACATCCACCGCCGGGATGCATTTGTCTGCGATGGGTTTCGTGATTAGTAACCTTCAGCTTCAACCCGGGGCGCGGATCTTGGAGTTTGGACCGGGCTGGGGCAACACCACTCTGGCGCTTGCCTCGCTAGGGTTCAACGTGACTGCCGTTGATGTAGAGAAGAATTTCTGCGACCTGATCCAGGCAAGAGCATCTCTAAACGGCGTTGGCGTCCGGGTGGTGAACTCAGATTTTTTTGGTGTGAAACTGTATCGGAGCAATACGACGCAATCCTATTTTACGAGTGCTTCCATCATTGCTCCGATCACATCCGCCTTCTGCGTGGACTGCATCGTGCCGTGAAGCCAAACGGTCGTGTATTTCTAAGCAGCCTTACCTAGGTTGTCGCACGGATGCGGGTTCATGCGTTCTTTGTTGAGTTGCTTGACCGCGGCTTGGACGGTGCAGGTGAGGTCGGCGGCGTCCTTGAACGTGTGGTGGGCCAAGTGGTGCCGCTTGAGGTCCCGCCAGCTTCGTTCGATGGCGTTCAGTTCGGGGGCATACCGCGGCAGCCACTCGACTGTGATCCAGGGCCGCTCTGCCAGCGCTGCCCGGGTGGCTCGGCTGGTGTGGACGGGTCCGTTGTCCCACACCAGGACCATGGGCAGGCGCGTGCAGCCGGGTTGCGGGCCATAGCGCCAGTCCAGCCGGCGCAAGAGGGCGATCACGTCGGCGCTTGTCTTGGTCGGCGACGTGCTGACGACCAGTTCGCCCGTGCCCGCGTCCAGCGCCCCCATCAGCGCCACCTTGCGCGATGCCCCGGGCGCCTGCACCCGCAACTCGGCGCCACGCGCTGCCCAGGCATGGGCCAGGTAGGGATGCGTCAGCGCCTCGCTCTCGTCGGCATACAGCAGCGCGATGTCGCCTGCCTCCGCCTGGGCGCGGCGCAGTTGCAGCCGCAGGCCCATGCGGTCCACCGCGTCGCGGTCCTGCCGCCCGGTCAACGTGTGCCGCGGCCGGCGCCATCCGAACCCCCCTTTTTCAGCAGCACGCTCAGGCGCCCGGCCGAAATCGTGGCGCCCGTCTGCCGCTCGATCTCGGCCCGCAGCCGCGGCAGCGTCCAGTTGGTCCGGCCCTCGACGGGCTGGCGCAGCAACGTGGCCGCGACTTCCAGCGCGCGCTCGCCCTTGGCCGCGGACGGGCCTGCCGCCAACGTGGACCGCAGCGCGTCTACGCCGCGCTCAGCAAACCACCCCCGCCAGTGCCGTACCGCCTCCGGCGTGACGCTGAACGCCTCCGCCACTTCCAGGCTCGTCCAGCCCTGCAAGGTCAGCAGGATCGCCCGCGCACGGTCCGCCTCGCCACGAACGTCAGAACGCGACAGCGCACGCAATGCCGCCTCCTGCTCCCCCGTCGCAGCCAACGAAGACCGACCCGCCATGCCAACCACCCAGCTTACGCCAACATTGATCCAACACTGCCAAGCGTGTGACAGGCCAGGGAAATCTGCTTAGGGTTTGCGTTCTCGCAACCAGTTCTCACGGGTCCCGTTGCTAGCGCCATCCCCGGCTCACCCGTGCCTGCCTGCACCATCGAGCGTCGAAATTGCTTCCGGACCGTCTCGTAGGCGACAAGCCGAGACTTCCGCTGCGGCGCAGCGGCTCGCCGTCAAGTATACAAGATTTCAATAGAGGACCGCAATATTCTTCAATATTGATGCGGCACGACGTGTCATCTATACGGATCGGCCTGATGACGAATCGCGATATCCTGCTGCGACAATGATCATACCGTCACGAGGGAAAACAGCGCATGAGCTTCTTCAACTCCATCATGAGCAAAATCTTCCATGCCCCGAGTGCGGCGGCGCAGCCCGCGCCAGCAGGGGCCACGACGTCCGCGCCGGCGGTAGACGTCGAGGCGGTGCTGACGC
>JANONC010000099.1:0-4384 GCA_031420655.1 Rhodospirillales bacterium | reverse complement strand
TGCTGAACCCGGGTGACGAGGTTGTGCTGATCGAGCCGCTGTATGACACGTACCTGCCGGTCGTGAAGCTGCTGGGTGCAACGGCGCGGCTGGTGCGGTTACAGCCGCCGCGCTGGGAGTTGCCGCGCGCCGAGTTAGCTGCCGCGTTCGGGCCGCGTACGAAGGCCATCCTGCTGAACTCACCCATGAACCCGACCGGCAAAGTGTTTACCGGGGCCGAGCTCGCCTTCATCGCGGACCTGGTCACCACGCACGACACCTACGCCGTGTGCGACGAGGTGTACGAGCATCTGACGTTCGACGGCTGGCGGCACATCCCGCTCATGACTCTGCCGGGCATGCGGGAGCGGTGCCTGCGCATCAGCAGTGCGGGCTAGACGGTCAGTTTGCCGGGCTGGAAGGTCGGCTCTGTCGTGGGCCCGGCCGCGCTGTGTGCGCTGGTGGCCCGCGCACACCAGAATCTTACGTTCACGACGCCGCCCAACCTGCAGCGGGCGGTAGCGGTGGGCCTGGCCAAGGACGATGCGTACTTCGCCGGACTGGCCTCGGCGCTTGCGGCCAAGCGGGACCGGCTATCGGCTGGGTTGGCCAGCGCCGGGTTTGGCGTGCTGCCAGCCATGGGCAGCTATTTTGTGACGACCGACATCACGCCGCTCGGCTTCCACGGCGATGACGTCGCATTCTGCCGCCATATCACGGAGCACGCGGGTGTGGCGGCCATTCCGGTGTCTGCGTTTTATGACGGACCGGCGCCGGGCCATTATGTGCGGTTTGCGTTCTGTAAGCAGGAGTCTGTCCTGGACGAGGCGATTGCGCGCCTGACCCGGCATTTTTCCCGCGCCCCGGCCACGCTGTCCGCAACGATACGCGTAACGCGGTTGACGGCGGCAGGCGGAGTGCCCTAATCCGCAACCGGTGGCGGACGTAGCTCAGTTGGTAGAGCGCCGGTTTGTGGTACCGGTTGCCGCGGGTTCAATCCCCGTCGTTCGCCCCACCCCGCTTTAAGGTTTGCACGCTCCGTTACCCGTGCTTCACTCCCGCGCGATACCGGGAGAATGAATTAATGGTACGTTTCGCGGCCCTGTTCCTTTGCGTCGTGCTGTCGCTGCCGGCGCGCGCTGCTGACGACGTCGTCATCGGTGCAATCTACCCACTGACGGGCAACGCCGCGCAGATCGGGGCTGACGCACGCAACGCGATCGAGACGACGCTGGACGTCATCAACGGGACCCACGATCCGGTGCCGATGCTGATGGGCCGCGGTGGCGGGCTCGACCGCATGGGGGGCGCCAAGATCCGCGTCATTTTCGCCGACCATCAGAATGACCCGCAAAAGGCACGCGCGGAAGCGGAGCGGTTGATTACGCAAGACAAGGTCGTGGCGATCATCGGCAGCTACACGAGCGCCACCGCAGTCACCATCAGTCAGGTGGCCGAGCGGTACGAGGTGCCGTATCTGTCGATGGATAACTCGTCGCCGTCCCTGAACAAGCGGGGCCTCACGTGGTTTTTCCGCACGACGCCGCATGATGAGATGTTCACGCAGGCAATGTTCGACTTCTTCGAGGAGGTTGGAAAGAAGACTGGCCATGCACCCAAGAGCGTTGCCCTGTTCTACGAAGACAGCATCTTCGGCAGCGACAGCTCCAACGTGCAGCGCAAGCTGGCCGCGGACGCTAAGATCAACGTGGTGGCGGATATCAAGTACCGCGCCAACTCACCCTCGCTGAGTGCCGAGGCGCAGCGGTTGCGGGCGGCGGACGCGGACGTGCTACTGCCGTCGGGCTACACGTCCGATGCGATTTCGATCATGCGGGCCTTTGCCGAGCTGGGGTACAAGCCGCGCGTCATCATGGCGCAGGCGGCCGGGTACCAGGAGCAGTCGTTTCTGACCGCTGTCGGCCCGCTGGCTGAGGGGCTATTCAGCCGGTCGAGCTTTGCGCGTGACGCCACCAAGTCCCGTCCGGCGATCGAGCCGATCAACGCCGCCTTCCGCGCCCGGGCCGGCAAGGATCTGAACGACAACACGTCCCGTCAGGTGGTCGGCCTGCAGGTGATGGCCGACGCGATCAACCGCGCGGCAAGTGCCAAGCCCGATGACATCCGGCGCGCGCTGATCAGCACGGAAATTCCTGGCAATCAGACCATCATGCCGTGGGCCGGGGTGCGGTTCGACAGTACAGGCCAAAACGTGCTGGCGACACCGGTCATCCAGCAGGTGAAGGACGGCGTCTTTCACACCGTCTATCCGGCAGACGTGGCGGTGCAGGAGCCGGTTTGGGGCTTGACGCAGTGAGCGGTCTTTCCCGCCGCGCGCTCGGCCTGGCCGGGGTAGGGCTGGCTGTCGCGGGTGGCACCGCCCGGGCGCAGGCGGCGGAGTCCACGTTCGAACGCGTCATGCGGACCAAGACGCTGCGGATCGCGGCCTTGCCGGGCGAGCTGCCGTTTTTCACCAAGGATCTGGCTACGGGCGAGTGGAAGGGGTCAGCGCTGGAATTTGCGCGCGACATCGCAAAAATCTTCGACGCCAAACTGGAGTATATCGAAAGTACCTATGGCGGTTCGGTGCTCGACCTTCAGGCTAATAAGATCGACCTTGCCTTTGCCCTTGGCCCAACACCGCAGCGCGCGCTTTCGATCGCGTTCACGCGGCCGCTTTTCAATCATCCCTATGGGTGCCTGGCGAAGAAAGGCTTTAACCCGGCGACGTGGTCCGACATCAACAAGCCGGAGATCGCCCTGGTTTGCGACCTAGGCTCCACGCATGAGGTCGCGGCGCGGCGCTATGCACCCCGGGCGCAGATCACCGCCTACAAAACGCGGGATGAGGCGACGCTGGCCTTCCAGTCGGGCCGCGCGGACGTGTTCATCATCGCCGCCCTGCCCGGTCTCAGCACGATCGCACGCAACCGGTCGCTCGGGCCTTTCCATATGTTGACCGGGCCCCTGTTTACGCTGCCAAGCTGCCTTGGAGTGAGGCGGGAGGCCGATGTGCGCTTCCTGGACGTGGTCAATGCCTGGATCGACTATAACCGTGCCGTGGGACAAATCCGCGACGGGTTGATCGCCGGGCTAGCGCTGAGTGGAGTCACGGCCGACGACGTGCCGGCCGAGGTGCAGTTCTAGCGGCCCATGGGCTACGAATGGAGCTTCGGCTTCCTGTGGCGCTACACCGGACTGTTCTGGACGGGCGTGCAAGTCACGCTCGCCTACACGGTCGGCACGGTCCTGCTTGGATTGGCGATCGGGCTGGTGCTGGGCCTGGCCCGGCTGGTGCCGTCGCGGTGGGTCGCGGTGCCGTTAGTGGCGTTTATCGAACTATTCCGCTGCACGCCGCTGCTCGTGCAGATTGTGTGGTTCTACTACGCACTACCCGTCATCCTGAACATCCAGGTGCCGGCCGTAGTGGCGGCGACGCTGGTGCTGTCGCTGTACACGGCCGCATTTTATGCCGAGATCTTCCGCGGCGGCATCGTCTCGATCGAGCGCGGGCAGTGGGACGCGGCGCGGGCGCTTGGTTTGCGCTGGGGACCGATGATGCGCCGGGTCGTGCTGCCGCAAGCGGTACGGCGCATGGTGCCGCCGTTCTTAAACCAGAGCATCATCCAGCTGAAAAATACATCGCTGGTCAGCACGATTGCGGTGCCGGACTTGCTGTATCAGGGCACGCTGATCACGTCGGACACCTACAAACCGCTGGAGGTTTATACCGTGGTCGCGTTGATATACTTTGCGTTGCTGTTTCCGGCGACGCGACTTGTGCAGTGGCTGGAGGGACGTGGCGTGCGCTAGGCCGGCGCCGGGCTCGCGAGCGGCTTGTCCTTTTCCACCACGTAGGTGCTCAGCACCCGTGTCTGACTAGGCCCATTCTGCACGAAATGCGGCACCGCGTGCGGGATCTGGAACGCGTCGCCGGCCTTCATCGCCCGGTCCGGCGCGCCGGCCATACCGAGCGTGCCTGCGCCGTCCAAGAAATAGCCGCTCTCGGTGCCCGGGTGCGTATGGCGCGCAACCAGGACGCCTGGGTTGATCTCCACCAGCACCTGGATTGTCACCATCGTGTCGCCGGGGCTTTCGCTGCGGTTCAACACCGTGCGGGTAAAGCCTGGCGTCTGCGCAACGGCACCGATTTCGGCCGTCAGTACGCCACCCGCGGCGCAGAGGAAGCATGTGGCAAAGCGGCGGCGGTTGAGCATCACGTATCCTCCAAAGCAATAGTCAGATCGGCCAGCCCAGCTTCAACCCGGTCCAGCATCGTCATCACCTCTGCCGCGGTCATGATCAGCGGCGGGCTGAAGGCCATGCTGTCGCCGGGCAAGGCGCGGCCGATCACGCCGTGGGCTTCGCAATGCCTGATCAAGCGCTGCACCATCTTGGCGGCGGG
>JANONC010000098.1:0-1543 GCA_031420655.1 Rhodospirillales bacterium | reverse complement strand
GACCGGGCGGGCGTTGCGGGCCGGGGTGCTGTTTGGGCCGGAACGGGCGGGCCTGGACAACGACGACATGGCGCAGGCCGACACGCTCGTGCGCTATCCGCTGAACCCGGCGTTCAATTCGTTGAACTTAGGCCAGGCCGTTCTGGTGATGGCCTATGAATGGTGGACGGCCGCGGACGAGACGCCGGGCAGCGTCTTGCAGACACACGGCACGGCGGTAGCCACAAAGGGCGAGCTGAACCGCGCCATGGAGCACTTGGTGGACGAACTGGACGCGAGCGCCTTTTTGCGTAACGAACAAAAACGCGAGGGCATGATCCACAATTTGCAACACCTGTTTCAGCGCGGCGAGATCACGGCGCAGGAGGTACGCACGCTGCACGGCGTGATCGCGAGCCTAGCCGTGGGCCGCCGGGTGCGCGGGCGGCTGGATGAGGACTATGAGGCCGGGAACACGCCCGGCGTGCCGAACGCCACGACATCCTGATGACCGTTCCAGCCCATCTCGCGATAGAATAGCAGGGCTACATCTTCCATTTCCGCGATCAGGCCGCTCACATAGGCGGCGGAAGAAAGCGAATGGCCGCCGCCCAGATTGGCGTTGAGCGGGAAAAGCCGCTTGGCCTCATCATCGAACGTATTGATGAAGCCAAAGCCGGTGCGATGGAACGCCCGCTCGGCCGGGCGGAACAGCGTGTCTGGGCACAGCTTCCAGGCATAATGCTGAAGCGCCAGCGCACGGCGGCCATGCACTGTCGCGACGGCAACGCCGGGTGTGGCCAGGGCGCGGCGCATGGTATGGAGGGCACCGACAAACAGAGCTGCGTCACAATGCGTGAGCAGCGACCCGCACCAGATCAGATCGAAATCACGATCGAACCGTAATTCTGCGAGGTTTTCTGTGGACAGGGCGGGACGAGCGCCGAACGTGTCAACACAGAACTGCACCATCTCGGGATAAAGATCGCAGACGGTGATCTCGGCGTCGGGGAATAGCAGGGCAAGGTGCCGGGTGATGCGGCCATTACCGCAGGCCAGATCCAAGATGCGCCGGGGTGAGGCCACACCTGCCGACAGCAGTGCAGCAATAATCGCACCTACGGCACTCTTGCCGACATTGAAGTAATCGTCACCGGCCATAAAATCATTCGCGGCGAGGGTCCGGTTCAGCGCAGCGTAGTTGGCAAGGTAAGCCGCGTGTTGCGCCGCCAACGGTGCGAGCGCGAGTTCTACTTCAAACATTGTTCGCTCCAGGACGCAGCGGCATCGGCGTTCGGCGAAACCTGACCCTAATGACGTGCGAAGCGATGGATCGAGTCTACTTTCTGCCGATGCCGAACCTTATCGCTAATCCGGAAAGCGCTTTGCCAAACGCCGGGCCAGCAGCCAGCCGATGAGGGCGGAGGCGGGGGCACCGATGCAGATTAGCAGCAGCCCAATGTTCAACCCGGACAGGACCATGGCGACGCCGATGCCGAGCACGAGGCCGCCCAGCAGCCCGCCCGTGGTGCCGGATGCGACGCCTAGCCAAATGATGTCGCCC
>JANONC010000097.1:0-8490 GCA_031420655.1 Rhodospirillales bacterium | reverse complement strand
CGTGTGGGCATACATCCGCGGCAACTTCCTCAACATCACCGTTTGGGACACCTATGACGAGATCGTCGATGCCTGCTGCCGCGCCTGGAACACGTTCATTACCGACATCACACAAGTCGCTTCCGTCACAAGCCGAACCTGGGCAACGGTCAATCCTTAAGGCGTTTGGTATAAGCTGGGCGGAACGGTGCGTCCCTTCTTTGGTTGGAAGGTAAGAAAGCCGCCCGCCTCAGCGTCCCAAATAGACTTCGATCACGCGCGGGTCCGCGCTCACGTGGTCGATCGTGCCTTCGCTCAATACGGCACCCTCGTGCAGGCAGGTGACCATGACGCCCAGGGCGCGGACGAAGGCCATGTCGTGCTCGACCACGACCACGCTGCGGGTGCGGTTGATGTCGCGCAGGAGGGCGGCAGTCTGTTCGGTTTCGGCGTCGGTCATGCCCGCCACGGGCTCGTCCACCAGCAGCAGAAGCGGTTCTTGCGCAAGCAACATGCCAATTTCGAGCCATTGCTTCTGCCCATGGCTGAGCGCGCCGGCGATGGCATTGCGCAGCGGAGCGAGGCGAATGGTTTCCAGCACTGCAGCGATGCGCTCGCGCTCGGCGGGGGTTTGCCGGGCGGCGACGGTGAAGCCGGGGGTGCGGGGGTTGGCGAGAGCGAGCAGCAGGTTGTCCCATACGGTCAGCGGTTCGAACACGGTCGGCTTCTGGAATTTACGGCCGATACCAAGGGCGGCGATGGCGGGTTCGTCGAGCCGGGTCAGGTCGGTCGCTTCGCCAAACACGACGCGGCCTTGGTCCGGCCGGGTCTTGCCGGTAATGACGTCCATCATGGTGGTTTTGCCGGCTCCGTTGGGGCCGATCACGGCGCGCATTTCGCCGGGGGCCAGCACGAGGCTGAGGTTGCGCAGCGCTTTGAAGCCATCGAATGTTACGCTGACGCCGTCCAGGTACAGCAGCGTGGGTTGCTCGGTCATCTGCGCACCAGACCCAGCAGGCCGCGCGGTAGGAACAGCGTGACCAGGATAAACAGCGCGCCCAGTGCAAACAGCCACGCGTCCGGCAGCGCACCGGTCAGCAGCGTCTTGCCGCCATTGACCAGCACCGCGCCCAGCACGGCCCCAACCAAGGTGCCGCGTCCGCCGACGGCGACCCAGATCACGGCCTCGATCGAGTTGGCCGGCGCGAACTCACCAGGATTGATGATGCCAACCTGGGGGACGTAGAGCGCGCCGCCGATGGCCGCCATCATGGCCGACAGGGTAAAGACGACCAGCTTGTAGCGCTCGGGCCGGTAGCCCAGGAAGCGGGTCCGGGCCTCCGCATCGCGCATCGCGATCAGCACCAGGCCGAAGCGGGAGCGCATGAGCATGGCGGCGCCTACCAGGAGTGCGCAGAGGGCGATGGCGCTGGCCATCAATAATCCGGCGCGCGTCGTGTCCAACGTGAGCGGCGCGCCGAGCAGCTCCTTGAAGTCGGTCAGGCCGTTATTGCCGCCGAATCCCATGTCGTTGCGAAAGAACGCCAGCATCAGCGCATAGGTGAGCGCCTGGGTAATAATGGACAAATACACGCCTGTGACCCGGCTGCGGAACGCGAAGTAGCCGAACAGGGCGGCGAGTATGGCAGGCACCAGAAGCGCCACCAGCATGGCAACCGGGAACCAGTCCATGCCCTGCCAGAACCAAGGAAGTTCCTTGTAGTTCAGGAACACCATAAAATCCGGCAGCACCGGGTTGGCATACATACCGCGCGCGCCGATCTGGCGCATGAGATACATGCCCATCGCGTAGCCGCCCAGGGCAAAAAACGCGGCGTGACCCAGCGTCAGGATGCCGGCATAGCCCCAAACGAGGTCGACGCTCAGCGCAAGGATGGCAAAGCACAGGTACTTGCCGAACAGTGCCAGCCCATACGCCGACACATGCAGCGCGGTATCCGGCGGCGTGAACAGGTTGCCGGCGCAGAGTGCAGCTGCTCCGCCCAGGACGAGGGCGACGGTGATCCAAACCGATTTCAAGTTTCTACCGCGCGGCCCTTGAGCGGGAACAGGCCACGCGGGCGGCGCTGGATGAACAGTACCAGCAGCACGAGCACGACGACCTTACCCAGCACGGCGCCGGCCACCGGCTCCATGACCTTGTTCACGACACCCAGCACAAGTGCCGCCAACGCCGTGCCCCACAGATTACCGACGCCGCCGAACACCACCACCATGAAGCTGTCGATGATGTAGCCCTGTCCCAGATTGGGGCTGACGTTGTCGATCTGGCTCAGCGCCACCCCAGCGATTCCAGCGAGGCCGGAGCCGAGGCCGAAGGTGAGTGCGTCTACCCACGGCGTACGGATGCCCATGGCGGCCGCCATGCGCCGGTTTTGCGTGACCGCCCGCATCTGCAAGCCAAGCGACGTCGTGCGCAGCCCTACGATCAGCAACGTCAGCACGGCGATGGCGAAAATAATGATCGTCAGCCGGTTGATGGTCAGCGACAGCCCGGCCAATTCGACCGTGCCGGACATCCAGGCGGGCGTGCCGACGTTACGGTTATCAGCGCCGAATACGCTGCGCACCGCCTGCTGCAGCACGAGCGACAGGCCCCAGGTGGCGAGCAGCGTTTCGAGCGGCCGGCCATACAAATAGCGCAGCATGCCACGCTCGATCAGCACGCCGGCGGCCCCTGAGACGAGGAAGGCGGCTGGAATGGCGATGGCGAGACTCGCTTCGAACAGCCAGGGGGCGTGGGCGCGGATGAGTTCCTGGACGACGAAGGTGGTGTAGGCGCCGAGCATGAGCAGTTCGCCATGCGCCATGTTGATGACGCCCATCACGCCAAAGCTGATGGCGAGCCCGGCGGCGGCCAGCAGCAGGACGGAGCCGAGCGAGAGGCCGTAGAACAAGGTCTGCCCGGCTCCGATCAGTTTCTGCTTGAAATCGATCGACGTGATCGCGGCCTCCATTGCCGCGGCAACCGGGGGGGTGGGCGTGGGCGTGGCAGCGATGATGGCGCGCGCTTCTTGGCCGCCGCGGTCGCGCAATATGCCGATGGCTGCCGTAGCCGCTACGTCGGAGGAGGGGGCGGCGAGGGTGATGGCGGCGCGCGCCTGTTCCATCGTGCGGCGGATGGCTGGGGTAGCTTCGGCGGTGATGGCACGGTCGAGCGCGGGCGCGTCGGCCGGGTCGCGAGAGTGGAAAACGTCCTCGGCGGCAACGGCACGGGTGGCCGGGTCGGGTGCAAACAGGCGAAGCGCGCCGAGGGCCGCTTGCGCCGTGCGGCGAACGTTGTTGTTCAGGCGCACAGGCCGGGTCGCGGCGTCCGGCACCGGCTCGCCCGTGGTGGCGTCACGCAGCGCGGTGCCGTCGCGGATCAGGACCTGGTTGCCCGGTCCCACGACCAACTGACCGGCCTGCAACGCCTGCAGGATAGGCAGCGCCCGCGGGTCGCCGGACGTACCAAGCGCCTCGACGCCCCGTTGGATGTCGACGAAGCTGTTGCTGGCAAACGGCGTCAAACTCGCTTCGGCCCGTGCTGGCCCGGCGTATAGCCAGACCAGCACGAGTAGCAGGATGCGGATCAGCTTTTGCCCGCGCCGCCGCACTTGCCGGACTTCACGTTAAAGTTGCCGCAGCTCATGGGCGGCAACCAGTCGCTGATCAGGTCCTTGGACCCTTCCAGGTACGGCGACCACGGCTGCGCCACGATGGTGCCCGGCGTTTGCGTGACGATGTTGAACTGGCCATTGGCCTCGATCTCGCCGATCAGCACCGGCTTCGTGATGTGGTGGTTCGGCATCATGGTGCTGTACCCACCCGACAGGTTCGGGACGGCGACGCCGATGATCGCGTCGATCACCTTCGCCGGTTCGACGCTGCCGGCCTTTTCGACCGCCTTGATCCACATCTGAAAGCCGATGAACGCCGCTTCCATCGGGTCGTTCGTGACGCGCTTGTCGTTCTTGGTGAATGCCTTCCAGCGGGCGATGAAGTCTTTGTTGATCGGTGCATCGACGCTCATGAAGTAGTTCCAGGCGGCCAGGTGGCCCACAAGCGGCTTGGTGTCGACGCCGGCAAGCTCCTCTTCGCCGACGCTGAAGGCCACGACCGGGATGTCGGTCGCCTTGATACCCTGGTTGCCGAGTTCCTTGTAGAAGGGGACGTTGGCGTCACCGTTAATGGTGCTGACGACGGCGGTTTTCTTACCAGCCGAGCCGAACTTCTTGATGTCGGCCACGATCGTCTGCCAGTCGCTATGGCCGAACGGGGTGTAGTTGATCAGGATGTCTTCCTGCTTGACGCCCTTGGACTTCAAATAGGCTTCCAAAATCTTGTTGGTCGTACGTGGATAAACGTAGTCGGTGCCGGCCAGGACCCAGCGGGTGATCTTGTTTTCTTCCATCAGATAGTCGACGGCCGGGATCGCCTGCTGGTTTGGCGCAGCACCGGTGTAGAACACGTTCTTGCTGCTCTCTTCACCCTCGTACTGGACGGGGTAGAACAGGATGTTGCCGGTTTCTTCGAACACAGGCAGCACGGACTTGCGGCTGACGCTGGTCCAGCAGCCGAACACGGCGCTGACCTTATCCTGCGTGATCAGCCCGCGCGCCTTTTCGGCGAACAAGGGCCAGTTGCTGGCCGGGTCCACGACGATGGCCTCGATCTTGCGGCCGAGCACGCCGCCGGCCTTGTTCTGCTCATCGACCAGCATGAGCATGACGTCTTTCAGCGTGGTTTCGCTGATGGCCATCGTGCCGGAGAGGGAGTGCAGCACGCCGATCTTGATTGGCCCGGCCGCCTGCGCCTGCGCCGGGGTGCTGAGCGCGATCGGCAGAGCTGTGGCAGCTATGAGGGCCGTGGTAGAGGCAAGTAGGCCGCGGCGTCCGAGGTTGATCATTGTTCGCTCCCAGGTGTTCTGTGCTCAGAACAGAGCAATTCCTGTGCCATGGCCTCTTGCGCTGAGAGAGAACGCCACCGGCCGTTCCCTGAGCGGGGGAGGGCTTACCTGGTGGACCTACCGCTGCCTACGAAACGTTCACCGGCTCGTTACCGGGGCAGCTCTTGCTCGACCAAAGTTGCCCAGAAACTAGCCCCTAGCGGTAGAATGTCATCGTTGAAATCATAGGCCGGGTTATGCACGCTCGTGCCGAAGCGGTCGCCGTCCCGCTGGCCAATGCGGACGAAGCAGCCTGGGACGACGTTGGCCATATAGGAAAAGTCCTCGCCGCCCATCATGGCCGGAGCCTCAGCGACAAAATTCCCGGGGCCGAGTAGGCGATCAGCCGCCATGGCGACCCGGCTGGTCGGCTCGGCGGCGTTGATCACGCTCGGATAACCGCGTTCGTAGTCCAGTCGCGCGGTCGCCCCATGCGCTTCGGCGATACCGGCGACGGTCTGGTGCATCGCCGCCTCGATCATGTCGCGCACATCTTCGTCCAGCGTGCGAACGGTGCCGTTCAGCACGGCGGCGTCCGGAATGACATTGCCGGTGCTGCCGGCGTGGAACTGCGTGATCGACAGCACGGCCGGGCGAACCGGGTCCACCCGGCGGGACACGATCTGCTGCAGGGCCAGGACCATGTGCGAGCCGATGATGACCGGGTCGATCGTCTGGTGCGGCCGGGCCGCGTGGCCGCCTTGGCCGGCGATGTGGATCCAGAACCGGTCGCTTGCCGCACTCACCTGTCCCACCGCGGCCTGCATGGTGCCGACAGGGATGCGCGTATCGTTGTGCGCGCCGAACACCATGTCGCAGGGGAACCGGTCGAACAGGCCTTCCTCCACCATCACCCGGCCGCCGCCGCCGCCTTCTTCGGCAGGCTGGAAGATGAAGTGGACGGTGCCGTCGAAATTGCGCGTTTCCGCAAGATATTGGGCGGCGCCGAGCAGCATGGTGGTATGCCCGTCATGCCCGCAGGCGTGCATGCGGTTGGGTGTGATGGAGCGGTGCTCGAAAGTATTAGCCTCGGTCATTTCCAGGCAATCCATGTCGGCGCGTAGGCCGATTGCGCGAGTGCCAGTACCGGCGCGCAGCGTGCCGACGACGCCGGTGCCGGCGATGTTGCGCGTGACCTCGATCCCCCAACTGGCCAGCTTTTCCGCGACGATGGCGCTGGTACGGTGCTCCTCGAACCCGAGTTCCGGATGGGCATGCAAATCACGCCGCCATTCGGTGAGGGTGGCGGCGAGGCCAGCAATGCGGTTATGGACGGGCATGGAGCCTCCTGTGACACAACAGCATCAACCTAACCGCTGCACGCGGTGCTGGCCAGCGTGAGTATCTGGATTGGCACCCACAAGGCAGCCGGCATGGCGGCGGTGGCCGGGTACGTGAACGCGGTGGCCTTCCTTGGCCTGCATACGTTCGTAGCGCCCATGACCGGCACGGTGGTGCAGGCGGGGTTCGAGCTGTCGGCTATGCATTGGCCGGAGGTAGGCAAGACGCTGCTGGTAGTGGTGGCGTTTGCCTGCGGCGTGGCATTTGCGCGGTTATCGCGGCGGGACGGGCGGGGGCCGGGGCTGGCGTGGCTGGTGGTGGCGCTGGTGCTGGGCGTGTCCGCGGTGCGTCCGCTGGATGGCCTGCTGTCGCTGGTGCCAATCGCCGCCGCGCTGGGGTGCCTGAACGGGTCCGAGACGCGGTTCGGGCCGGTGGTGATGAACACCACGTTCCTGACCGGCAATCTGGAGCGGCTGGGCGAAGCGATAGGCGACCGTGCCATGCCGCACCGCTTGGCGCAGCTGGCCTGCATTGCGGCGATTATCATTCCGTATTTGGCGGGCGCGACAGCGGGGGCGGTGGCCACGCAGCATCTGGCCATGCCGCTGCTGGTGCCGGCCGGGCTGCTGCTGCTGGCTGGCGTGGCTGGATTGGTCAGAAGCCGGTCTGCCGTACGTTCCTCATCCCGGCAACAGAGCAGTACTTGATGCGGCTCGATGCCAGGCGGGCTAGGGACCGCTCGGCCGATTAAGCGGAATGGTTTTGCGGGACGAGGTCTTAACCGTTCGTCCTGCGCTTATCGCAGATTGCCGAGATGCACTGGTCCCCTCGGCTTATTGGTCCTTCGACAGGGTCAGGACGAACAGTGGCGGGGTGCGATGCGGCCTTCACCCCATGCCCGGCACGGCGCCCATGTAGTCGCGCTTGCCCAGCTCGACGCCGTTATGGCGCAGGATGGCGTAGGCGGTGGTGGCGTGGAAATAGACGTTGGGCATGACGAACTGCAGCAAATAAGTCTGGCCGGTGAAGGTCATCTCGTTGCCGGCCACGTTCAGCGTGATCGTCTTCCCCTCACCGCCGTCGATCTGCGCCGGGGTCAGCGTTTTTAGGAAATCCGCCGTGGTGTTCAGGCGACCCTGCAATGCTGCAAAGCTGGTTTCCGTATCGGACATGCGAGGCGAGTCCACGCCGGCCAGGCGCGCGCCGCCGGTCTTGCAGAAATCGCTCAGCACCTGGATTTGCTTGGTGACCGTGAACTGCGTGGGAGCCAGGCGTGCCTGCAGCAGGATGTCCGGGTCGAACTTCTTGGCCTCGGCATAGACAGCGGCCTTGCCCAGAAAGGCGGCGCTGGCCTCTAGAATTTGCAACATCGGCGGTATGCTGGCCTGGTACATATCCATCAGAGTGTTCCCCCCCGGCGCCCGGCCGCCGCACCCAGGCGCAGGCGGAGCGCGTTTAGCTTGATAAAACCCTGCGCGTCGAACTGGTCGTACGCGCCTTGATCATCCTCGAACGTCACGGTCTTCATCGAATAGAGGCTGTGCGGGCTTTCGCGGCCGATGCAGCTCACATTACCCTTGTAGAGCTTCATGCGGACCGTGCCGGTCACGCTCTGCTGGCTGGCGTCGATCGCGGCTTGCAGCATCCGGCGCTCCGGGCTGAACCAGAAACCGTTATAGATCAGCTCCGCATAGCCCGGCATCAGCCGGTCCTTAAGGTGCGCGGCCTCGCGGTCGAGCGTAATGCTCTCGATCGCACGG
Source organism: Rhodospirillales bacterium (assembly GCA_031420655.1). Taxonomy (GTDB): domain Bacteria; phylum Pseudomonadota; class Alphaproteobacteria; order Acetobacterales; family Acetobacteraceae; genus JANPPS01. The sequence goes on along the minus strand of JANONC010000097.1, from coordinate 522 downwards.
TGAGCGGCCAGCAGGATGGTACCGCCCGGCGTCTCGTACACGCCGCGGGATTTCATGCCGACATAGCGGTTTTCGACCAGATCCAGGCGGCCGATGCCGTTGTCGCGGCCTAGCTCGTTCAAGCGCGTAAGCAGTGCTGCCGGACCGAGTGTGGTGCCGTCGATGCTGACCGGGTCGCCACGTTCAAAGCCGATCGTGACGATGGTGGCGCGGTCCGGCGCGTCTTCCGGGCGGATGGTGCGCTGGTAGACGAATTCCGGCGCTTCTTCGGCCGGGTCTTCAAGCACCTTGCCCTCGCTGCTGCTATGCAGAAGGTTGGCGTCGACGCTGAACGGCGCTTCGCCCCGCTTGTCGCGGCTGACCGGGATTTGATTTGCCTCGGCGAATTCCAGCAGGCGGGTGCGGCTGGTCAGGTCCCATTCGCGCCAGGGGGCGATCACTTTGATCTCGGGATTGAGCGCGTAGTAGGCGATTTCGAACCGGACCTGGTCGTTGCCCTTGCCGGTGGCCCCATGCGCGACG
>JANONC010000096.1:0-8871 GCA_031420655.1 Rhodospirillales bacterium | reverse complement strand
CGTGTGGGCATACATCCGCGGCAACTTCCTCAACATCACCGTTTGGGACACCTATGACGAGATCGTCGATGCCTGCTGCCGCGCCTGGAACACGTTCATTACCGACATCACACAAGTCGCTTCCGTCACAAGCCGAACCTGTGCAACGGTCAATCCTTAAGGCGGTTGGTATAATGTCGTAATTTACTTTCCATTCCATGGCATAGCTTGCGCCAGCGGCTACATTGAGCACTATCGCGCGGCTAACGCTTTTTGGAGGAAGCACTAATGTTACGTTCTTTGATCTTGGTCGCCGGTTTGGCTGTTTCGGGCTGCGCGACGCCCATGCTCTTTCAGTCGCAGTTGTCTGGCACGCAGGAGGTACCGCCGACCGCATCCCGCGGGACGGGCGTGATGACGGCCAAGCTGTACCCGGATACGCGGTCGCTCGACTATAAGATCGAGTATACGGGCCTGACGGGTCCGGCCACCGCCGCGCACATCCATGGCCCGGCGGCGACAGGTGCGAATGCCCCGGTCCTGGTGCCATTCGCCAATGCCGCGACGCCGATCGCCGGGGCCAGCATTTTGACCCAGGACCAGGTCGACGCACTTGTTGCGGGTAAGACCTATGTGAACGTCCACACGGCTGCCAATCCGGGCGGCGAGATCCGGGGCCAGATCGCCCGCGTTCAGTAGTAACAAAAAAGGGCCCGGCATCGCTGCCGGGCCCCCGTTCTGCGCGCGTGAGAGTTGCCTAATGCGCGCTCGCCCCTTCCGCGCCGATGCCGGTCTGGCTGCGAACATACTGCGCGTCGAACGCAATCCGTTCCCGTGCCGCCTGGCGCGACCTATCGAGCGACGACACGAGCCAACAGACGAAGAACGCCGCCGGCATCGTAAACAGCGCCGGCGACGTGTAAGGGAACCAGGCACTGCCGGGCGGGTTACCCAGCACCGACACCCAGATACCCGGGCTTACCACGGTCAGACCAACGGCGCTGATCAGCCCCGTGAAGCCACCCGCAAAGGCCCCCCACGTGGTCAGGCCGCGCCATAGCATCGACAGCAACAGCACCGGAAAGTTGGCACTGGCCGCGATAGCGAACGCGAGGCCTACCATGAACGCCACGTTGACCTTCTGGAACGCGATGCCCAGCACGATCGCGACGATGCCTAGAACGACGGTCGTGATCTTGCTGACCCGAACCTCCGCCCCTTCTTTCACGCGGCCCAGCCGGAACACGCTGGCATACAGATCGTGGCTGACGGCGCTGGCGCCCGAGAGCGTCAGGCCCGACACGACGGCCAGGATGGTTGCGAACGCCACGGCTGAAATGAAGCCCTTCATCAGGCTCCCGCCCACCGCGTCAGCCAGATGGATGGCCGGCATGTTGCCGCCGCCCAGCAAGGCCGACATGCCATTCACCTTCACCTTGTTCGCCAGGTCCAGGTAGTCCGGGTTCTGGCTGACCAGCACCAGCGCGCCGAAGCCGATGATAAAGGTCAGGATGTAGAAGTAGCCGATAAGCGTCGTGGCCCAGAACACGCTCTTACGCGCTTCCTTAGCGCTGCTGACCGTGAAGAAGCGCATCAGGATGTGCGGCAAGCCGGCGGTGCCGAACATGAGCGCCGTCCCGAGTGAGATGGCCGAGATGGGGTTCGCCACCTGCGGACCGGGCGCCATGATCTTGGCCCCCGCCGGATGCACCTTGATCGCCTCACCCAGGAACGCGCTGATGTCGAAATTGTAGCGCGCGAGGACGAGGATGCTGATGAGGGTCGCCCCGGACAGCAGCATGATGGCCTTGATGATCTGCACCCAGGTGGTGGCGATCATGCCGCCGAACGTGACGTAGAGGATCATAAGCACACCGACGATCACGACGGCGTATTCGTATTGCAGCCCGAACAGCAGCTCGATCAGTTGCCCGGCGCCGACCATCTGCGCGATCAGATAGAACGCGACGGTCACCAGCGTACCCGTTGCAGCCATCGCCCGCATAGGCGTCGCCTGGAGGCGGTAGCTGACCACGTCGGCAAAGGTGAACTTACCTAGGTTGCGCAGCGGCTCGGCCATCAGGAACATGATGATCGGCCAACCGACGAGGAACCCGATCGAGTAGATCAGCCCGTCGAAGCCCCAGGTATAGACCAGGGCCGAGATGCCCAGGAACGATGCGGCTGACATATAGTCCCCCGCAATGGCAATCCCGTTCTGGAAGCCGGAGATGCCGCCACCCGCTGTATAGAAGTCCGCCGTCGTCTTGGTCCGCTTGGCCGCCCAGTATGTAATACCGAGCGTGAGGGCCACGAAACCGGCGAACATGGCGATGGCGATAGGATTGGTACCCTGCTTCGTGCCTGCCGCCAGGTCACCCGCAGCCCAGGCCGGAGCCGCCGTCAGCGTAGCCAACGCAATGAGAAGGCGCATCATACCCGTGCCATCGCGGCGTTAGCGGCAACAATCCGCCGCGACAGCGCGTCGAAGCGAGAGTTGGCCCGGACGACATACAACCCCGTGAGAAGGATGGCGATGACGATCACGCCCAGTCCAAGCATGATTCCCACGGTGACATTGCCGAACAACGGCTGTGGGATGATCGATGGCACGAATGCGACGACCGCCAGAAAACCATAATACACGACGAGCATGATGATCGTCAGAGTCCAGCCGAAGCTGCGCCGCGAAGCTTCAAGTTCGACATAGTCTGGATTAGCCCGAATGCGGGCGGCGACAGCTTCTTCCAAAACGGTTCTTCCCCATAACGATTTCTTCACTCCTTAATGATTGAATACACAGGTCAAGGCAAGGTCGGATTGCAGTCCGGCGCATGCCACACGCTGTCATGCTTGCCTTAACGCGGGGTTAGTAACCGCGCCAGCACCGGCTCGATCCGGGCCGCAACACGGGCCATGGCGGCTGGCGTGGGATGAAGCGGCGGGTCGGGCGGGGAAAGTTGGTCGTCATAAAATGCGCTGCGATCGACGGCACCGTCCTTCATGAACAGCGCCGTTACATCGGCATAGGTGACGCCGGGCACGGCCGCGAAGCGCTGGGCCAGTTCGGCGTTGATGCGCACCGTCGTCCGGGTGACGTAGGGGGACCGGATACTCGGCAGCACGCTGAGCAACACGACGTGCGTGCCGGGCAACTTGGCCCGCAGCATATCGACCACGGCTTGGATACCGGCGATCGTCTGTTGTGCAGTATTGTGAACACGACCCAAATTGTTGGCCCCAATCAAGACAACAGCCGCGCGCGGCGCGATACCGTCCAGTTCGCCATTGGCCATGCGCCACAGCAGATGCTGGGTCGTATCGCCCTTGAACCCGAGGTTCAGCGCATGGCGCGGACCGTAGTAGCGCTGCCATACGGGCCCGAAATCCATGTATTCTGGCGGGGCCGACGCCTCCCAATTCTGCGTGATGCTATCGCCCAGCCACACGAGGTCGACCGGCCCGGCGCGCAGCAGGGCCACCTTCTCCTGATGCCGGGCGCGCCACCACGGCGTGTCCATGCGCGACAGCGGAATGGTCGAGATCGGTGCGCGGTCCCGCTCCTGCGCCAGTGCGGGCCCGGCCAGCATCGTCAGCAACAACAGCCAGCGCATCATCGCAGGCCTAGCACCACAAGGCATAGCGCGCCAAAACCCAGGCAGTAATAAGCAAACGGGCGCAGCGCCCAATTATCGTGACCGCGGAAATAGCGCATCAGAAATGCCATCGCGAGCCAGGCGGTCACACCCGCCGCCACAGCCGCACCGGCCGCCACCCCAAGCGTACCCTCCGGAATGCCAGCCCGCAGCATCTTTGGCACCTCCAGCACTGTGGCACCAACGATAACGGGAAGCGCGATGAGGAACGAAAACCGGGCCGAGTTCTCGTGATCGAGTCCGCGCAACAGGCCGCCCACCATGGTCGCCCCAGCGCGGCTTAAGCCGGGCAGCAGCGCCAGGCATTGCCATAACCCGATCACCAGCGCGTCGGTCGCAGTCAGTAGGCCAAGCCGCTTCGGCGTCTGCACGCTGCCCGCCGCACCGCGTAACCGCTCCCCCGCGAGCAGCATCACTCCGTTGAGCACAAGAAAGCCGGCGGCGATCATGGGGGTGGCGAACAAAGATTTCAGAAAATGGTTCAGCACCAGCCCCAGCACGACAGCCGGAATGGTGGCAATCACGATCAGCATGGCCAGTTGCCTGGCCTGTGCGGTCAGCTCCGGCGTGTCGAGCCCGAGCACACCGCGTGCAAGGCCCAACCAGTCGCGCCAGAAATACAGCAGCAGTGCCACTGCGGTGCCGGTATGCAGCAGCACGAGAAACGGTACAAACGCGGCCGACGCTTGGTCAATCCCCCAGCCCAGCACGGCCGGCAGCACCACCGCATGACCGAGGCTGCTGATGGGAAACAGCTCAGTCGCGCCCTGCAAGATGGCGATCAGAAAGGCCTCAAGAGTCGTCATCGGCGGTCGGCTCCGTACATGGCCGGCAGTGCGTGACGCAGTGCAGCAGATTTGGCAAGCAACGCTATGTGACACGGATGGAAGATGACCGCGCGACGCTGCTGGCAAGCTGGCTGGACCTGACCCGCCGGGTGCTGCCCGGCATGGCCGTCGGCGCGGGCTGGCCCATCCGGCTGGACCATTGCTTCATGCGCGTCTGCCTCGATCATGCCTATGGCGGCGTGTGGACCGCGCACATCCCCCGCCCGGCCGTGCAGCACATGGACGACGCGGCGCTACGCCGGGCGGTCGCGGTTGCAAACCGGATCCGCGACGATCCGGCATTGTTGCCGGGGCTGAACCAGCAAAGCTTGGCGTGGCGAGGGAAAACGGGTCCACGCACCGTCCGCAAACTGCTTATTCAATGATGTAAGGACTGGAGCGGGTGAAGTGGTTCGAACCCTCGACCCCAATCTTGTTGCCGTGTCCCAACAATCCGGGCGGTGGTATCCGTCGCTACGCCATAGCCTGATAAAAGCACTATTAGATCTGATTCTTCGGCTCATCGGAACCGCCAGTCGCACGCCAGGGCAACCCCACCACTTTCTCCCAACCGCTTCTTTAGGTCGGGTTACCGGCTAAGTTACAACGCTGCTGGACGGCAGGGATGCGGGCACAGAGCGGGCAGCTTAGCCAGCAATCGCCCATGAGTAGCTTCCGAAGCTGCCTCTGCGCTCGCGGTGAGTGCATGCTCCCAAAACTGTTTGACTATGTGGACGTTGCCCACAAGCGAACGGGAATAAGGTGACTTGATCGGTGTTCTCGCCGCGTGGCTCTAGAAAGGTTTTCTGTCATGATTCTGGTTGGATCTGCCCTAAAGGGCTTCACTATCGAAGCGAGCGACGGCAGCATCGGGACAGTCAGCGACTTTCTGTTCGACGACAGGAGCTGGAAAATCTGTTGGATGGTCGTCAGCACTGGTTCATGGCTGTCAGGGCGCAAAATCCTGGTGCATCCGTCTGCAATCGGTCAGCCTGACTACCGTCGCGAAGCAGTCCCGGTGCAGCTCACCAGGCAGCAGGTCAAGGACAGCCCGGATATTCTATCGGACGCGCCCGTATCGCGGCAGATGGAAACCAACCTTTACGGCTACTACGGATGGGATCCGCTTTGGGGCGGCGGCAACTACTTTGGCGGGTATGCGTCCGGTATGGGTGGCGCATTCGACCCGATACCGCCCCGTTTCGACACTAACCTGCTTGAGGCCGATCGCACCGGCACCAGCCTCGATAGTGGCGACCCGCATCTGCGGAGCCTAGCCGAAGTCGTGGGCTATCACATCCAGGCCAAGGATGGACCGATTGGCCATGTCGAGAACTTCCTTGTCGACGACGAAACCTGGGGCGTCCGATACCTCATCGTCGACACCAAAAATTGGTGGCCAGGCCAACACGTCCTTATGTCGCCCTACGCAGTGCACGGGATCAGTTGGTCAGATCGAGATGTCACTCTCGACGTTACGCGTGACAAGGTGAAGAACAGCCCGGCCTGGGATCCTGCCGGCATGATCAACAGAGAATATGAAAAACACCTTCACACTTACTATGGATGGTCTGGGTACGGCTGGTGATGACTGACGCCTGGCTCATGCTTCGAGTTTGCTTCGAATAGCAAGGAGTTCGGCGTGCCGCTCTTCGGTCGATACTGGATAGGCCATGTCCAGATCGCCGAAGGTGTCGAGGATGATCTGTGATACGATCAGCCTGGCGTTCTCTTTGTCGTCCGCCGGCACGACGTACCAGGGCGCATCGCTGGTGCTGGTGGCGGCAAGGCACGCCTGGTAGGCCTCCATATACTGCTTCCAGTAGCCCCGCTCCTTGATGTCGGCCGCGCTGAATTTCCAGTTCTTTTCCGGTTGATCGATCCGTTCGATGAAGCGCTTGCGCTGCTCTTCTTTCGAAAGATGCAGGTAAAACTTGATGATGCGCGTGCCATTGCGGCCGAGATGACGCTCCAGGTCCAGGATCGACTGATAGCGGCGATGCCAGATACCCTTGCCGTGGTGCTTGGAGTCCGGAATGTCTTCAGTCCGCAGGATCTCGGGATGCACGCGGGCTATCAGCACCTCCTCGTAGTAGGAGCGGTTGAAAATGCCAATGCGGCCGCGCTCGGGTAGCTCGCGGGTGGTGCGCCAGAGGAAGTCGTGCTGCAGTTCCGTCGCTGTGGGATGCTTGAAGCTGAATACCTGGCAGCCCTGTGGGTTAACACCGGACATCACGTGCTTGATTGCGCCATCCTTGCCGGCCGCGTCCATGGCTTGGAAGATCAGGAGGATCGCGTAGCGATTGGATGCATAGAGCAATTGCTGCAACGAACTCAAAGCCTGGACATGCTCGCCCAATAATTTCTGATATTCGCCCTTGGACTTGTACACAGGCTCTACGCGCGTCGGCCACTTATCGAGCTTAACGTCATCGCCCTCTGGAACGCGGAAGTCTTTGGGGTGGATTATCATTGGCGGCCCGTTCGTTCGATGTGAGATGTTGTAGCGCTGTCAGATTACGCGATGCGTAAATAAGCAAGGACCGGAATCTTAACTAGGTCCAGCACCAGCGCCAGGACAACCGCGGCAGCCAACGTTGCACCTACGATCACGGGCGGAAGCGGTGTCATTGCCAGGCCAGCAACGGCCAGAACCGAGGCAATCACGATGTCGGCGACCGAGGAGGCGATAAGCCAGACGCTCGGGCGCGAACTCCATAAGCGCCTGCGTTCCCGGATCGCATAGATCATTGCTTGGCTACCAAAAACGACGGCAACAAACGTAAGCGTTCTCACCTGCTCGGTACCAAGGCCCATCGCATAGGTGCCGATGGCGAGCGCCGCCGCGCAGAACACGAGCAGGCAGGTACCCATGATAGTGCCAGCGACCGTCAGGCTGCCAATGCGCCAAACGTTCGGCATCGGTGAGGGCCGGACGTTGTCGGTAGTCAGCGACATGGCCAAGAAATCGCCGGTGATCAGCACGATAACCATCGACAGGGGCGTGAGGACAGCGTGGCCGGTCATCAACAGCCCGACCGCCAACAGCAGACCAGACACAATCTTCTTGGTTACCGAGTTGAGAGTGTAGGTCAGGATCCGCTGAAACGTCGTCCGACCCTCCTTGACCGCCGCCACGACACCTTCCAGACCCGCCTTGGTCAGCACGATGCCGGCCGCCGATTTCGCAACGTCGGTGGCGGTCGAAACCGCGATGCCCATTTGCGCCTGCCGCAGCGCTGGTGCGTCGTTGGCTCCGTCGCCGCACATGCCGACCGTGTGGCCACTCTTCTGGAACGCCTTGACCAGTTTGTATTTGTCCTCCGGCAGCACGCCAGCATAGACCGCGAACGTCTCGGGCTTCAGATCGTCTGGCAGCTTTCCGGGCGGGCAGATCGCACCGTCAAGCCCAACGGCATGGGCCACAATCCCGGCCGTCGCCGGTGCGTCGCCGGTCACCATAACCGTCCGCACGCCCAGTGCCTGCAACTCGCTCACCAGCGAGGCAGAGTCCTTGCGCGGCGGATCGCTGAGCGCGATGAGACCCGCCAGCGTCATGGCATCCGGTGGTCCCGCCGCCACCGCCAGCACGCGGAAGCCCTTGGCTTCGAGAGCCTTCCCGGAATCCGCTGCCTCTGGTGAGGGCTGTGCGAGCTTGCTCACCGAAGCGAATGCACCCTTGACGACGCGCTGAGTGCCACCGCCCGGCAACGCCACCGTTGCCTCCGACATCTTCGTTGCAGGATCGAAGGGCACGAATTTCACCAGGGTCGGCGCATCCGCGACATTCTTACCTCCGGCTGCGGTGCGGATCGCCCCGTCGACGGGATCCTGGCCACCGTCGGAACTGGCCAGGGCCGCCAAAACGAGCAGATGGGCCTCGTCAAAGCCGGGCAGCCCGTGGACTGCGGCGACCGTCAGCTGGTTATCGGTCAACGTGCCGGTCTTGTCGGCGCAGAGCACGTCCATCGTTGCGGCTTCGTCGACCGCGGAAAGCCGAGTTGGCAGCACGCCGATCTTTGCCAGAGACCGCGCGCCGATCGCCGACGCAAGTGTGAAGGTCGCCGGCAACGCCACGGGTATGGAGCCGAGAACAGCCGTCAAAATCAACGGAACGATCTCGCTGAACGGGAGCTTTAGAAAAAAGGAATAGGCAAGGATGAACACGATCACCGCGCTGCTGAACCCGGCGAGACTACGCGCGACGTGGAGCACGGCCTTCTGCTGCGAACTGACGACATGCGCCGTGCGTACCAGCTCCGCGGTGCGGCCGAACTTCGTACGCGGGCCAGTGGCCGTGACTTCGGCAACGGCCTCGCCACGCCGCACCAAGGCTCCGGCGAACGTTTGCAGCCCAGGGCCTGCCTCGATCGGAACCGACTCCCCGGTGAGCATCGATTGATCGAGCA
>JANONC010000095.1:0-3329 GCA_031420655.1 Rhodospirillales bacterium | reverse complement strand
CCGGGCTCGATCACCACGTCATCGTCCAGGAACGCGATCAGCGGCGCCGTGCTAGCGGCGATGCCGGCGTTGCGGGCGACGGAGATGTTGGGCGGTGACGCGCGCACAGACCGCACCGGCACCGGGCCACCCGCATGGGCCGCCACGATCGCATCCGCATGGCCGGCCAGGCTGTTATCGGAGATGACGATCTCATACGGGACCTGCGTGGCATCGTTTAGAACCGAGGCCACAGTCGCCGCCAGCAGCGCCGGACGGTCGAACGTGCAGATGACGACACTGACGGCTAACGCCACGCGGCAACCGCCTGCGCGACCCCGGTTTCCAGCGGCACCAGCGGCTGCCAGCCCAGCGCGGCGCGGGCGCGGGCGGCCGGGTAGGTGGCGTGCAGGCGGAACAGCGCGACCTCACTCGCCGCCGGGGCAAGCAGCGCGCCGGACAGGGCGGGCCGCAGCGCGGGGGCCAAACGGGCCAGCGCCTTGGCCGGCACCGCCAGCCTGCTCCAGCGGTGGAGGCGGCCAGGTGGGTATTCCGGCAACGCGAGCCCGGCGTGACCGGCCAGCAGCGCGAACCAGGCATTCCAGGTCAGCGGCGTGCCCGCGTCGATATTGAAGGCCTGGCCGCCCACCTCCGCCGTCAGCGCCAGGCAGGCGGCGCGGGCGACGTCATCGACATGCACGGGGTTGCACAGGCCGTCGGCATCGGCGCCGAACGTCCCCCAGCGCCCCGCCTGCATGCGGGCCAGCAGCTTGTCCACGAACAGGGCGGCACCGGGGCCGTAGATTATTGCCGGGCGCAGACGGACCGCGTTGGGGCCGCACGCATGCTCGGCCGTCTGCTTCCACGCCGCATAGCCTGTGGCGGCGGGAAGAGGTGCGTCTTCGTCGACCGCGCCCGGCGTTGCGCCATACACGGCAACCGAGCTGAGATGCACCACCCGGCGCGGCCCGGCGGCGGCCATCACGGTCTGCGTGCCGCCCACCGTCACGGCGGCGTTGCCCACGGCGCAGTGCACGACAACGGCGGCGCCGGCCATGGCGCGGTCGCAGGAGGCCCGGTCCGTCACATCTAGCGCCACGCCGGGCCCATCCGCCACGATGCCGCCACGCCGCGTGCCGGCCCGCACGTCCCACCCGGCCGCCAACAGCTGCTTTACAACGGCGGTGCCAACAAAGCCCCCTGCCCCGGTCACCAGCACCTGCGCCATGCGCACCCCTAATTGCTGCACTGCATTTACCGTTTTGGGTCCAACAATGCTACGTCCGCCCGGGAGGGTTTTACGATGCTGATCGCTATCGTCGGCTGCGGTTATGTAGCCGACATGTACATGCAGACGCTGCCCGCGCACGCTCTGCAGCTGGCCGGCGTCTATGACCGCGACCCGGCCCGCCTGGCCGCCTTCTGCGCCTATCACCGCGTGACGGCCTACCCGTCGCTGGATGCGCTGCTGGGCGACGACCGGGTGGGCGTCGTGGTCAACCTCACCAACCCGCGCAGCCACTTCGAGGTCTCGCATGCGGCGCTGACCGCCGGGCGGCACGTCTATTCGGAAAAGCCGCTAGCGACGACGCTCGACGACGCGCGGGCGCTGGTGGCGCTGGCGGCAGCGCGCGGCCTGCATCTGGGTGCCGCGCCGTGCAACCATTTGGGCAACGCAGTGGCGACGCTGCGGCGCGCACTGGGGCGGTTGGGCCGTCCGTTGCTGGCCTATGCCGCGATGGATGACGGCATGATCCCGGGCCTGGCATATGGGTCGTGGCGCAGCCAGTCGGGCGCACCCTGGCCCGCGCGGGACGAGTTCGAGGTCGGGTGCGTGAACGAGCATGCCGGCTACCAGATCGCCCCCCTGGTGGCGCTGTTCGGCCCCGTCCGCCACATAACCCGCGCCGCCGCGCTGGCGATGCCGGAGAAGGCGCCGGAGCTGGGCTTGGGCCATCAGGGGCCGGACTTTTCCGTGGGCGTGCTGTCGTTCGACGGCGGCGTGCAGGCCCGGCTCACCTGCAGCATCCTGGCCCCGGCCGATCGATCCCTGCGCGTCGTGGGGACCGAAGGTGTCGCGATCCTGGCCGATGTGTGGGAGTACGACAGCCCGGTCCGCGTCAGCCGGACCGGCATGGCGCTGCCGTCCCGCGTGGCGCGCAAGGCCGAGCAACGCCTGCACCGGATCGCACCCGGCCTGATGCTAGGCCGCCGCCTGCGCCATGACGGCCCCCGCGCGGTGCGCACGCAGGGCGGTCACCACATGGACTTTGCCCGCGGCGTCGCCCAACTGGCCGACGAGATAGGGCGTGTGCCGCCGGCACCGGGTGCAGCGCTGGCGTTGCATGTGACGGAGGTGACCTTGGCGTTGCAGGATGATGGGCCGGTCGCGCGTAAGGTTGGGTAATGTTTACGCAACAATGCAGTTAACGGGTTACATCCAGCCAGCCGGTAAGGCGTGCCTTTAAATAAGCTCCGTGTCAGCAGCACGGCTCAACGACCAACATCCGAATCAGTAAAAGTTTAATGGTTTAAATTAATCTATTATTTTACGTCTGGACCCGTAAGGGTAATAATAAAGAAGGATGATTTGACATTCTTACGACTGATTTGCTTGTAAAAATATTACGGGTATTTGAAGATCATTTCGAACATTGTATATGTATTATTATTTATAATAATAGATTATTCGATTAGCCGCATAAGTGCCGGACAGGGATGGTAGCCTTAATCTGGAGCGAGGCGCTTAACGACTACATACTACGAGCCTGCGAAGATCGAGGTATCGGGTGGTCGGATGACTATGATACTCGGGTCGAATACGATTTTCCGGGAAAAGAGACCTCAGAGTAAACTACAGCCGTTGCTGCTGCCTCTGCGACCACACTTTTAGAGATTTCGAGAAAATCCTACCAATGAATATTCTCATGAGGCTCGAGCTCAGCGTTGAACCAGGAAGCACCTCAGGATCGTCTCGTCGGAGCAACTCGGAGTCGTTCAGAGCAAGCAGTAAAGGAACAACTTCGACAACGCGACGATATGGGTCATCATATTATTCCGTACGCACATTTTTCAGGCCCGAGGTCCTTCTCCTTTGTTCGACGTGCTACAGCGAACAAAGAAAGAAAGATCTAGGAAAAGCCGTCTTTCGGTTTATGGGTCGCCTGCTGAGTTAGGCTGTTCGAGAGGCAACGCGTAGAGGTCGTCGGTCCTACCGCCGCGGTACCACCGGGGCCTTCAGCTCCGCTTCCAACGCGCGGATGCGGTTCACCACGCTCTCGCGCAGCGTCGGCGTCGTGTGGGGCTTCATGCTGGCCAGCGTTTCTTTCAGCTCACGCAGCAGCTTGCGG
>JANONC010000094.1:0-2041 GCA_031420655.1 Rhodospirillales bacterium | reverse complement strand
AGGTGCTGACGTCGTGATCGTCACGGCCGGGTTCCCGCGCATGCCGGGCATGAGCCGGGACGACCTTGTGGCCAAGAACGCCGGCGTCATCGCGACCGTGGCCGAAGGCATCAAGACCCACTGCCCCGGCGCGTTTGTCATCGTCATCACCAACCCGCTCGACGCGATGGTGTGGGTATTGCAGCAAAAATCCGGCCTGCCGCCCAACATGGTGGTCGGCATGGCCGGTGTGCTGGACAGCAGCCGCTTCCGCTTATTCCTGGCGCACGAGTTCAACGTGAGCGTGGAAGACGTGACCGCCTTCGTGCTGGGCGGCCATGGCGACACCATGGTGCCGCTCGTGCGCTACAGCACAGTGGCCGGCATCCCGGTCCCGGACCTGATCAAGATGGGCTGGACCACGCAGGAGAAGATCGACGCGATCGTGACGCGCACGGCCAATGGCGGTGGTGAGATTGTGAAGCTGCTGGAAAAGGGTAGCGCCTTCTACGCCCCGGCCGCCAGCGCCATCGCAATGGCCGAAAGCTATCTGCGCGACAAGAAGCGTGTCCTGCCTGCCGCCGCGCATCTGACCGGCCAATACGGCGTCAAAGACCTCTATGTCGGCGTACCCTGCGTCATCGGCGCAGGCGGCGTAGAGCGCATCGTCGAAATCGAGCTCAATGCGACCGAGCAGGCGGCATTCGACAAATCCTGCGCCAGTGTGCAGGAGCTGATCGACGCCAGTCGCAAGCTGATCGGCTAGATCTTTACCGGCCGGGCGGCTGGCAGGGTCTGCCGTCCCACGCCATATCCCTGCAAGGACCCTGTAGGAATTAAGATGCCCGGCGTCGACCTTCTTGCCTCTGCCCTCAACGGGGCCAATGCAGCCTATATTGCCGATCTCTATGCCCGCTGGGCGACCAACCCGGCCAGCGTGGAGCCGGGATTTGCCGAGCTGTTCGCCTCACTCGGCGACGAAGCCCGTGGTGCGATGGAGGATGCGAGCGGAGCCAGCTGGTCCCCCAGCCGCTTCAACGTGGCCGAGCCTGAGATCGCCAAGCCAGTGCCGAAGGGCAAGGCCGCACCCGACCTAAAGAGTGCAGCCGCCACAGGCGCCACGCCGGACCAGGTGCGCGCCGCCGCCCTCGATAGCCTGCGCGCCCTCATGCTCATCCGTGCCTATCGCGTGCGCGGCCATCTGGAAGCGCGGCTCGACCCGCTCGGCCTGCAAGTGCCGACGCCCCACCCGGAGCTTGACCCGGCCGCCTACGGCTTTGGCCCCAACGACCACGACCGGCCGATCTTCATCGACATGGTTTTGGGCCGTGAGAGTGCGACCGTACGTGAGATCATGGCCATCATCCGCGCCAGCTATTGCGGCCCGATCGGCGTCGAATTCATGCACATTCAGGACCCGGAGCAAAAGGCCTGGATCCAGCGCCGGATCGAAGGCGCGCCCTGGACCAACCAGTTTAGCCCGGACGACAAGCGCCAAATCCTGCAGCACCTGACGGAGGCGGAAGGCTTCGAGGCGTTCTGCCAGAAGCGCTACGTAGGCACCAAACGCTTCGGGCTCGAAGGCGGTGAGGTCACGATCCCCGCGCTGCACGCCATCATCGAAACCGCCGCCGCCGATGGCGTGACCGAGGTCGCAATCGGCATGCCGCACCGCGGCCGGCTATCGACCTTGGTCAACGTGGTCAAGAAGCCGTTCACGGCTATCTTCAGCGAGTTCGGCGGCAATAGCTTCAAGCCAGACGACGTCCAGGGCTCGGGCGACGTGAAGTACCACCTGGGTACCAGCACGGATGTGGAGATCGCCGGGCACACGGTGCACTTGTCGCTGCAGCCGAACCCATCGCACCTGGAAGCGGTCGACCCGGTGGTGGTCGGCAAGGTACGCGCACGGCAGGACATGTCCGGTGACACCAAGGGACGCCGTACGGTCATGGGCATCCTGATGCATGGGGACGCGGCATTCGCCGGGCAGGGCCTGGTGTACGAGACACTGGCGATGTCGCAATTGATCGGCTACCGCACGGGCGGCACGATCCACGTG
>JANONC010000093.1:0-2781 GCA_031420655.1 Rhodospirillales bacterium | reverse complement strand
ATCGCCGTGGCTTGCGCAAGAAGAGGCGCTGGCTGCCGGGCTGCCCACGCCGCTGCTGCCCGCCATGCCCTGGCGCGGCCTGTTTGCCGGCATCGGCGGCGGCGGCATCGTGACTTGCGGCGCCGTTGTGGCAATGGCCGCTCATCTGGAAGGCATGCACGTCAGCACGCTGGACTTCACGGGCCTTGCGCAAAAGAACGGGGCCGTCGTGTCGCACGTGCAGATCGCGATGAGTGGCCCGGACGTGGTGCGGATTCCGCTCGGTGAAGCGAATCTGCTGTTGGGCGCAGACCTGGCGGTCGCGTCCGGGCCGGATGTGCTGGGGCGATGCGCGCCGGGCGCGGCGGTGATGGGTAACCTCGATCTGCAAGCCGGGGCGCACTTTCTGACCAACCGCGATGTGATTGCCGACGCGACCATGCACCGCCGGGCGATCGAGCGGCGGACGGACCGGAACCGGTCGCACTATCTGCGCGCGGCGGCGCTGTCCGAACGGCTATTCGGCAACGCGCAGGCCATGAACACGCTGCTGCTGGGCATGGCGTGGCAGTGGGGCGCGCTGCCAGTCAGCGAGGCTGCATTAATGCAGGCCATCACGCTCAACGGCACCGCGGTCGATCTCAACCGACAGGCGTTCCGCTGGGGCCGTATTTTGGCCGAGACTCCGTCCATGGCCGACGCCATCCTGGCCGACCAGGCGGTGCCGGAACTGACGACAGATGCGCTGATCGCATCGCGTGCGGACGAACTGGTGCGCTACGGCGGCACCCGCATCGCCCGGCGTTACCGCGCGCTGGTGGATCACGTAGCTGCGGGTGGGGACGACCGGCTGACCCGCGCTGTTGCCGAGGGCTGGTATCGCGCGCTCGCCATCAAGGACGAGTATGAGGTCGCCCGCCTGCACAGCCTGGCCGGGCATGGGGCGGAGTCGACATTCTACCTGGCCCCGCCACTACTGACCCGCGTAGATCCCGCAACCGGACGCCGACGCAAACTCGCTCTGCCCGGCCGCATCATGGCACCGCTGTTCCGGGCCTTGCAGTACGGGCGCGTGCTACGGGGCACGGTCGTCGACCCGTTCGGCTGGCAAGCGGAGCGTCGGCAGGAATGGGCGCTGGCAGACCGGTACGAGAGGGATGTCCGCATCGCTTTGCGACATCTGCGTCCGGACGTGATGGACGCCGCCGTGGCTCTTGCGTCGTTGCCAATGGACATACGTGGCTATGGCCCGGTGAAGGACGCCAGCATCGCCGCCGCCGAACCACGACGGACGGCGCTGCTGGAGTTGCTCACGCAGCAATAGGCCGGCGCTGTTGCGTGTTGACAGGACCACGTTGGTCCGGTATCACCGTGCCAAGGCAGCGGGCGTGCTGCGCTTGATCTTGTCTGTGCGATCGCTGCTTCGGGGTGGTCGCCGGGATGTGATGAAAACCCCCGCGCCTCTCTTACGCAACTGTCGCAACCGGTCTCGCTGTCTCGCCGTTATAGGGTTCAGCACATCGCTGCCACGCATGAGGGCTCAATACATGGCTGCTACAATCGTCAACGTCGCCCCCGAGGGCAACCTCTCCCGCTACCTGCAGGAGATACGTAAATTTCCAATGCTGGCGCCCGAGGAGGAGCTCGCATTGTCCAAGTCGTGGCGGGACAACGAGGATATGGACGCAGCACACAAGCTCGTTACATCCCACCTCCGCCTCGTCGCAAAGATCGCCATGGGCTATCGCGGTTATGGCTTGCCTGTCGGTGAGCTGATCAGCGAGGGCAATGTTGGCATGATGCAGGCGGTCAAGCGGTTCGACCCGGACCGCGGGTTCCGGCTGGCCACCTATGCGATGTGGTGGATCCGCGCCGCCATTCAGGAATACATCCTGCACAGCTGGTCGTTGGTCAAAATGGGCACGACAGCCGCTCAGAAAAAGCTATTCTTCAATCTGCGCCGGCTGAAGGGCCAGATGCAGGCGATCGAGGATGGCGACCTGAAGCCCGAACAGGTGGCAAAGATCGCCCGTATGCTCGCCGTGCCGGAGCAGGACGTGGTCAGCATGAACCGCCGCCTGGCTGCGCCGGACAACAGCCTGAACGCCCCTGTCCGCGCCGACTCCGAAGGCGAGTGGCAGGACTGGCTGGTGGATGAAAGCGAAAGCCAGGAAAGCGAACTTGCGGATCGCGAGGAGCTGACAGGCCGCAAGGCTTTGCTGGCCGGTGCCTTGAAGACCCTCAACGAACGCGAGCGCCACATCCTGATCGAACGCCGGTTGAAGGATAACCCGACTACGCTGGAAGAGCTAAGCCAGCAGTACAACATCAGCCGTGAGCGTGTGCGGCAGATTGAGGTACGGGCGTTCGAAAAGCTGCAAAAGGCAATGAAGACCCAGGTCGCCGAACGCCGGGCGCTACAGGCAGCTTAGCCGGCTAGCCCTCCCCCCGCCTTTGGGGGAGGGTTGTCGCGGGTTCTTGCGGGCGGAAGCTTGCCGTACCAACACTTCCATGCTTCGGTCTGGGAAAGCTCTATTCCATAGGAGCGCCCCGGATGAACGCCCCCTCCAATCTGATCCCCTCGCTCGACGTAGACCCGTTTGCCGCTGAGTTCTTCGATGATCCGTACCCGGTGCATGCTGCCATGCGTGACGCTGGGCCGGTTGTTCACTTGGCACGCTACGGCATCTAGGCCGTGTCTCGCCATTCGGAGGTGCGATCGACGCTTGTGGACTGGCAGTCGTTCAGCTCTGCATCCGGCGTCGGCCTGGCTGACTTCAAAAAGGAACCACCCTGGCGATT
>JANONC010000092.1:0-18495 GCA_031420655.1 Rhodospirillales bacterium | reverse complement strand
CCAGAAAGTAGTTGAAGACCCCGGTATCGGCGACGCCGGTGAAGTCCTTCACCGGGTCGTATGCCAAGTTCTTATACAGCGCGCTGTTCGACCCGTGGGTGGAGTTCGTGCCCAGCAGCAGGGTGTACCCGTCGGGCTTGGCCCGCGCGACATAGGTGGACGCAATCGCCCCAGTGGCGCCCACCCGGTTCTCCACGACAATGCTTTGCCCCAGCCGGGGGCCAAGGTACTGCCCCACGACCCGCGCCGCCGTATCGCTGCCGCTGCCAGCGGCAAAGGGCACCACTACGGTAATGAACTTCGCCGGATAGGATTGCGCCATTGCCGCCGCGGACACGCATACCCAGCACGCCATTGTTGCAAGCAGCTTCATCAAGGCATTTCCCCGGGCGTTCTATCGATCCCTCGCCGGCTTTCCGGCAGGGTTGAAGAAACGTCAGCCGCTCAAATCCGGCTTGTCGCGTTCCATCACGCCGGCCGGGGCAGGCTCGGTCCGGGGCGATCTGCCGGATGGTAAGTCTGCAGACCGTGTGCAACCATACTATCGTTTGCAACCCGGTAGACTGGAAGCCGCACGCATGTCGTCGACCACGCTTTCCCAGGATTTCCGCATCGGCTTCCTGGTGCATGACGTCTCACGCATGCGGCGGACGCTGTTCGATCAGGCGATGAAGCCGCTGGGAATTACCCGCTCGCAATGGTGGGTGCTGAGCGAGCTATCCCGCCATGGCCGGGACGGGATGTTGCAGACCGAGCTGGCCCGCGACCTCGATGTCGGTAAGGTGACGGTGGGCGGCCTGATCGACCGGCTGGAGGCAAGCGGCTACGTCTCGCGCCAGCCGGAGACGACGGACCGGCGGGCCAAGCGCGTCACCATCACCAAGGATGGACGGACGGTCCTGCGGCAAATGGTCGCGGTGGGACAGGACCTGAACCGGGTCATCCTGGCGGGCCTGCCGCCAGCAACCATCGAGGCGGCCGAGCAAGCCCTATGCGCCATGAAGGACAACATTCGCGCTCACCTGCTGGACCGGCCCGATGCCGGGAAATCCGGCCCCCCGTCGGCCCAAGAACCCGGCCTGTCCAGCGAAACTGCCGGGCCGCGCGGGGCGGCGTGATCTGATGGAG
Source organism: Rhodospirillales bacterium (assembly GCA_031420655.1). Taxonomy (GTDB): domain Bacteria; phylum Pseudomonadota; class Alphaproteobacteria; order Acetobacterales; family Acetobacteraceae; genus JANPPS01. The sequence continues at coordinate 17,367 of JANONC010000092.1, read as the reverse complement.
CCAGCAATGCAAGCCTTGTTCTGCTCGATGGTGCGGTTGTGACCGTGGCCCTGCACCCCAGCATCCGCGCCATGCTGGACCGGGCGCAGCAGGCCGGCATCCCCGCCCTGTCGGCCGGCACCCCGGCGGACGCGCGCGCGATAATGGAAACGGCCCGTGTGGCCCTTGGTGACGGTGTGGCCGCCGGGTCCAGCACGGAATTGACCATCCCCACACGCGGCGGCGATATCACGGGCACGCTGCTGATGCCGCAAGGTAGGCCCGCCGGGCTGGTGGTGTACTTTCATGGTGGTGGCTGGGTGGTCGGCAGCGCCCGGGATTTCGATGTGCTGGCGCGTAGCTTGGTGGCGCAATCCGGCTGTGCGCTGCTGCTGCCCGACTACCGCCTGGCCCCCGAGCACCCCTTCCCGGCCGCGCTGCACGATGCGGAAGACGCGCTAATGTGGGCGTGGGCGGAGCGGGCGCGCATCCTGGGCTATGCCGGGCCGCCTATCGTAACTGGGGATAGCGCGGGTGGCAACCTGGCCACTGTCGTCGCGCGCACCGTGCGGGACCAGGTCACCCTGGCCGGACAGGTACTCATCTACCCGGTGACCGACACAGATTTAAGTACCCGCTCGTACACTGCGTATGGCGACGCACTGGGGCTGACCCGGGCCGATATGCACTGGTTCCTGAACCACTATGCCGCGGCGGAGCATTGGGCCGACCCGCGTATTGCCCCCCTCCGCGCCCTGGACCTGGCCGGCCTGCCGCCGGCCACCGTCGTGCTGGCCGAATACGACGTGTTGCATGACGAAGGCGCGGCCTATGCCAGCAGGCTTTCCGCGATGGGCGTGGCCGTGACAGTGCGCCGCTACCCCGGCGTCACGCACGGCTTTATCCGGCTACACGGCGCGGTCGACACAGCGGCCCAGGCCGTCGCCGATGTTGCGGCCGATCTGCGTCGGTTCTGCGCTACGCCTTGACCAGCGGGCACCCGCCCTCTGCCATGGGCCGCCATGCTTCATCCGGGCCGAGCTTGGCGGCGACCGTGTATAAATCCCACTCGCTCCGGCTATCGGCCGGGCGCTTGACCTCGAACAGATAGGCGTCGCTCACCACCCGGCCGTCTTCGCGCACGCGGGCATGGGTCAATACGTCGTCATCGACCGGCATCTGCTTCATGCGCTCCACCACGGCCCGGCCCGACGCGCGGGCCTGCGCCACGCCCAGCGACGCCGCGGCGCGCAGATAGTGCCGCACGGCCGAATACGCGCCGGCCTAGCCCATGTTGGGCGGCTTGCCGCCGGTTGCGTCCAGCACCCGGCCCGTGAAGGCGCGGGTGCGGTCGCTCAGGTCCCAGTAAAACGACTCCGTCAGCCGCGTGCCCTGCGCCGTCGCCAGCTCCTGGTCCATGGGGGCATTGCGGGCAGGAATGCTGAAAATGGGGGGTGTGCTGGAATACGGTGAGCTGCGCCGCCTGCTCGGCTACCACCGGCACGGCCTGAATGCCGGACGACCCGGTGCCGATCAGCCCGACCCGCAGCCCGTGCAGGTCCACCGGCTCATGCGGCCACTGGCCGGTGTGGTAAACGGGGCCGCGGAACGTCTCCATGCCGGGAAAGTCCGGCGCGCGGGCGGCTGACAGGCAGCCCGACGCCATGATGCAGAACGTCGCCTCCGTCACGTCGCCCCGGTCCGTCTCGATCACCCACACCGCCCGGTCTTCGTCGAACGTCGCGGCCGTGACACGCGTCTCGAGCTGGATGTCCTGGCGCAGCCCAAACCGGTCGGCGACGTGGTTGGCGTAGGCCAGGATCTCCGGCTGGGTTGCGAACCGCTCGGACCAGTTCCACTCCTGCTGCAACGCGTCTGATAACGAGTAGGAGTATTCCAGGCTGTTCACGTCGCAGCGTGCGCCCGGGTAGCGGTTCCAGAACCAGGTGCCGCCAACGCCGGAGCCGGCTTCGTAAACCCGTGCGGTCATACCCTGCTGCCGCAAGCGGTACAGCATGTACAAGCCTGCGAACCCTGCACCCACCACGACAGCGTCGACTTTCCCCATCCGGCCCTCCCTCACAATCCCATATACGTTTCGCGTATGTCCCGGTCGTCGCGCAGCAGGGCGGCGGGACCGGTACGGCTGATGCGCCCATGGTCCAGCACATACGCACGGTCGCTGATCTCCAGCGCTTCCGAGACGTTCTGCTCCACCAGCACCACCGTCAGCTGGTCCTGCCGCGCCAGCCGCTCGACTGTATCCAGCACACGCTGCACCATCAGTGGCGACAGGCCCACCGAGGGTTCGTCCAGCAACAGCAGCGCCGGGCGGCTCATGAGCGCCCGGGCGATGGCGCACATCTGCCGCTCACCCCCCGACAGCTTGCCCGCCATCTGGCCGCGCCGTTCGCCCAGCACGGGGAACAGGGCCATCACCTCGTCCAGCCGTGTTGCCGTGCCGGCCCGTGCACCGGGTGAGAACGCGCCCAGGCGCAAGTTTTCCTCCACCGACATGAACGGAAACAGCCGGCCGCCTTCCGGCACCAGCGCCAGCCCGTCGCCGGGCAGCAGGTGGGCGGCGCGGTGAGTGATGTCGGCGCCGCGAAACCAGACCTGCCCCGCCCGCGGCCGCACCAGCCCGGTGATGACCGACAGCAGCGTGGACTTACCCGCCCCGTTTGCGCCGACGATCGCCACGATCTCGCCAGGATGAACCACGACCGACACGTCCCACAGCACCGTCGCGTCGCCGTACCCGGCCGTGACGCCCACGACATCAAGCATTGGCTTGGTGGTCATGCCCCGGCCTCCACGCTACGTCGTTTGCCGACGTAGGCTTCGACGACGGTCGGGTTGGCCAGCACGTCCTCCGCGGTGCCTTCGGCCAGCATCGCGCCACGGTGCAGCACGATGACCCGGTGGGAGAACTGCCGCACCACTTTCAAATTATGCTCGATCACCAGAAAGGTATGCCCGTCGGCATTCAGCCGCTGTACGAGGTCCACGATTTCCTGAATCTCGGTCTGGTTCAGCCCGGCCATCACCTCGTCCAGCAGCACGATGCGCGGATCAGTCGCAAGCGCCCGTGCCACCTCCAGCCGGCGGCGTTCACTCAGCGTCAACACGCCGGCGCGCACGCTGGCGCGGGGGCTTAGGCCCACGAGCTCCAACATGGCATGGGCGTGGTCGGCCGCCGCGCGCAATCCGGCGTGCCGCAGGAACGCGCCGACCATGGCATTCTCCAGCGTCGTCAACGACGTGAGCGTTTGCGAAATCTGGAACGTGCGCCCGAATCCCAAAGCAGCGCGCCGGTATGGGGCCAGGCGGCTCACATCGTGCCCGTCCAGCAACACGCGCCCGGCAGAGGGTGCAAGCTGGCCGGTCAGCAGGTTGAACAGCGTGGTCTTACCGGCACCATTGGGGCCGATGATGCTGACCAGCTCGCCAGGCGCCACGGCGAAACTCACGTCGTCCACGGCCAGCAATCCGCCGAAACGCTTGGACACGCCCTCCACCACCAACGCGCCGCTCATGCCCGCCGCCACCGTGCCAGTGCATAGTGGCGGACGTCGCGCAACGCGCCCACGATGCCGTGGCGCAGAAACAGCGCCGCCATGATCAGCAGCACGCTCAATACGATGACGTTGGCGCCGGGCACGAGGCCACCGAGTTCTGCCCGCAGCCAGCTTTCGAGCGGGATGATCAGCAACGCGCCCAGCAACGGCCCATACACCGTCCCCATGCCTCCGATGAGCGCGATCAGCGCGAACTTCACGCCGAAATCGAACAGCGAAAGAAGGGCCGTGGGGTCCGTCACGCGGGTCGAGAAGAGGAACAGGCCGCCACCAATTCCGGTCAATGCGGCACTGACAGCCATGCCCAAAAGCTTGGTCCGCAGCACGTCGATACCCGCAGCGCCCGCCGCCTGCTCGTTATCCCGCACGGCCCGCAAGTAGTAGCCGAGGCGCGACCGGGCGACCGCCAGCGCCACCAGCAGACACACCGCCATGAACCCCCACATGATCCAGGTGTAGGAGAGCCGGTCGCGGAAGATCATGTTGGCCGCACCCAGCCGGAACGGGATGGACATGCCGCGCGTGCCACCGGTCGCACTCTCCCAGTAATTGGCGATGGCCAGCGCCACTTCGGTAAAGGCCATCGTGGCGATGGCGAAAAAAGGCCCGCGCAACCGGAACACGGGCCATGACACGGCAACCGCGACCAATGCCGCCAGCCCCGCCCCGCCCATTAGCCCCACCCAGGGTGTGATTCCGGCCCGCAAATAGAGATTGGCCGTCGTGTAGGCCCCCACGGCAAAAAACACGCTGTGTCCCAGCGAGAACTGGCCGCCATACCCGCCGATCAGGTTCCAGGCACTCGCCAAGCCTGCGAATAAAAAGGTCGTGCTGAGGATATTGAGGGTAAAACTATCCCCGATCGACCAGCCAGTGAGCGCAGCGAGCAGACCCATGGTAAGCAGCATGACCGGCAGCTCCCGCCAAAAGGTCCGGACCCGCGGGGCTGCGTGCGCCGGCGCAGCCGCATGGGCAGCCGGCAGGGCGAGCAGGCTAGTTTTGCTCACGCAACCCGACCTCTTCTGCGCCCGCCTGTCCAAACAGGCCGGATGGGCGCACCACCAGCACGGCGATGAACACGGCGAACAGCACTGCGTGCTTGAGTGCCGGGTCCAGGTAATAGCCGGCCAGCGCCTCGATCATGCCGACCATCAGACCGCCCACATAGGCGCCGCCGACACTGCCCAGGCCGCCCAGCACCACGACAGCGAAAGCAGGCAGGATGAAATTCGTGCCGATCTGCGGTGACATCGTGTACAGCGGGGCCAGCAGGCATCCGGCCAGCCCGGCCAGTCCGGCGCCGATGCCGAAGCTCAGCATGTACACCCGGTCCGTGTTGACCCCCATGAGCGTGGCCGCGCGCTGGTCCTGCGCCACGGCGCGTATGGCGCGGCCAAGCGTCGACCGTTGCAGCCACAGCCCCAGCACCAACGTCACCGCCGTTGCAGCCAACAGTACGATCACGCGCGAGAGACCGATCTGCACCGTACCAAGCCCCACGCTGATCTGCGACACAGGCGTGTTGACGCTGTAGGCCGTGCCGCGCGTCACGGCCAAGACCACGTTCTGCAACAACAGCAGCAGGCCGAATGTCGCAAAAATCTGCATCGCCGGCTCTGCCCGCAGCCGGGACAGCACCAGACGTTGTACCAGCGCGCCGAGCACAAACAGCGCGGGCACGACCACCACGACGCCCAGGTAGGGATCGAGCCCCGTCGCGGCAGACACGGCAAAGGTACCGTACATGCCCAGCATCACAAACTCACCCTGCGCGAAGTTTACGACGCGGATCACACCGAAAATGAGGTTCAGTCCGACACTGACCAGTGCGTAAATCCCGCCCAGCAGCAGTCCCACCGCGACGATGTTGAGCAGGTCCGCCATCTGCCGGCGCTATGTCCCGGCTACTTGCGGGCCAGGTTGGATAGCTGCGTCCCGCCGGAAACCGCCTCTGCCGGGTACACCGCCCGCACCTTGCCATCCTGCCATTGCGCGATCAGCGGCAGGGCGCGGACGTTCTGCATCGTCTTGTCGAACTTCACGCCATAACCCGTTTCGTACGAGCCGAACGGCTTGTCCATTTTGGCCGCCGCGGCGATCACCTTGTCGTACTCGACCGACCCAGCCGACTCCAGCGCCTCCAACAGGATACGCATGCCGACATAGGCGCTCATGGATTGGGGCGCGATCGGCTCGCGATTGTACTTGGTGCGGTAGGCCGTGAGGAACGCGGCGGCGCCCGGCGCATACGCCTCACCCACGTCGGGCCGCGGGTAGGACACCAGCAGCACGCCCTCCAGGTACTCCTTGCCCAGCGCATCCAGCGTCTCAAACGTGTCGCCGGTGCCCACCAGCATCATGGCGGCCGGCTTGAACGACTGCTCCCGCGCCGTGCGAAGCAGCAGGTTATGGTCCACGACGTAGGCGGTGCTGAGCCATAGATCGGGGCCGAAATTCTTCGCGCGCAGAATACTGTCTGACAGATCGACGGCACGCGCGCTGTGGCTACCGATGCCGAGCTGTGTAACGCCCGCCGCACGCAGCAGCCTTTCCTGCTCCTTACCGATGGAGGTGCCGAACGCGCTATCCTCGTGCTCGATCCAGACCTTCAGCGCGGCCGGTTCCTTGCCGATTTTCGCCGCCACCAGCTTGATCACCCCCTCAACCGAGCGTTGGGCGAACGAGTTACCGTCCGGGCCGGAGCGGGCGAAGTTGGGCAGTCCCCGCTCCGTCAGGTCCTTGGCGAGAGCGTTGGTTTCCCAAAATAGCTTGTTGTTACCCAGCGCAGCCTCGCTCGCCGCGTTGGACAGGGCGGTGACATAGGTCCCGGACAGAGCAGATCGACCTTGTCCCGGCTAACGAGCTGTTCGACGGCGCTGATCGCTTCCTGGGGAGTAGTCGCGCTCGCCCTGACAATCTGCACGGTCCGGCCCAGCACGCCACCCGCTGCGTTGGCCCGGTCAACCGCCAGGTCGAAGCCGCGCGTCATCTCGTCGCCATACAAGGCCATCGGGCCAGAAAACGGATTGACGACGCCGATTTTCAGCACGCCGCGCCCGGGCACCACTGGAGCGGGTGAAGGTGCGGCTACAGTCTGCGCCGAAACGCCACCGGCCCACAAAATGGCTGCCGCCATGAACGCGACACTGCGCCGTAGAATCATGCCTGCTTCCCCCGGAGTTACGCTGCCGGGTGGTCCCGGTCGTTCTAGTTAGACTAGCACCTGGCTAATTGTTCGCAAGCTTATTAAATCGCCCGGGCGGCCGCGCGACGCTGTGCCGTGGCGGCGCTGTCGAGCGTGACGTGGCAGCGGTCTCCGGCCGGGCTGGTGGCTGCGACGACGACGCCGTAAGCCGCTTCTGCCTCATGGCGGTCAATCAGCCCGGCATTCAGATCGTCCTCGACCGCTTGCACCGGGCGCAACAGAGGGTTGCCGTACCCACCGCCGCCTGGTGAGGCGACGCGGAGGCTGTCGCCCACCGCCAACGCAACCTTCTCCGCCTTGCTGCGGAAGGGTGGCGTCCACACCTGGCCGCCCGTAACGAAGCGCACTTCGTTCGGCGCTGCCGGACCGCCGCCCTCGATGCCCGGCGGCTGGTGATCCACCCGGTCCCCCAGGACGGAAACGACGCACGGGGCCAGCGCGGTGATGGAATAGGCCGTGCCACACCCGCCCCGGTGCGTGCCCGCGCCGCCCGAGCCCTCACGGATCCGGTAGTAGTCGAACCGCAACGGGTACCGGTGCTCCGACATCTCGACCGACATGAATTTTGCCATCGAGCCCGGTGGCGTGCCGTTCACCAGCCCGTCCGACCCATGGCTGGCCCCATACCCGCCCGGATACGGGTACACCGCGACGTAAAACCCGCCATCCGCCTTGCGCCCGGATACGGTGGCAACACCCGTCGTTCCGAACGGCGCGGCCGGCACCAGAAGCGGAATGGCCTGCGCGAGGGCGGCAAACACCACATCCACCACGCGCTGCGTCACATCCGTGGTTCCCCCCACGGGGGACGGGTATTCCGCCGCCAGGATCGTGCGGCTGGGGATGGTGAAGCGCGTGGGCCGGAACGCGCCGCCATTGACCGGCACCTCCGGAAACACGTGCTTGAGCGCCACCAGGCACATCGACTTCGTCGTGCTGTCCGAAATATTCATCGGCCCGCGTGCGGCGGACGCCGTGCCGGTGAAGTCGAAATGCATGTCGCTGCCCGCGACCGTCAATGTCAGCACCACACGGAGCGGCACGTCGTCCACCCCGTCATTGTCGAACCAATCCTCTACCCGGTACGTGCCGTCCGGAATGTCGGTGATCAACGAGCGCATCTGCGCTTCGGAGCGGTCCATCATTTCGGCGATGCAACCGGTCAGCGTCGCCTCGCCATATTTTGTCACCAGCGCCAGCAACCCGCGGCGGCCCGCGCCGAACACGTTGGTCATCGCCGCCAGATCACCCTCGACCTGCGCAGGCAGGCGGACGTTGGCCTTGATCAGCTGCACCAGCGACGCGTTGTACGCGCCGCGGTCATACAGCTTGAGCGGCGGGATGATCATGCCCTCCTGATGAATTTCGGTCGCCGACGGGGCCCAGCCGCCGGGCACGCTGCCGCCCAGATCCATCCAATGCCCGGTGTTGGCAAACAGCGCGAACAGCCGTCCGTCGATAAACACGGGTGAAACCAGTACGACGTCGTTCAGATGCGTGCCACTGAGGTACGGGTCGTTCAGGATCCACAGATCGCCCTCATGAAAGCCACCCTGGCCCCCGCCGTGGGCCGTCGCCACGGCGATCACGCGCTGCACCGTCCACTGCATGTTGGCCAGGAACTGCGGCAGCCCGTAGCCGCCCTGGGCGATCGTTTCGCCCGTAACCGGATCGTACAGACCGTGCGCGCAGTCGTTGGTTTCCGAGATAATCGGCGACACGGCCGCGCGGATCAGGCGCAAGTCCATTTCGTCGGCGATCTGCTCCAGCGCGCCGCGTACGACCGCAAGCGTCACGGGGTCCATCATGCGCCCTCCTCCAGCGTCACCAGGATATTGCCGAACGCATCGACGCGGGCGGCCATGCCGGGCTCGATCACGCTGGTCGTATCGGCTTGTTCCACGATCGCAGGGCCGCTGAATGTGGCACCGGGCAGCAGGGTTCCACGATCGTAGATGGGCGTGTCGATCCAGCCGCCGAAATAGACCGGGCGGTGCCGGGCGGCGGTAGCAGGATGTGGCGTAACCGGGCCTGCCGTGCGCTGCCCTGCGCCGGGCCGGACGCCGCGGACCGTGGTCTTCAGGCTCACGACCATGGCCGGGATGCCGGGCAGGATATTGCCGTATTCCTGCCGGTATACCTCGCCGAACGCCTGGGCCATGCGGGCGGGGGTCCATCCGGCTTCGATCGGCACACGCAGTGTATGGATCTGCCCGGCGTACGACATCTCCGCCACATGGGTCACGATCACCTCCGTCACCACCACGCCGCCTTCGCGCAGCCGGGCCTGGCCGTCCGCAGCCTGAGCTGCCAACGTTTCGGCGGCAAACGCCGGGTCCAGTACCTCCGTCGGCTGCTCGATCGTTTGCGAGCTGTCATAGCGCAGATCGGCGATGGCACAGCCGAGCGCGCACAGCACGCCGGGATGCGGCGGGATCAGCATCGTGCGGATACCCACCTCGCGCATGATCGCCGCGCCATGCAGGGGCCCCGCGCCACCGAACGCGACCAGCACGAAATCGCGCGGGTCATGCCCTTGCTCGACCGAAAGCAGGCGGGTGCGCCCGGCCATGCGCTGGTTCACCACCGTCAGGATCGCCTCGGCCGTTTGTTCCACGCCCAGCCCGATGCGCTGGCCCAGCGTCGCCATGGCCACACGTGCGCCTGCCACGTCCAGTTCCTGCAAGTGCGTGAGGCCAATGGGGTTTTGGGCGTTGATGCGCGACAGCACAGCGTTCGCGTCCGTCACCGCCGGCTCCGTCCCGCCGCGGCCGAAGCAGACCGGGCCCGGCACGGCCCCAGCACTGCGCGGCCCCACCTGCAAGATGCCACCCTGGTCCAGCCCGGCGATCGAGCCGCCGCCCGCGCCGATCGTGTGTACATCCAGCATCGGCAAGCGCAGCGGGATACGGAAATCGAGGTCCGTGGTGTCGGCCACGCGCGGCTGGCCCTTAAGCACCACCGCCACGTCATAGCTGGTGCCACCCATGTCGCCGGTAATAACGTTGGCGAACCCGGCCTCCTGCGCGATGCGGGCTGCCGCCATCACGCCGGCCGCGGGGCCGGACCGCACGATGTTGGCCGCGCGCCCGCCCAGCAATGCCAGCGGCACCAGCCCACCATTGGACTGCATCACCAAGGTAGGCGCGGTGTGCTCAGCGTCCGCCAGCATGCGTTGCAGATTGGCGGCATAGCGGGCCACGAGCGGTTGCAAATAGCCCTGCACGGCCGCGGTGCTGGTCCGCTCGAACTCATAGTACTCCCGCACCACACCCGACGAGATCACCACCTCCCAGCCGTTATGCGCTTCCATCAGCAAGGCGCGCACCCGTTCCTCATGCGCCGGGTTAGCGTAAGCGTGCAGGAACGACACGACCACCGCTTCCACATCCTGCCCGCGCAGGGTGTGGGCGAGCTGTCGCACCGCGTCGTCATCCAGCGGACGGAGCACGGTGCCGTGATGGTCCATCCGCTCATCCAGCTCCCAGCGCAGCGCGCGCGGGATGAGGGGTGCGTGGGTGCCGGTCAGGCCATACATGCGCGGCCGGTCGCGGCGGCCCAGCTCCAGCACGTCACGAAAGCCGGCTGTGGTGATCAGCGCGCAACGCGCCCCCCGCCGTTCGATCACGGCATTGGTGGCGATCGTGGTGCCATGCAGGATGAGGCCGACATCCGCCGGGGCCAGCCCCGCGGTGGCGAGCGCGTCCATCAGGCCACGGGCCGGGTCATCCGGGGTGGAGGGGACCTTCAACACACGATCGACGGTCACGCCGTCGCGCGAGTAGAACAGGTCGGTAAACGTGCCCCCCACGTCGATGCCGGCAACACCCGCCATCAGGCGACGCCATCACGATGCAGCGCGGCGATGGCGCCCGGCGGCAAGCCAAGCCCGGCCAGTACGGCGTCCGCGTCGGCGCCGAGCGGCCGCGATGGCTCCAGCGGCCGCTGCTCCGTCCCCGCGAACCGGAGTGGTGAATGCGGGACGACGATGCGGCCCAGCTCCGGATGGTCCTGCCAGTGCAGCGCGCCGCGGGCGTGCATGTGCGGGTCGTTCACGACCTCGTCCAGGTTTCGCACCGGCGCGCACGGCACGCGGTGGGCCTGCAGCAGGGCAAACAGCGCCTCCTTGTTCTGTGGGGCCGTCCAGGCGCCGACGAGGGCGTCGATCGCATCGATATGCGCCACCCGGTCCTTGAGGCTGGCAAAACGCGGGTCGTTGGCCAGATCGTCCTGGCCAATGGCAGTCAGCAGCGACCGCCAATGCACGTCGCCCACACAGATGATGGCGATATAGCCGTCCGACGCCGGATAGACATTGTAGGGCGCTTCGGCCAGGCCGCCATGGCGGTTGCCGGTGCGGGGCGGCACATCGCCGCCGCTGCCGAAATGCATGCCGAGCGAGGAGGAGAGCGACGGGTACACCGCGTCCAGCATCGCCACCTCCACCTGGCGGCCCACGCCCGTGCGCTCCCGCTCATACAGCGCCGTGACGATGGCACCGTACAGGTGCACGCCCGCGAAGAAGTCGCACAGGGCGGGCCCGGCCTTCACCGGCGGGCGGTCGGGGAAGCCCGTGATGCTCATCACCCCCGCCATGGCCTGTACGGTCAGGTCCATCGCCGGGTAGTCGCGATAGGGCCCGCTACTGCCGAACCCGGAGCTTTGTGCATAAATCAGGCGTGGGTTGGCCGCCTGCAGCGCCGCGGCACCCAGCCCCAGCCGATCCATGACGCCCGGCGCGAAGTTTTCCACCACCACGTCCGCCTGCATCGCCAGTTGCCGCAGGACGTCCTTACCCGCGTCGGTCTTGAGGTCGAGCATCAGGCTCTCCTTGCAGCCGTTCAGCATCGCGAACGGCAGTGCCGCACCGCCCACGACGCCGCGCCGCCGCAGGCTCTCGCCGCCCGGCGGCTCCACCTTGACGATGCGTGCCCCCGCCATGGCAAGCAGGAAGGTGGCGTATGGGCCATTATAGATCTGGCTCAGGTCCAGCACCGTCACACCATCCAACGGGAGCGAAGAAGGGGGCGGGAGTGCCATGCCGGTCAGACCCGCGCGCTGCGGCGGAAATCGGCCCAATCGTGCACAGGCCACATGTCCTGGTCTTCGCCATGGCCGGCCTGGCCGTTGATCGTCCAGGCGATCAGGCCGTTATTATCGATGAAGGTATGGCGGTTGATGGTGATGCCGGACAGGCGGGTGCCGGTCGCCAGCAGCGTGCGGCCGCGCTCATCGATACCCTCGATCGTAATGCGCGTAACCCAGCCCTCGTGCGGGTCGCGCTCCAATTGGCGGGTGCCGCCCTGCAAATCCGAGGTCTCGCCGTCCATGGTCATAAAGCCGTACGCGATCTCTTCCACACCATCGCGCCAGGCGGTGACGGCCAGGAACGCGCAGTCAGGGCTGGCGATACCCGTCACATAGGCGCTTTTGTGTGGCCGGTGCTCCGGCCGCGGTCCCCAGGAGCGATCGCGCATGGCCAGGCAATCGATCGCGATGCGCTCGCCCCCCAGCGTCAAGGTACCCGTCACGCGTCCGAACTGGTCGAAATGGCTGGCCGACCCGAACGGTGACCCGGCGCGGCGCAATGGCCGGGGTGGCATCACGCCTGCAAACTCCAGCGCCATGCTGCACCGCTCACCTCCGTCGAAGCCCAGCGCGTAGCGGGTACACGGCTCCAGCACCTGGATCGATACACCGGTCGGCAGGGTGATGTGAGACAGGTTCTGGTCCCGCGGCAGGCGAAGCGCGGTGTAGTTGGCGGAAAACGGCACCTCCCACGGCAGGTGCGCCGCCCCGTCCCACACCCACGCACCACCCGCGACCGTGCCGATGTTGGGCCGGGCCATGGTGTAGAGCCAGCCGCCAAGCTTGCGCTCCGGATGGCAAAACGAGAACCAGCTCGTCTCGGTCATCCACCAGCGGTTGCCCATCTGCTCGAAATGGAAATCGTCATCGCGCGGCGTGAAGCGGGGGGGCGTGAACACGGGTGCGGATTGGGTCATGCCGGGTCTATCACAGTGGGGGGTAGTGGCGGGCAGCGATGCCGCCGGATGCGGCCGCGGCCAGCTGGGCCTGCCGCGCGGCTTGGCCCGCGAAAACTTGCAGCAACGCCTCGAACGAATGCGTCCCGTCGCAAACGGCAGCCTGCAGCGCGGCCGGCGTGGCATCCGGACCTAGCAGGGTGTCCAGCGCTGCTTGCTCCGCTGCTGCCAGCGCGGCACCGTACCGGTCGCAGGCCTGCAGATACTTGGCGACCTTGGCCGCATCCTTCGCCGTGGCAATCACGCGCGGGTCGGTGCTGCGTGCCACGATCGGGTCGCGCAGGCCCTCCAGCATGTGATCGAACAACCCCGTGCGGGGCGTGGGCGGCTGCTCCACGGGGGGCGTGACAGACAGCGTCACGCCGGCCGCATCCGCCAGCGCCTCGGTCAGCAAGCGGCGGTTCAGCGCGCGGGAGACGATCGTGTGCGCAGGCTCACCAGTCACATTCCGGTGGCGGATCACCACCACGCGGGTAGATACGAGCACCCGGTGGTAGAGCACCCGCGCCCGGTCCACCGTCGTGCCGGAGTATTGTTCATACGACCGAACGGCGGCGGCAAAATCCGGCACCGGCTCCATCACGCAACGCATGGAAAACCACGCTAGGTCCTCCATCGGGTCGCCAAGGTGCGCGAGTTCCCAATCAATGAGCGCGGTCAGCCGGCCGTCCTCAAATAGGAAATTACCGGGTCCGGCGTCGCCATGCACCAAGACGATGGGTCCGGACGGATCAGGAAGTGCCGCGCGCAGCCAGCGGAAGACTAGGTCGAGCAGCGGGTCGGTCGCGCCTGCCTCGTGGTACATCGCCTCCCACACCGCCAGCTCGGCCTGCACGTGGGCAGCGATGCGGGGGCCGGTGGCACCGCCGGCCAGATGGATGGTGCGTGCGTCCATGCGGTGCAGCCGGGCCAGGTTGTCCATCAGCTCGGCGGCAATGACTTGCTTGGCGGCCGGGTCCCGTAGATGCCGGAACTCCGCAATGCCGCGGGCGCGCGTCGTCAGGATGGCCTGATGCACCGGGTGCTGCCCCAGCAAAGCGGGAGCCTGGACGCCGGATTGGGCGATGGCGCGGTACACATCCGCCTCGCGCTGCACCGTATAGGGTTCGGCACCCGGCGGGCGGGGCGGGGCATAGCGCAAGAAAACCTCCCGGCCGCCCGCATCGACAGACCACGACCGGCACCGGTTCCCGCCTGAGGCTGGGACGGTTCGCGTCACTGGACCGCCGCACACCGATGCGACCCAGGCAAACAGCTCGCCCTCATCGGCACCGCCTGGCCTGCTCTCCGCCTGCGGCGACGCATCCGGCATCTGCTTGGCGTCCCCTAAACCGCCGATTGTTCCGGCTTCGCCCTGAGAATTAAACAGCTAGCGTACAATGGGCAAGCGAATTAGATTCTCAAAAAACGGGAGGCGTCGCGTGGCAGGTTTGTACTTCGATGAGCTACACGTGGGTCAAACGTTCAACCATCCGATCCGCCGGACCATCACCGAAACCGACAACGTCCTGTTCAGTTGCATGACCCACAACCCGGCCCAGCTGCACCTGGACGAAGAATATTGCCGCACGCAGACCGAGTTTGGCCAGCGCCTGGTCAATAGCGCCTTCACGCTCGGCCTCATGGTCGGCATCTCGGTCGGCGATACCACTCTCGGCACGGCCGTCGCCAATCTGGGCTGGGACGAGGTGCGCTTTCCGGTGCCGGTGTTCCATGGTGATACGCTGCGGATCGAGACGGAGGTGCTGGAGCTGCGCGCGTCCAAGTCCCGGCCCAATGCCGGCATCGTGACGTTCATGCACCGCGCGTACAACCAGCGAAACGAGCTGGTGGCGCATTGCAAGCGCTCCGGCCTGCAGCTGCGGCGGCCCAGCCCTGCGGAAAGCCCGGCACCATGACGATCCGCTCGTTCCTGTTCGTGCCAGGCGACAGCGAGCGCAAGCTGGCCCGCGGCCTGGCGTCCGGTGCCGACGCGCTGATCCTGGACCTGGAGGATGCAGTGGCCCCGGCACGCAAGCCGGTGGCACGCGAGATGGTCGCGGCGTTCCTGCGCGCCCACCCCGGACCCAGGTCACCTGGGCTGTGGGTGCGGATCAATCCGCTGGACGAGGGCGGTGTCGTGGACCTGGCCGCCATCGTGCAGGCTGCACCCGATGGCATCGTCGTGCCGAAAGTACACGGCCCGGCGGATGTGCTGCGCCTCCATCACATGCTGGACGTGCTGGAGGCGCGGGACGGCGTGGCCGGTCCTATCCGCATTATGCCGGTGGCAACCGAAACCGCCCGTGCGCCGTTCCGCTTGGGCGATTATGCGCAGGCCGCTCTGCCCCGCCTGTATGGCCTCACCTGGGGTGCCGAGGATCTGAGCACGGCCGTGGGCGCCAGCACCAACCAGGCTGCGTCCGGCGGGTGGGCGTTCACCTATCAAATGGTGCGCTCGCTGTGCCTGCTGGGCGCACGCGCGGCGGGGGTGGAGCCGGTCGAGACGCTGTATGCCGATTTTCGCGACACGGCGGGGCTGCGCCGGTCATCGGAAGCGGCGGCGGCGGAAGGGTTCACCGGCCGGATCGCCATCCACCCGGACCAGGCACCCGTCATCAACGAGGCATTCCTACCCTCGCCAGAGGCCGTGGCGCATGCGCGCCGGGTGATCGAGACGTTTGCCGCCAACCCTGGCGTGGGTGCCGTCGGCCTGGATGGTGCCATGCTGGACATGCCGCACTTCAAACAGGCTCAGGCCGTGCTGGCCCGGCACGGTTCCCATGCCAGCATGGGCTAACGTCCCGCGGCTAACCCTGGCCGGCCTGGCCAGCAGCTTCGAACCCGGTCAGCTCGTGTATGTGCCGGGTTCGGCAGGTGAGCCGTCGGCGTTGCTTGACGCGTGGCGTGCCGATCCGGGGCTGACGGCCGGGCTGCACCTGCTCAACAGCTTCGTGCCCGGTATTAACCCATGGGACATGACGGGGCTGGACCCCACTGCGATCGCCACGGGTTTGTTCATGCAGCCCGGGCTACGGGCGGCGCAGGCGGCCGGGCGCTTCCGGCATTTGCCGCTGAGCTATGCCGGCTTCGTCCGCCACGTGGCGGAGCGTGTGGCCCCGGATGTGTGCATCGTGCATGTGGCGGTGCCGCAGGACGGCCTATGCTCGCTGGGCCCAGCCGTCGAGTTCACGCCCCTGGTACAGGCACGCAGCCGGCGCACGGTAGCGCTGGTCAACCCCATGCTCCCCGCCATGCCGGGGGCAGCCGCGCTGCCCTGTGATCTTTTCGATGCGGCAGTAGAGGTGGCGTTCCCGCCGCGGGGCTATGTCGTGGGGGCGGCCAGTGCCACGGCGACTGCCATTGCCGGGCACATCGCGGCGCTGATCGGGGATGGCTGCACGATCCAGGTGGGCCTCGGCAAGGTGCCCGACGCGCTGTTTGGTTTGCTGCATGACCGGCGCGGCCTGCGCCTGCATTCCGGCATGCTGGCCGATAGCGCGCTGGAGTTGTGGATGTCAGGTGCGATCGATCCCCGTTCGGTTCCCACAAGTTGCGTGTGGGTGGGATCGCCCGCGTTGTACCAGCGCCTGAACGGCCTGTCCGGGCCGGTGGTGACCGGGTGCGATATGACGCACGACTTGCGGACCCTTGCGGCGCTGCCGCGGTTTCGCGCCGTCAACTCCGCCCTGGCGGTTGATTTGTGGGGCCAGGCCAATCTGGAGACAGCGGACGGGCAGGCGGTCAGTGGTGCCGGCGGCGCACCGGATTTTGCGCGGGGTGCCCGCGTGTCGCAGGGCGGCCTCAGCATCGTTGCCCTGCCCGCCAGCCATGGCCGTCCGGCGCAATCGCGCATCGTGCCGCGGCTAGACGATGGCATTGTGTCGCTGTCGCGCAATGACGTGGACGTGGTCGTGACCGAACACGGGACCGCAGACCTGCGCGGCCTGTGCGTGCATGACCGGGCGGAGGCACTGATCGCCATCGCCGCCCCCGCCTTCCGCCCGGCGCTGGAGGAAGCCTGGCGCGACATCCGGGCGCGGCTCTAACCGACGTAGATCAGTTTCTTTCCCGTATTGCGCCCGTCATACAGCGCCGCGATGGCACCGGGCGCGTGGGTAATGCCGTCCGACACATCTTCGTCGTACTGAAGCTGGCTGTTATTGTACCAGGCGGCGAGTTGCTCGCTCGCCTCTGCGAACCGGGCGGCGTGGTCGAAGATGACGAAGCCAGCCCATTGCAAGCGCCGGGTCAGGATTTCCCGTTCCACCCGGGGGCCGGTGGGGGGCGGGTCCCAAGCCTGGTTGGCTGCTGTGCCGCACTGCACGACCCGGCCGCCGAGTGCCATCCGCCGCAGCAGCAGGTCCAGCACGGAACCGCCGGTATTATCGAAATAGACATTTACCGGGTTGGGCAAGACCGTCGCGAGGTCGGCCGTGCGGTAGTTGTACGCCGCATCATACCCGTACCGCTCCCGGCAGCGCGCTACTTTCTGGTCATCCCCCGTCAGGCCCACGGTGCGGCAGCCAAGAATGCGCCCGATCTGCCCCACGAAACTGCCGACGGACCCGGCCGCCGTCGA
>JANONC010000091.1:0-22373 GCA_031420655.1 Rhodospirillales bacterium | reverse complement strand
CCCTCCGAGTTGCGCGTGCTGCCCCCTTACCGGCCCGGTCGCGCGCCTCGGCCTCAATCGTCACGAAATTGGCCACGGTATGCTTGCTCCTGAAACAAAGAGCACTGGCCTCCAGGGGTGCCAGCGCAGCCGGTGGCATAGTGGAAGCCGGCACCGGGGGCAAGCCGTTACGTCAGTGCGCCATAGATGTCCGAAAACTCGAGCCGGGCGGGTGCGCTGCCCAGCGCTTGGAACGTGCTGTCCCACAACGGGCTGGGTCTTCCCGAATTCGAATAAAGCAAAATAACACGTTAACTGTGGGCGACACAAAATTCGCTAGTGTAGGAAATTCAATTAACTCTTATGGCTAGTCCCGCCTCTAAATTCAGAGTTAACGTACGTACGATGCTCTATTTTCATATCACTATTAGAAATGACTACTGAATTTGTAGACTGCTCCAAATTCTTCGCAGCGAAACGTCCATCGACGTCGCGGACGCTTAAGTCAGCGCCCCGACATGGTCCTGCAACAGGTTCCACGCCGTCTCACCATACAGTTGGCGTTGCTGGGCATAGAAGCCGGCAGTGTGAAGCGTGCGCTGGAACTCTCCGGTATCCACATTATTGATCAGCAACCCTGTCTCCGCCAAATCACCGCGCAGCTCGGGATTCATGCGGTTGAGGTCCGCGCGTTCGTCGGTCGCGGCACGATTGAATTCGGCGGCGATGATCTCCCGGTGCCGAGGTAAGAGCGCTTTCCACATTCGCTCGTTCGCCACGACCCATTTGCCATCCCAGATATGGTTGGTCAGCGTGCAGAACTTCTGCACTTCATAGAACTTGGAGGCTTGCACGACGGCCAGTGCGTTTTCCTGTGCGTCGACCTGCTGTGTCTCCAGCGCGGTATAGACCTTGCTGAAATCGAGTGACGTGGTCGTGGCGCCAAGCGCCTGGAACATGCTCGTCCAGAGCGGACTGACGGGCACGCGCACGGTCATGCCCTTCAAGTCGGCAGGGGTCCGGATGGGACGCAGGCTGTTGGTAGTTTGCCGGAAGCCAGCGTTCCAAATCCGGTCCATGGCGATCAAACCGCGGCCGGCCATTTCCGCCCGGATGAATGCGCCGAGCTTGCCGTCCATCGCGGACCACACTTGGCCGTAATCTTTGAACGAATAGCCAATGCCATTGATGGACGCCTTGGGCACGACGGACGACATGACGAACCCGGCCATCAGGAAGAACTCGACGCCCCCCTTCACCAGCTGGTCCAGGACCAGGCCGTCCGGGCCGATCTGGCTGTTGGGGAACAGCTTGATCTGCACCGCCCCGTTCGTTCCAGCGTTAATGCGGTCGCACGCCTGCTGACCGCGAACGTTCATTGGGTGTTCGGGCACCATGTTGGTCGCGAACCTGAACGACAGGTCCGCTGCCAGACCCTTGCCGATCGACACTAGTGGTAGGGCGGCTGCCCCGGCCATGACGCAACGACGCGAGACGAACATGGGTCTAAAGCTCCGTGTCGCACCTACCGTACAGGCAGGTGCCAGCCGTCCCTACCGGGTTTTCGTTAGTAAAGGTTTCACGTCGAGATCGGCCTGGCGTGGGTTGGGGCGGGAATAGCCCGTACGATGTTCATACCCACCCTAACCCAGGACGTGCTGATGCGCTTTTTACCACTCGCCCTCGCGGGCTTTGCACTGCTTTCGGCCGGCATCGCGGCTGCCCAGCCTGCGCCCCCACCGCCTGCTAATGACCCGCCCGCCCCGCCCCGCCCCGCCATGGAAGGCCGGCATGAGGGCCGGGGTGGGCCAGAGGGCCCGCGCGACCGGATGATGCACCACATGATGGAAGGCGGCCGCGCCGCCCGGTTCGAGTTCCGGCGCGGCGACGCCCGGGCCGACATCAAATGCGCGGCAGACGAGCCGATGAAGGCGTGCGTGGAAGCAGCCACGATCCTGTTCGACAAACTCGCCCCAGCGACGAAATAGAGGATCAGCCCGGTTCGGCGGCGGCCCAGGCAGTAATGCGCCGGGCGTTGCCGGACCAAGTGTAGTCCGCTGCCTCCAGCGCCGCCCGCGCGGCTTGGCCCAGGCGGTCACGTAAGGCGGGCTCCGCCACTAGCCGGGCGATGGCGGCCCAAATCGCACCGGGTTCGGCCGGGTCGAACAGCAGCGCGGTTACCTCGTGGGTCAGCACTTCGCGAATATTTGGCTGGTCCGGTGCGACGATGGCGCGGCTGGCGGCCATGTAATCGAAGATCTTCAGTGGCGACGCATACGCGGTCACTTTGGGCTGCAGTGCGATGTCGAATCGCGCCACCTCCGCCGGAACCTGCTCGTGCGGGACGGTCCCGGTGAAGTGGACGCGGTCCCCCAGTCCGAGGCTGGCGGCCAGTTGCTCCAGCTCTGCCCGCACCGGGCCATCGCCGACCAGGGTGAGGGCCGTGCGGCTATCCCCGGCCGCCATTTGCCGGATCAGCCCGTCCATCCCATGCCAGTCGCGCACGAAGCCGACAAAGCCGAGCGTCACTTTGCCGGACCTGGCGCGCGTTTGTGCCGGAAAGCGGTCCAGCACCACCCCGTTCGGCACCACCCGCACCCGGTCCGGCGTCACACCGGCGGCGGTCACGATGTCTGCCAGCACGTGCGTTACCGGCAACACGCGCGTGGCGGTGCGCCATGTGCGACGCTCCAGCGCGTGCGCCAGGCGTTGCAGGCGGAGTGAGCCGAACGCGCTGCGCTCTGCCGCCAGGGGTGAGTTGACTTCGAGGTAGTAGGGCACGCCCAGCCGGGGTGCGAGCCAAGCGCCGGCCAGGTAGTAGAGGTTGTAGCGCTCGTACAGCAGGTCCGGCTTGAACGCGTGGGCGGCGGCCGACAGGCGGCGGTAGGCGAGTAGGTTGTAACCCAGCTCCGCCACCTCGCCGAGTGCGCCGGGCAGCAAGCGGCGGAGGCGAGCCACGGTGCCGCTCTCACCGCCAAAGCCGCTATCGTCGTAGAAGCTGGGCCCCACCACCAACACCTCGTGCCCGGCGTTGCGCAGGGCGGCGATCAGTTCCTCTACATGCACGCTTTGCCCGTCCCGGGATTGGATACGGTGGGAATAGAGGATGCGCATCAGCCTTCCGTGAGAGCCCAGGGTTGGCCGGGCTCGCAGAAATACGGTTTGGCATTGGCGGTGCGGGTGCCGGTTGGCAGGCCCATGTGCCCGCGCAAGGCACGGAACAGCGCGCCATGGGCCACGATCAGCACCGGCGCCTCCAGCAGCAGGGCGCGATTGAGGGCAGTGACGCCGCGGGCGCCCAGCTCGGCGAAGGTCTCCCCACCCGGCGGCGTCGTGTGGCCGGCCAGCCAATGGTCGAACCAGTCGCCCATGGGCTGGCCCTCCTGCACGCCGAACGCAACCTCTCGCAGATCAGGGTCGGTCGTGACCGGCAGACCCAGCGCATCGCCGGCAACCTCCGCCGTGCGCCGGGCGCGTAGGAGGGGCGAGCTGACGATCGTGCGGATGCCCCGGTTCCGCAGCCGGCCCGCGGCGTCATGCGCCTGCGCTATGCCGGCATCGTTGAGCGGGATATCCAGCGCGCCTTGCGACAGGTTCTGCGCGTTCCAGTCGGTCTGACCGTGCCGGAGGAACCAGAAGGCGCGCGGCGTAATCACCCCGGTCATCAATCGAACAGAGAGCTGACGGAGCTTTCGTCGCTGATCCTCTGCATGGCTTCGGCCAGCAGCGGCGCGATGGTGAAGACGCGCATGTTGGGTGCCGCCTCCGTCGCCTCCGTCGCCAGAATGCTGTCGGTGATGGTCATGGATTGAAGCGGCGACGCCGCGACACGCGCGGCCGCTGCGCCAGACAAGACGCCGTGGGTGCAATAGGCACTGGCCGACGCGGCACCCCGCGCCATCAGCGCAGCCGATGCGGTACACAGCGTCGTGCCGCTATCAACGATGTCGTCGACCAGGATGCATGACCGGCCGCGCACGTCGCCGATCACGTTCATGACCTCGCTGACGCCTGCGCGCTCCCGCCGCTTGTCGATGATGGCCAGGTCGCAATTCAGCCGGCTGGCAAGCGCCCGGGCGCGGGCCACGCCGCCCACGTCGGGGCTGACGATCATGATCTCCTGGCCGCTGTAGCGTTCGGCAATGTCGGTCGTGAACAGCGGGGCGGCGTACAGATTATCAACCGGAATGTCGAAGAATCCCTGGATCTGCCCAGCGTGCAGATCCATCGTCAGCACGCGGTTGGCCCCGGCCTCGGTGATCAAATTCGCGACCAGTTTGGCGCTGATCGGCGTGCGCGGCCCGGCCTTACGGTCCTGCCGCGCATAACCGAAATAGGGGATGACGGCCGTGACCCGCCGGGCGGAGGCGCGGCGCAACGCATCGAGCGTGATCAGCAATTCCATTAAGTTGTCGTTGGCTGGGAAACTCGTGCTTTGGATCACGAACACGTCCTCGCCCCGGACATTCTCATGGATCTCGACGAACACTTCCATGTCGGCAAAGCGGCGCACGGAGGCCCGGGCCAGCTCCAGCCCGAGGGCCGCCGCCACCGCCTCGGCCAGAGGGCGGTTGCTGTTGCAGGCGACGATCTTCATAGGAGGCAGCGTCCTGGACTGTTGGCGGGGGTGTAGCGGGCTGGCCCGGCGCTGTCACGCCGACGTCAACAGCGCATTAGATGCCGGGTTAAGTTTAGCAGGGCTAAGTCTCGCCGGGTTTGCCCCCTGGCTTGCGCCCGCCCGCATTGACGATCACGTCGCGCACGCCCACCGACGCCTCGGCGGCCACCACCACCGCCACGTCACCCCAGAACCGGTTTACGGTGGCCGGCGGCACCTCGTTCAGCTGCAAGATGCGGCCGCGCTCGCCTTTTCCGTCGGCGATGGTCCACTGCACCTCGATCCGGATTGTGCCGGCCAAACCCGGAACGGTCGCGACGGTGCCGGCCAGGGAGAAATCCGCGCCTTTGGCGTCATCCTGTACGACGATGCCGAGGTTGGTCAGCTTTGTGCGCATTTGGGCCGCAAGACTCGTATCACCGTCGCCGGGTGCCCCGGTCACGCCGGTGAACCAGACGCGGGCGGGGCGGTTCAGCAGGCTATTGGGATCGGATTGCTTCTGCGCCGCCTCGATCCGGCCGAGTAGCGAGACGACGCCCAGGGCCGCGTTTTTGGTTGCGGCCTGCAGCATGCCCGGATCGGACGTGGCCCAGTTCGCCGCCGGGATGGGCGGCGCTTCGGACACGCCCATGATCTCGCCGGCCGGGTTGCGCACGGTGTAGCTTGGGACGACGTCCTGGCCGCGCAAAACGGCATCCAATGTCAGCGTCCACTCTTTCTGGCGCGCGCGTAGGCCGGTGACCGCGGGGATGTCTTGAGCAATCAGGGCCTCCGCCATGGCGGAGGCCCAGTTGGCGGCACCGGCGTCGTTCAGCATCGACTGGCTGGGCACCGGGATGGTGAGCCGGCTGGGCGGCGGTTGCGAGAGCCGTTCCGCCGTGGCGCCGGGGCGGCCCAGGAAGGGCTGCGGCAGCGTCCCGCACGCGCCTAGCCCCAGGCAGAGTGCCAGGCAAAGGACCGGCGCCCTACAGGACACAGCTGACCAGCGCGGCCAAAAGGAACACCAGTAAGAATAAGCCCATGTACGGCCCCATCCGACCCTCCCATCTACCATCCAGCTCATAGCACGATGGCGCTGATTTGATGCCCGATCGGGCCGCCGCCGGCCAGGGTGCGGCGGCGATGGCTCCAGAACCGGTCCGGCTCGGCCGCCGTGTCGGCATTCAAGATCGTCGTGGTCGTGCCAGCCAGGCGCGCGGCGCAGTAGCCGGCGAGGTCGAATTGCCAGCGCCCCGGCCGTCCCGTGGCGAAAAACTGTTCATGCGCCCGGTTGTGCGCCAGCACGGCGTCGCGCAAATCGGCCGATACCTCGTAGCTGGGCTGACGGATGCAGGGGCCGATTACGGCGGTGACCGCCCCGGGGCGGAGCGCCTGCATCGCGGCGACGGTCGCCTCCAGCACGCCAGCGACGGCACCGCGCCACCCGGCATGGACGGCACCAATCACGCCGTTGCCCGCCAGCAGCACGGGGGTGCAGTCGGCGGTGACCACACCGAGTGCCACGCCAGGCACCGTGGTGACCATGGCGTCGGCCTGGGGAGAGGGGCCGTCCCACGCGCCCGTGACGGTAGCGACAACCGCGCCATGAACCTGGTTCACGCCCACCAGCAGGGTCGCCTGCAGATACTGCCGCACCCGGTCACGGTTTATAACTACGGTGGTCGGGTCGTCTCCACCCGAGACGCTACAATTCAGGCTCGCATACGGTCCGGTGCTGACGCCACCCACGCGGGTGAAGAAGCCGTGGCGTAGTGCGAGCGGGCCGGTGAGCGGGGTCATGCATATCCTGGGGGCGGCGGAAGCGAGGGGTGCTGTATCACAAGAGCCTGGAACAGCCGCCCCATCCGGTCCGGCTCCGCCAGGCGCTGGGCGGCCTGGATGAGTGCCGCGGCCTTCGCGGCAGGCTGGCGTTCGGCGAGGCGGCCCGTGCGCTGAAACAGGCCCAACCCGGCCAAGAAAAGCCCCTGCGCGCGCGGCCCGTACACGGTTGCCCCAGCGGCGCGAGCGGTTGTTGCGAGCGCTTCGAAGTCGACATGCGCCGTCAGATCGGCCTCGCCCGGTGCATCGAACGGGCTGGCGGGCGTGCCATGGCGCAATGCCTGCAAGCTATCGCCGGGTGCGGAGCGGGCCGGGCCGTAGTCGATGAACAGGGCCGCGCCGCCCTGCGCGGAGACCCGCTGCGTAACGGCGCCGACGAAGGCGAGAGCGGCTTCGTTGACTTCAAAGACCAAGGCGTCGCCGGGCGCCGTCCTCCGCTCATGGGGGAGGATAGGGTGGGGGCCTGCCGGGCTCGCGGTCCCCAGCAGGCTCGAACCCTCACCTTGAGCCCAATCCGGCCAAAGTGGGTCGGCTTGAGCTCTAGTTTTTGAGGTTTGGCCAGCACTGCTTCCGCCCAGGTGAAGCAGGCTGGGCGGAAAGTGCTCTGGCGGTAGCTCCACGAGGGTGCCGTCCTGGACGTAGCGCTCGGTCCAATCGTTGCCGCGTTGCACGAATTGGCGGATCGGCAGGGCGTCTAGGAACTCGTTGGCCAGCAAGAGGATGGGCCCGGCCGGTACGCTGTCCAGCGTGTCATGCCACACCGCACCCGGTACGGCGGCGGCCTGGATCGTGCGGAGGCGGGGTGACGTCTCGATAAAGTGGACCTGCAGCGCCGCCCGGAACCCCGGCATCAGCGCGGCGGCGCGTAAGGCGTCGGCCATCAGCGTGCCGCGGCCAGGGCCAGCCTCTACCAGTACAACCGGGTCCGGCTGCCCCATCGCTCGCCATTGCACCGCCGCCCAGGCGCCCAGCAGCTCGCCGAAGACCTGCGTGATCTCAGGCGCCGTCGTGAAATCGGCAAACGGGTCGTGCGTCGCGTAATAGGCGGCGTTGGCGCGGGCCATGAATTGGTCCAGCCGCTCCATCTCAGGCTGGGCGGAGCCGGGCGGTTAGGATCAACGCCAGGCCGCCCAGCACCATCGGGATGGACAGCAGTTGGCCCATCGTGGTGCCGCCGTACAGGAAATTCAGAAACGCATCGGGCTGGCGAAACAGTTCACCCACGCTGCGGGCTACGCCGTAGCCGATCAGGAACACGCCCGACAACATGCCGAACCGGGCCCGCATCGCAGGACGCGAACACAGCACCGCCAGCAGCAGGCCCAGCAGCAGGCCCTCCATTCCGGCCTGGTAGAGCTGGCTTGGGTGGCGCGGCTCCGGCCCGGCGCCGGGGAAGACCATGGCCCATGGCACATCGGGCGCCACCCGGCCCCACAGCTCGCCAATGATGAAGTTCGCCAGCCGGCCCAGGAACAGCCCGATCGGCGCCACCACCACCAGCCGGTCGGCGAAACCCACCGTCGAAATGCCGCGCTGCAAGCAAAATAAGATGATCGCCACGGCAACGCCGAGCGCCCCTCCATGGAAGCTCATGCCGCCCTGCCAGACCATCAGCGCGCTGAGCGGGTCGGCCAGATACTGCGACGGCTGGTAAAACAGCACATAGCCGAGCCGCCCGCCGATCACGACGCCGAGCGTGGCCCAGGTCAGGAAGTCGTCCACCTGCAATTCGGTCGCGACCGCGGGCCCGAGGCGCACCAGGCGGCGGAGGATGCGCCAGGCTAGCAGCAGGCTCACGATGTAGGCCAGCGCGTACCAGCGGATGGCGAGCGGCCCGAGGTGGAGCAGCACCGGGTCGATGCGCGGATAGACCAGCGTCGCGATCATACGGAGTGCTCCGGTCCGGCAAGCAAGGCCACGTAACGGGCGATGCCGTCTTCCAGGGAAAGGAATGGCGCGTCGTAGCCCTGGGCGCGCAATCGATCCATGCGCGCCTCCGTAAAGCTTTGGTACTGGCCGGCTAGCGCTGCCGGCATCGGCACGAACTCCACCGCTCGCGGCCGCCCGGCGGCGTCACATACGGCGTGCGCGAGGTCGAGGTAGGTGCGCGCGGTGCCGGAACCTAGATTGTACAAGCCGTTCACCTCTGGATGAGACAGCAGCCACAGCAGGACCCGCACTACGTCATCCACATGGATGAAATCCCGCGCCTGCGCGCCGTCGGCGACGTCCGGGCGGGCGGACTTGAACAGCCGGGCCGGCTGCCCGGCCGTAACCTCGTCGAACTTCACCTTCACGACCGAGATCATGTGGCCCTTATGGTGCTCGTTCGGGCCATAGACGTTGAAGAACTTAAGCCCCACGCATTGCGGTGGCCGGGGCCCGGCATGGGCGTGCACGCGTAGATCGAAGGCGTGCTTTGTCCAGCCATACAGGTTGAGCGGGCGCAACAGCTGCAGCCGGCCCGGATCGTCATCGAACCCGGCACCGCCGTCGCCATAGGTTGCAGCACTGCTGGCGTAGATGAACCGCGTGCCATGCGCGGCGCACCACTGGAACAGCCGCCAGGGCAGCTCGACATTGGTGGCCCACACCAAATCGCCATCCGTCGCCGTCGTATCGCTGATCGCGCCCATGTGCACGATGGCGTCGATCGGCGGGGCGGCGGCTAAAAATGCATCGAGCGCCTCCGGGTGTACCAGCTGGGCCGGTGGGTGCCGGGCGAGGTTGCGCCACTGCCCAGCATGGCCCAGCGTGTCCACCACGACAGGTGCCTCGCCCTGCCACACCAGGGCGGCATGCAGGTTGGAGCCGATAAAGCCGGCACCGCCGGTGATGACAATCATCACCCGCGTATAGGCCGGGGCAGGTGGCTGACATAGCCCCTACGGCGCACCATAATTGAAGCCGGTAATTACGGAGTACGCGCCATGGCCGACCGACCCCGCTTTTTCGACGACCTGGCCGGCGTGGCCGGCGGTGCCCTATCGGCTCTGGCCGGCGTGCGGGACGAGGCGGAGACGCTGGTCCGTGCCCGGGTGGACGAGGCCCTGCGTAAGCTGGACCTGGTGCGGCGTGAGGATATGGAGGCTGTGCAGGACATGGCCGCCAATGCCCGCGCCGGGCAGGAAGCCCTGGAGGCGCGGGTGGCGGCGCTGGAAGCAAAGCTCGGCGGGACTGGGCCAAGCGCGGGCGCGTCAGAAGTGGACGCCGCAGCCCTGCCGCGTCCGCCGGGCGGCCCAGGTGCGGCGCAGCATCCGGCTGCCGAAACGTCACCGTCCGAAGTGACACCCGCCGCCATGCCGCCGGGCTCGGGCGCATCCGGATCCATGCAGCCGCAAGTGTGACTGGAATGTTGCGTTGCGGTGACGGTCTGGCGTAGGACCGCACCGGCCCTTGTAGCCTAGAATGGGTGCCCGGTAGTCTAAGCGTTGCTGCGAGTCGCGGTCTGGGTACCAGCCCTGGTGCCGCCCGCCATGGGGAGAGTTTGGCATGTCCACCCTCAATTCTTTTCAAGCCGAAATTGCCGTCAACCCGCTCGATGTTGTCGAGCAGGTGATCGTCGCCAACGAGTGGGCGTTCGATCGCCGCAATGACAGTGAGATGGCGGCTGAAGCGCCCGGTAAGTGGTGCAATTACGGGCTGTACTTCAGTTGGTCGCGTGAAATCAGCGCGATGCACTTCACCTGCGCCTTTGATCTAAAAGTGCCGGCGCAGCAACGGACGGCGCTGTACGAGCTATTGGCTTTGGCCAACGAAAAGCTGTGGATCGGCCATTTCGGCATGGATAGCGACGATGGCATGCCATTGTTCCGGCATAGCGTGCTCTTGCGCGGTGCGTCGGCGGCCAGCGCTGAATCGCTTGAGGATATGGTCGATATCGCAATCACCGAGTGCGAGCGGTTCTACCCGGCCTTCCAATTCGTACTGTGGGGCGGCAAGACGCCGGAAGATGCATTGCAGGCCGCGATGCTGGAGTGTGTGGGCGAAGCTTGATGCTGCCACCGCTGCTGCTCGTGGGGGGCGGGGCGATGGGCAGTGCCATGCTGTCCGGCTGGGTGGAAGCGGGGGTGTCGCAGGTCGTGGTGATCGACCCGGCGCCAACGCGTGCCCTGACGGGCCCGGCAGTGACAGTGGTGCCGAACGCAGAGTCGGTGCCGGCCGGGTTCGATCCGGCGTGCGTGATCCTGGCTGTGAAGCCGCAAATGGCGGGCGCAGTGCTGCCAGGATTGGCCCGCTTTGGCGGGGTCGCGCTGTCGATCATGGCCGGACGCACCATCGCCGGGCTGAGCGCCGTCCTGACCGGACCGGTCGTGCGCGCCATGCCCAACACGCCGGCTGCGATCCGCGCGGGGATTACCGTCGCATGCGCCGGGCCCGGCGTCAGTCCTGCGCAGCGTGCGCTGTGCGACGCGCTGCTGCGCGCCGTGGGTGTGGTTGAGTGGGTGGACGAGGAGGGCATGATCGACGCTGTAACGGCCGTGTCCGGCGGCGGCCCCGCCTACGTGTTCCTGTTGGCCGAGCTGCTGGAGCAGGCGGCGATCGAGGAAGGTTTACCCGCGCCGCTCGCCCGGCGGCTGGCGCGGGTGACGGTTGCAGGGTCGGGCGCGCTTCTGGCAGCAAGCGATGCGGATGCGGCCGTGCTGCGTCGTCAGGTGACCAGTCCCGCTGGCACGACGGAGCGGGCGCTGGCGGTCCTGATGGCCGACGCGGCTTGGCCCGCGCTAATTCCGCGCGCTATCGCCGCAGCGACCGCACGGTCGCGGGAGCTTGCGGCCACTGTATCTAGTTTCGAAAACAAGGGATCCCTTTCCGGTCAGTAGGCCCAGGCCGGTCGATTGACACGCCGTTCGATGCGTGGCGATAGACGGGCACGCGCACCCGGACGCCCCGGCACCGGCTCACGATTATTCCGTCGTGGCTGGTTAGCCATCGTCGCGTTGCTCACTAATACTCTTGATTCTGTCTCAGCCCGGTGACCCCCAAATGTCCACCCAGCCCGTCTCAGCCGACCTCAATGAACCTCTGCTCGCCGGGGCGTCGCAAAGCTCGATCAGTTATCACTATGATATCGGCCGGGACATTTACGCGATGATCCTCGATCCCATGCTTGTCTATAGCGCCGCCTGCTGGGACGGCGCCGCGTCGCTCGAAGATGCGCAGCAGGCAAAGCTGAACTACCATCTGGATGCAGCCGGCGTGGGGGCTGGATCGCGGCTGCTCGACATTGGCTGCGGCTGGGGCGGGTTAATCCGGGCCGCGTCTGCCCGGGGTATCAGCCACGCCACGGGTCTTACGCTTAGCGAGGACCAGTACGACTACGTGAAGGCGCTGGCGCTGCCGGAGGTCAACATCCATCTGACCAGCTACGAGAACTTCCCCGCCAAGCGGCCCTACGACGCTGCAATCAGCATCGGCGCGTTCGAGCACTTCGTAAAACCCGGCATGAGCCAGGCCGAGCGGCTGCGGATCTACGAAAAGTTTTTCCAGCAGGTCGCCCGCTGGCTGAAACCTGGCGGCAAGCTTTCGCTGCAAACCATCTACTGGGCCGATATCGACCCTGCCTATGCGGAACAGATCGTGCCGGTTGACGTGTTCCCGGAATCGGACCTGCCGCTGCTGTCTGAGATTTTTGCCGCGTCGCGCATGACGTTCGAGCCGACCGCCATGACGGCTAGTGCCGACGATTACATCCTGACGCTTAGGGAATGGCTCCGCCGCCTGCGCGCGCACCGGGCCGAGATTGAAGCGTCACCGCGCGGGCCGGAACTTGTGAAGTTTTTCGAGGACTACTTCCGTACCTCGATCGTTGGGTTTCGCAAGCGGCGGATCGGGCTGTGCCGCGTGGCGTTCCGGCGGCTGGACCGGGCCGGGACTGTCTAGGGCGTTGCCGGGCGCGACGCCGGCCATAGACCCGCCGGCGCGCTGGCAGGACCACCTCCAGGCTGCAGCCCTGCGAGTGTGCGTCGGATTGCTGCGTCGCCTGGGTCCGGTCACGTCTTCCAACCTTGGCGGTGCCGTCGCCCGGACAGTTGGGCCCTGGCTGCCCGTATCGCGCGTGGCGCTCGACAACCTGGCCTTTGCCATGCCCGAGCTGGATTCAGCGTCGCGCCGCCGGGTCGTGCGGGGCGTGTGGGACAACCTCGGCCGTACCGCCGCGGAACTGCCGCACTTGCGCGACCTGCACCGCACCATCGCCGGGCCGGGGTGGGAGTGCGCGGACGACTCGACGCTGGTCGCGCTAAAGGCCCAGCAGGGACCGGCGGTGCTGTTCACGGGCCATCTCGCGAATTGGGAGATCGGATTTCCCGTCGCCGCGGCATTCGGGCTGGATGTGTCCTGGTTCTACCGCCCCGCGACGAACGCGGTCGCCGACCGGTTGGTGCAGTCGTTGCGGCGTGACGCTGTGGGCGCGGACCTCAACATGTTTGCCAAGGGCAGAGCCGGCGCTGTCGGGGCCATGAAACACCTTCGGTCCGGGGGGCGTTTGGGTATGCTGGTGGACCAAAAGCTGAACGAAGGGATTCCGGTGCCATTCTTCGGCCGTCCGGCCATGACGACGACGGCGCTGGCGGCGTTTGCGCTCCGGTCCAGGTGCCCGGTTATCCCGATCCATGTCGTCCGGCTCGGCCCGGCGCGGTTCCGGGTAATCTGCGAGCCACCCATGGCCATGCCGGCATCGGGCGACAACGATGCGGACATCTATGCCCTGACTGCCGCGGTGAACACGACGCTAGAACGGTGGATACGCAACCAGCCGGCGGACTGGCTCTGGCTGCACCGGCGCTGGCCGAAGGACACGAAAGCGGCCGCGTAAGAACGATCGCGAAATCGTAACAGCCCGTATCCCTGGTAATGCGGCCTAGGACGGGTAATGTCGGGCTATGGAAGATCAAGCGCTCGACCAAGCCGTCATCAAAGCCGTGTTCGACCAGGCCGCGTTTCGCGGCTGGCTCGATGTGAGTTTGGTGGAGGCCGCACGCGATGCGGACCTGCCGCTCGGCCGGGTGCGGGCGCGGTTCCCGGACAAGGTGGCGGTGCTGCTGCGCTTTGGCGTGGTGGCGGACCAGATGGCGCTGGCCGGTGGCTCGAACGAGCCGGCCGCGCGGGAGCGGCTGTTCGACATGATCATGTTGCGGTTCGATGCGCTGCAGCAACACCGCGACGGTGTGCGGGCGCTGATGGCCAGCCTACGCACGGACCCGGCGACCAGCATCCTGCTGTATGGCGCGACGCTGCGCAGCATGGCGTGGCTGCTGGACGCGGCTGGGCTGCGGTCCGGCGGGTTGCTGGGGGCGTTGCGGACCCAGGGCTTGCTAGCACTGTGGCTGTATGCGCTGCGGGCATGGGAGCAGGACGACAGCCCGGACCTGGCGGCGACAATGGCGGCGGTGGACCGGGGCCTCGATCGCGCGATCCAGGCGGAAGGAATGTGGCCTGGCCGCGCCCCGCAGCCGGGTAACGACCTGCCGGACGTGCAAGATCTGCCGGCCCTCGTGCCGGACGTGCCACGCGATATTGACCCGGACCCGTCCCTTCGGGTGTAAGGTACCGTTATAACAAGGAGACGCGCCATGTCCGACCCCACCAAGCCGATGACCGACGCCGTGCAGTCCGGCACGAAGCAGATGACCGAGGCAGGCCAAGCCGTGCAGGCCAGCACCAAGCAGATGACCGAGGCGATGCAGGCCGGCACGAAGCAGATGACAGAAGCCGGCCAGGCCTTGCAGGCCAACACGAAGCAAATGGCCGAAAAGGCTCAGGAAGCCGGCCGCACCGCTATCGAAAACGGCATGGCCAAGATGAACGAATTCACGCGCATGTTCAGCGAGATGAAGATGCCCGCGATGCTGGACATGGAAAGCATCATGGCCGCGCACCGCAAGAACATGGAAGTGCTGTCGAACGCGAACCGCGTGGCGCTGGAGGGAGCCCAGAAGGTCGCCCGCCGGCACATGGAAATCCTGCAGCAGACAATGCAGGAGATGACCGAGACGATGAAGGAGCTGAGCGGCCCGGAGACTCCGCAGGCCAAGGCCGCCAAGCAAACCGAGCTGATGAAGATCGCCTATGAGCGTGCGGTCAAGCACATGAAGGAACTGGCCGACCTGATCCAGCGCTCCAACGGCGAGGCGCTCGGCATGCTGAACGCGCGCTTTACCGAGGCGATGGACGAGGTGAAGCAACTGGCAAGCAAAGCTAGTACGGCGGCTTAGTTTTAAGACCAGGGCCGGTTTGCGCCGGCCCTGGTCCTAAAGCCCAATCCGACCAATGTGGATCGGCTTGAGCTCTAGTTTTTGAGGTTTGGCGAGTACTACTTCCGCCCAGGTGGAGCAGCCTGGTCGGAAAGCACTTTAGACCGGTAGCCGCAGCCGCGCCCGCAGGCCGCCCAGCGGGCTATCCTCTAGCACGATGTCGCCGCCATGAGCGCGGGCAATGTCTCGGGCGATGGTGAGGCCAAGGCCGGTGCCGCCATCGGGCCCGCTTTCGAACGCACGAAACACGTCCTCGCGCCGTTCAAGCGGAATACCGGGGCCGTCATCGTCGATCAACACGTGAACGCTACGCTCTTGCGGAAGCACGCCGATCGAGACGCGCCGGGCATGGCGACGGGCGTTGTCGACCAGGTTGGTCACCGCCCGGCGCGCGGCGTCCGGCCGTAGGTTCAGCAGGATGCCGGGCGCTGCCTCTACCGCGACCGTCGCACCTGCCCGGCGGGCACCCCCGGCCACGTCCTCCAGCAACGCCGACAGGTCGATCATCTGCGCCTGCTCCGCACCTTCACCCCGGGCAAAGGATAAATAGCCGCTAATCATGCGCTCCATCTCGGCCACGTCCGCCGTCATGTCCGCCAGATCCTCGCGCTGGTCCGGGTGGGCGGGCAGCACGGCGAGCGCCAGGCGGAGCCGGGTGAGGGGGGTGCGCAAATCGTGTGAGACGCCGGCCAGCATCTCCGTCCGTTGCGACAGGAAGCGCACAATGCGGGCCTGCATACGGTTGAACGCGGCGGCGGCCTGGCGGACCTCGGTCGCGCCCTCCGGCTTGATGGGGCCGCGGTCACGCCCCATGCCGAACGCCTCGGCCGCCGCGGCCAAGCGCTTGATGGCGCGCACCTGGTTGCGCAGGAATAGATACGCTACCCCAAACAGCACCAGCGCCGTACCGAGTACCCACAGCACGAAAATATAAACCGTGCTGGCATACAGCCGTTTGCGCGGCACCTCGATCTGCAGCACGCCGGTATCGAGCTGTACTTGTACCAGCACGGCGCGCGCGTCGGCGTCCCAATCCATCACGAACGGTCGCGCGACCTTCGCTGCCAATGCGCTGGCCAGGTCGTCATCCATCGGTCCCAGCTTGTTCGTGTGCCGGTCCGCGTCGATCACTGTGTCTGGGGCCAGGCGCATAGCCAGCTCGTAATTCTGGAACGCCGTACGCAGCAGGCGGGGCGTGTCGTCCGGATAGCTCTCGACCAGCGTGATGGTCTGCGCGATTTCGCCAGCGATCGAACCGGTCAAGCGACGGCTGACGATATCGAGGTGGCTGCCGTAGAACACGGTGTACGCCACGGCCTGCAATGCAACCAACGGCACCAGCACGATCAGCAGGCTGCGCCCCAGCAGGCCGCGCGGCAGGATACGTTTGAGTAAGCCGAACACTACACGCCCGGTTTCAGCACGTAGCCACGGCCGCGCACGGTGTGCAGGAAGCGCGGTTCCCGC
The DNA here is from genome assembly GCA_031420655.1 of Rhodospirillales bacterium. Lineage (GTDB taxonomy): Bacteria > Pseudomonadota > Alphaproteobacteria > Acetobacterales > Acetobacteraceae > JANPPS01. Next base: position 6,236 of record JANONC010000091.1, on the reverse strand, counting down.
GGGTCGGCTTCGATCTTGCGGCGCAGGCGGGTGACCTGCACGTCGATCGCGCGTTCGCCCGCGTCTTCCTCCGGCCGGTCGCGGCCCAGATGCTCGGCGATCCACTCGCGGCTCAGCACGTCGCCGGGGCGTGTGGCCAGTGCCAGTAGCAGCGCCGCCTCACCCCCCGTTAAATGCACGACGCCGTCGGGACCGCTGAGCTCGGCGCGCGCCAGGTCGAAGCTAAGCCGGCCCAGGCGCACCGGGCCAGTCGGCACCGTGGGTTCCGGCGTGGGTACCCGGCGCAGCATGGCGCGCAGGCGGAGCACTAGTTCATAGGGCTCGAACGGCTTACCGAGGTAGTCGTCGGCCCCGGCTTCGAACCCGGCAATCCGGTCCTCTGGCGCGCCGCGGGCGGTCAGCAGCAGGATGGGCACGGTCGCCGCCGTGGCGCGAAGGGCTGCAGTCAGGCTCAGGCCGGTTTCGCCGGGCATCATCACGTCCAGCACCAGCACGTCCGGCGCCATGGAGCGCATTTGCTCCCGCGCCGCCGCCGCGTGCCCGGCGGTCGTGACGCGAAAGCCTTGTTCGGCCAGATAGCGCTGTAGCAACGCCCGCAGCCGCGCGTCGTCATCGACGACCAGGACGTGCGTCGCTTCACTCACGTGCGGGGCCCTGTGCGGTCGAGATAGGCGCGGGCGTCTGCATCCATGACGCCGCGCATGACCCGGCGAAACCCCTCGATCGCCGGGCCGCCCGCGTCACGGTAGGCGAGCATCAGCACGGCGCGTTGCCGGTCGAATAGCCGCCGTTCCAGCGCAATGCCGGCAGGGGTCAGGCTCAGCAGGCGCTGGCGGCGGTCGTTGCGGCCAGGTAGTTGCTGCACGGTGCCCTGCTCGATCAACGCTGTCAGGACGCGGGCGAGGCTTTGTTTGGTGATGCGCAGCAGGCCCAGCAGGTCGCCTACCGTCATGCCCGGGTTACGGCCGATGAAGTGCAGGGCCCGGTGGTGGGCGCGGCCCAGCCCAAGTTCATCCAGAATCTTGTCCGCCGCCCCTGTGAAGTCACGGTAGGCGAAGAACATCAAATCCTGGGCGAGGCGAATCTGCTCCTCCCGCAGGAACAGGTGGCCAGTGCCAGCGCCGCTGCGCGGGTCTAGGTCGGGCATGGGATAGGACAGTCTTGTTGACATTGTTCGCGCGCCCCGATAGGGTTCAGGAATGCTACAGGGCAGAATGTAGCAACAATCAGTGTGGGGAGACCGGGTATGGTGTTAGTTCCTTTCGATGACCGCGATGGCGAAATTTGGATGGACGGCGTCATGGTACCCTGGCGCGATGCGAAGCTGCATGTTCTCTCACACGGCCTACATTACGCCAGCGGCGTGTTCGAGGGCGAGCGTGCGTATGCCGGCAACATCTTCAAATTATGCGACCATACCAACCGGCTAATCAACTCCGGGCGGATTCTGGGTTTTGAAATCCCCTATACTGCGGACGAGATCGACGCGGCGTGCATCGCCGTCGTGGCCGCGAACGGGCTGACCGACGCGTATGTGCGCCCGCTGGCGTGGCGTGGGTCGGAGCAGCTGTCGGTCTCCGCCCAGCAGACGCGCATCCACCTGGCGATCGCGACCTGGCCGTGGCCCAACCTGTTTGGCGACGACCGGATGAAGGGCGTGCGCCTCGGCATGGCACCCTGGAAGCGCCCGCATCCGGAAACGGCGCCGACGGCCAGCAAGGCGGCCGGTCTGTACATGATCGGCACGCTCAGCAAGCATTCGGCAGAGGCGGCTGGGTACGACGACGCGCTGATGCTGGACTGGCGCGGCCAGGTGAGCGAGGCAACGGGCGCCAACATTTTCTTTGTCATGGACGGCGCGCTGCATACGCCGACGCCGGATTGTTTCCTCGACGGCATCACGCGCCGCACCGTCATGGCGCTCGCCCGGCAGCAACAAATGAAAGTTGTGGAACGGACCATTGCGCTCGATGAGATCGCCGGTGCCAGCGAGGTGTTTCTGGCCGGTACCGCGGCGGAGGTGACGCCCGTGCGGGAAATCGATGGCCGGCATTACACGCCCGGCCCCATTACGGAAGCGCTGATGAAGTCTTACAACGAATTGGTGCGCATGGACCCGGCGGCGGTCCAGCGGCGGGCGCCCATCGCGGCGTAAAGCGGCGGTAATAGGACGAGCCAGGCGATCCGCGCCTCGTACCGGTCGTGCGGGGCGGAGAGCGCGCCCGTGCTGGCGGCATTGGCGACCAGCGCCACCAGCACCACTCCCGCCAACGGCCGGTACCGGCGTATGCCCAGCAGCAGGACGGTGCCAACCAGGCCGATGGCGAGCGGCGCAAGTTGGAGCGGCACCGGTGGCGGGTGCAGTATGCCCTGCGCCTGCCGCCCGGCGCGGTACCGGGCCAGTTCGGCAGCCGGGAAGTAGAGCGCGAGTTTGGGCACGACCGCGTCGTCCAGCCAGTCCGGCACCAGCGTGTCGCCCACTTGCACCCGGATCATCTGTGCCGCGGTGTTGCGTAGGGCAGCAATCAGGACCGGGCCGGGATAGGCGGCGATGATGGCCGGCACGAGGCGCGATGCTTCGGGTGCCAGCGCCACAGGGCCGAACGCGTCGCCCCACAAGGCGCGATCCCAGAGCGGGCCGTAGGGCTCCCACAAAAAGCCGTCGCTATCGGTCGCGAGCCGGCCCTGCCAGGCGCAGAGCTTGAGCCCCGCCTCTGGGCAGACGCGGTCGATGTACCAGCGCCCCGGCCCGTCGCCGATCAGGCGCGCCAATGCGAAAACGCTGCCATGTGGCGAAAGGGTGAGACGGCCGTAGCCAATGACATTCGTTGTCAGCAGGATGGCGATTGCCCCTGCGAGTGCCACGGCGGGCCGCCACGGCCAGCGCCCGTGCAGCACGCCCAGCGTCACGATGCAGGCGGCCGCGAGCGGCAGGTGGGACAAATGCGACGCAATCGCCACCGCGCCGATGGCGGCCCAGGCCCATGAGGCTTTGCGGGCGAGCAACACCAGGCACAGCACCGTCATGGCCGTGAAAAAGTCCGGCATCAACAACGACACAAACCACGGTGCGGCGGTTCCGGCAGCCAGCACGGCGCAAACCAGCACATGCCTGGCCGAAACCCCCACCCGACCCTCCCCCAAACCGGGGGCGGGCTGTGCTGCTACTTGCCCCGCTGGGGGAGGGCTGGGGTGGAGGTCTGTGTGAGCAAGCGGCGCCGCCGCCCAAAGCGCCGCCGAAAGCAGCACGGCCTGCGCAACCACAACGCCCCACAGCGATTGGCGCCAATGGAACAGGTGCATGAACGGCGGATAGACCCAGGGCTTGTCCCAGCCCATCGTGGGTTCGAGCGACATCTCCAGCAGGGCACCCGTATCGCTGAACAGGATCGGGTAGCCGTTCCACAACGCGGGCCACAGCAGCAGCGCGGCCCCGGCGGCGATGCTTAGGGCGCGGACCAACGCCCGGCCGCCGTATCGTCTTCGGCCCGGGCGTCCACCCAGGCGGTGGTCCCCCCGGCCCGGTGCTCCTGCTTCCAGAATGGGGCGCGGGTCTTCAGCCAGTCGATCAAAAAGCCCGTTGCATCCAGGGCGGGCTGACGGTGCGCGCTGGTGGCCAGGACCAGCACGATCGCCTCCCCTGGGGCGAGCCTGCCATAGCGGTGGACGACAGTGCAGCCGAGCAATGCAAACCGCGCCATCGCATCATTCGCAATCTCTTGCAGCGCGCGTTCGGTCATGCCCGGGTAGTGTTCGAGCGTAAGGGCGTCCAGCGCACCGCCTTCGTCCCGCACCAGGCCCACGAAGCAGCCAACGCCGCCAGTGTCGCATCGCCCGGAAGTAAGGAGAAGCAGCTCCGTTCCCACATCGAAGGGGCCGGGCTGGACGCGGATGGTGGCTCTAGCCACCGGTCACCGGCGGAAAGAACGCCACCTCGTCACCGGGGGCGACAGGGGTGGCAGGCGTTGCGAACACCTGGTTGACCGCGGCGCGGATCAGGCCGGGCGTGGCGAACGCGACCGCACCCTGCGCATCGCGGGCGCGCAACCAATCCAGCAGCGCGGCCACGGTGGTCACGCCCGGCGGCAGGTCGAGCGCTTCGTCCGCCCGGCCCATGCGCTCACGCAGCCATGCGAAATACAGCACCCGCATCTAACGCGGCGTCGGCACGGTCTGCACGCTGCCGTCCGGACTAATGATTGTGCTCGTGCCATTGCCGTTCGGCACCATGATGGCGCCCGGCCCGCGCGGCGTATTAAGCTGCCGGTAGCCGCTGGTGCCTCCGGTGTCGACCGCTGGGCCCTGCGGCGTATTGACCACGCCGCCCGCCGGGCCACGCCCGCCCGCGCTGGACGGTGGCGGTGGCTGCACACCAATGGGCGCCAGTGGCCCGGCCGCGGGTGACGCGTTGCCGGGCGGGGTAGAAGTGCCGCGCGGCCGTGGCTGCCGCCCGGCGGGTAGGCCCGGCGTGGCCCCGGGCACCGTCGTGGCCGGAAAGCCCCGCTTCTCCTCGCTGTCTTGCTGCCGGCCGATGTCGGCCAGCGTCGGCTCCGGGCCTTGTTGCCGGGGCCAGACGTTGCCGGGTTCTGGCCCCAGCGGCTCGATCTCGGTGGGCTGGCCCAGCGCACGGCGAACGTTCTCGCTATCGGCCATCGGCAGCGTGGGGATAGTGCCGGGCGGAGAGAAAGTATGGTCCAAGAATTCGCCGACCCCGGTGCAGCCAGATAGGGCCAGCAAAAGGCCGAGCGAAACGGTACGGCTACTCAAACGAAAGCTCCTATGCCGGCCGTGTCGCCGCAGGCGGACCTTGCCTGGACTGCATCATTTGCTCAAGCCCGGCTGCGCCTGGGTGCTCAAGCCCGGCTGCGCCCGGATGCTCAAGCCCGGCTCCACCTGGGACGGCGCCGTCGTGTGGCGTATGCTGGCCGTGAGGTAGTCCCAGCCCGTCCACAGCGTGAGCGCCGCGGCGGCCCAGAGCATCGCCTCGCCAATGACAGAAACAGGCAACCACTGTAGGCCAAGTAGGGAAGCTGTCTCGTCCCCAGCCAGCAACGTGCCGAGGGCGCCCATCTGCACGCCGGTTTTCCATTTGGCCAACGCCGTCACCGGTAGGCCCACGCGCAGGCCAGCCAGATGTTCGCGCAAGCCGCTGACCAGGATCTCGCGCAGCAGGATGACGATGGCCGGGTACAAGCCCCAGGCACTCAGCCGGTCTTGCCCAGCCAGGAGCATCAGCGTGGCACCCACCAACAGCTTGTCGGCAATGGGGTCGAGCATGCGGCCAATCTCACTCGACTGGCTGCGGGTGCGGGCGAAATGTCCGTCGAAATAATCGGTGATGGCGGCAGCCGAGAATACGATGCAGGCCAGTGCGTCCCCCACCGGGCTACGCCACGCGACAAGGGCTATGATCACCGGAATGGCAGCGATCCGGCAAAGCGTTAGGACGTTAGGCAGATCGGTCAGCATCGATGCATGCTTAGCCGTTTTGGGGGGCAAAGTCGCCCCCCGCACAAGGGACCGGACTAGCTAGTGTGCCGGAGCTGGAGTTCGCTACTTTTGCGAAATTAAGAACCGAAATACTAGACCAGTGTTACTCCCGGCGCTCGCGGTCGCCGCCCGCTTCGGCCAAGGCGGCGCCGAGTTCGAGGTCGCTCTCTTGCTCGATCTCGTCTTCTGCCGCCAAGCCAACCTGCTCGCCGCGGGCTTGCTTCTCGCCCTCTTCTTGGCTGCGTGCCACGTTGACCGTGACTTGCAGGTCGACTTCGGGATGCAACTGCAGGCGGACGGTCGTAAGACCCAGCGTCTTGATCGGCTCGGTCAGGATGATCTGGCCGCGGTTAACCGTAAGGCCCGCCGCCGTCACCGCATCCGCAATGTCCCGGCCGCTGACGGAGCCATAGAGGCTGCCGCTTTCGCCGGCCTGGCGAATAACAATGACCGCAAGGCCCCCCATTCGTTCAGCGGTCCGTTCCGCCTCTTCACGACGCTTGAGGTTCTGTGCTTCTAGCTGAACGCGTTGCGTTTCGAAGCTCGCGACGTTGGCCTTGTTGGCCCGTAAGGCCTTTTTCTGCGGCAGCAGGAAGTTGCGCGCATAGCCGGGCTTGACCCGCACCACGTCGCCCATCTGGCCAAGCTTTTCTACCCGTTGCAGCAGGATCAGATCGATGGTTGCCATGACGCCCCCTCCTTACGCGACAACATAGGGCAGCAGCGCCAGGAAGCGCGCGCGCTTG
>JANONC010000090.1:0-13513 GCA_031420655.1 Rhodospirillales bacterium | reverse complement strand
CTCATGCCTGACACCGGGCTCGACGCCTCCATTACCGGCCGCCGTCTTGGCGTGCTCATCGTGGGTCTGGGCGGCGCGGTCGCCACCACGGCCGCTGCAGGGATCGAGATGCTGCGCGCCGGGTCGAACGACATGGCAGGTCTACCGCTCGCCGCTGTGGGCGCGTCGGGGATCGCCGCTTACAAGAACATGCATTTCGCCGGCTGGGATTTGCATGGGGAAGACTTGGACAGCGCTGTGCGCGAGCACAGGGTTCTAGACCGGGATCAACGCGAGATGGTGGGTGGTGCCCTCGGCGCCATGAAGCCGTGGCCCGCCGTGGGCAGCCTCGATTTCTGCAAGAACGTCGATGGCGGTAATAAGATCGTTGCAAAGTCGCACCGTGAGGCGGTCGAGCGCATCCGGGACGACATTCGCCGGTACCGCGAGAGCACTGGAATCAACGACGTCGTTGTGGTGAATTTGGCGAGTGTCGAGCGTTGGCCCGATAAAAATGCCGCCGCGCTCAACACGCCCGAAGGGTTCGAGACGGGCCTGGACGCGTCCGACCCCGTGATCAGCCCGGCCATGCTCTACGCCTACGCCGCTATCGTCGAAGGCGTTCCATACGGTAACTTCACTCCCAGCCTGGCGGCCGATATCCCCGCGCTGACGGCCCTTGCCACCCGGCGCAACGTTCCGGTCGCGGGTAAGGACGGCAAGACGGGCCAGACTTTCATCAAAACCGTCCTGGCCCCCGCCTTCCGTAGCCGGTCACTGTATGTGGAGGGTTGGTTTAGCACCAACATTCTCGGCAATCGCGATGGCCTGGCGCTCGAGGATCCGGGTAGCTTGAAAAGCAAGCTGAACACCAAGGGCTCGGTGCTGGACGATATCCTGGGCTACCCGGTCGAGGACCATCTTGTCGACATCCGGTATTACAAGCCGCGCGGCGACAACAAAGAGGCGTGGGACAACATCGACCTGGTCGGCTTCCTAGGCCAGAAGATGCAGATGAAGGTGAACTTCCTCTGCCGGGACAGCATCTTGGCCGCACCGTTGGTGATCGAGATCGCCCGCGTGCTGGACCTCGCACGAGCCCGGGGTCAGGGCGGAATCCAAGAGCAGCTCGGCCTTTTCTTCAAGGCACCCATGACCCCGGCTGGTAAGCGCGAGGAGCATAGCTTCCCCGTGCAGGAGCGGAACCTGCTGGAGTGGCTGGCCCACTAGCCCGGAGCGGCACGGTGAATACCAACCACGGCCTGGGGGCATACATCCCCCTGGCCGTGGAGCTGTGTGACCTAAAGCGTGTGCGCGACGCCAGCAGTCCGGATAGCCTGGCGTCCCGGCTGTTTCGCCGCGGCTGGACTACGCTGCTGGCGGGCGTGCCCGTGCTGACTGTTATGCAGACTACGACGGCCGACGCCCTTGCCGCGGCCCGGCTCGGCGGCGTGGACGTCACAGTGTTAGAGCGGTGCGGCCTGGACGGACCGGACATCCTGGCCGTGCTGGAACGTTCGTTCGACGAGGTTGCCGGTCCCATCGATACAGGTCTGGCCCAGGCATTACGGGCCAAGCTCGGCCTTGTGTCAGCGTCCGGCCCGGCCCCGGCTTTTGCCGAGGCGTTAATCCGTCAGCCCCGTGCAGGAGCGACCTGCCCCGGTAAACCTCGTATTGTTTTGGAACCGCCGGAAAACCACGGCGACCACTGCCTGGTTGTGGCGGTCCTGGCTGCGGTGCTAGCCCCGCATTACGGGGCGGACCCGGCCACCGCATTCCTGTCCGGCATGGCGCACCACCTGCACAATGCGACCCTGCCCGATAGCGGCTTTGCGGGAGAGATTTTGTTGGGCGGCCACCTGGCTCCCATCCTCGCACGACTTTTCGCGCAGGAGCTCGCGACGCTGCCCCAACCACTGGCCGCCACCACGCGTGGCGCGCTGGACGGCATCGGCGACGCTGCCTCGCCAGAGGGCCGGGCGTTCCACGCCGCCGACGTCATCGACCGCGTGCTACAGATGCAACACTACGACCGGGTGGCGGCGTTCACGGTAGATCAGGCCCTGGACGACATGGACCTGGTTCACGCCGGGCCCGTGCAGAGCTTCCACCACGCCGTGCTAGCAGAAGCGGGGCTGCCGTGATCTGGCCCGCCGGTCTCTTGCGCAGCCCGGTCGATGGTGCCGTGCTACAGTCCGACACGCCCCACTCGCTGATCGCGGGCGAACGCTGGCCGGTGATCGAGGGCATCCCTTTCCTACGCGCAGGCCGCAGGGCTCTGGCAGATGCGGCGCTGGCGGCGCTCGATGCGGGCGACGCCGAACATGCACTGGTGCTGTTACTAGGCGACCAGGACGATTGGGCGCGTACCCCACCGCCCTCCGAGGCGGACCGGACCGAGGTTGTGCGCACGCCGGGAGTGAGCTTCCGGGGCGCCATGGACCGGCTCGCTTTCGGGCCGGTCGGCGCGTATTTCGCCCATCGCTGGTCCGACCCCACTTTCCTGTCCGGCCTCGCACTAGCAGAAGCGCACTGGCCGGCGCCGGACTGCGTGTTCGAACTGGCGTGCGGGGCCGGTCATTTCTTGCGGGAATTTGCGCGGGCGGCCCCTGTCGTCGCGGGCGGTGACCTCGTATTCGCCAAACTCTGGCTCGCCCGGCGCTACGTCGCACCCGGGGCGCTGCTGGTATGTTTCGACGCCGCCGCGCCCTGGCCGCTGCCGGATGCCTGGGCCGGCCTCGTGTTCTGTCACGACGCGTTTTACTTCCTGCCGGACAAGCCGCACGTGGCGGCGGAGATGCAACGCGTGGGCCGCACCGTACTGGTCGGGCATGCGCACAACGCGCTGGTGGATAATTTGTCGAGCGGCAGCCCGCTCACGCCGGGCGCGTACGCCGCGCTGTTCGGTACGCCCCTTCTGTATGACGACCGCGAGCTGACGGCCGCGCTGATCGAGGCCCGGGTGCCGCGCGCCACAACCGCAAGCGCTTTGGCCGCGGCGCCTGCCGTGTCGATGGCGCAAGCCGCGGCGCCCCGCCCAGTACAGGCGGGCCTGGCTATGCCCGCGTTGGGCACAAAGCTACGGCGTAACCCACTGTATCGCGACGGTGCGATTGACTGGCCGTCCGAGCGCTACCGGACCGAGTATGGGCCGCTTGCGACCTATCCGGCACAGACCGATGCGGGGGAAAGCGCCATCGCAGGCCCGCTTACGGAAGCGCTTACCCGGTCGCGTGTCATGCTGGACCTTCCGCCGCAATGGTGAACCGTCCGCTGCCCGTACTCACGCAGACTTTCACCCAATCCTCCCCCCTGCGCGGGGGGGGGCTTGGGGCTCTTACTTGGCGTAACCCATGCTGAATTGGGGCATCGCCGGGTGCGGCTGGGTGGCGCGGGACTATGCCGGGCCGGCCATCCAGGCCTCGTCTAACGGGCGCATCGCCGCGTTGTACGATCCTGACCCGGCCAGCCTTGCCGCTGCGCGCGCCCTGTTTCCAGTACTTGCCACCCAGGATCTGAGCACCTTCCTCGCCACCCCGGGCCTCGGCGCAGTTTATGTGGCAGCCCCCAACCACGTGCATCGCCCGCTCGTGGAAGCCGCCGCCGCCGCCGGATTCCCAGTGTTGTGCGAAAAACCGATGGCCACGACCCTGGCGGATGCGCGCGCGATGGTTGAGGCCTGCACCCGGGCCGGCGTGCGCTACGGCACTGCATTCGACCAGCGCCACCACCCAGCACACCAGCATCTGCGTCGCATGGTCGCGGCAGGCCAGCTCGGCACCGTCACTGCCATCCGCATCGTCTATGCCTGCTGGCTCCCCCCGGCCTGGGCACCGGACGCGACCAGTACCGACAATTGGCGCATCGACCCGGCGCGCGCCGGCGGTGGCGCGCTGATGGACCTCGCCCCGCACGGGCTAGACCTCTCCGCCTATCTGCTGGGCGAACGCCTGGTCCGCGTCACCGCCATGGGCCAGTCCCGCGTGCAGGATTACGCGGTCGAGGACGGCGCATTGCTGATGGCGCAATCCACATCGGGCGTGCTGGTGCAGATGCACGTGGCCTACAATGTGCCGGACGCCCTGCCCCGCCGCCGCCTGGAAATCACCGGTACCCGTGCCCAAGTCGTTGCCATCGACACGATGGGCCAGACACCGGGCGGCACTATTACTCTGTTCGACGCCACGACGGGTACCGCCACGCCCGTCACTATCCCCGGCGCAGACCGCTCGCCGTTCCTGAACCAGGTCGAGGCCTTTGCCGACGCCAGCGCGCTGTTCGACGGTGCGCACGACCTACATACGATGGCCCTCGTTCTCGAGGCGCAGGCGCAAGCCAGACCCCCCGACTAGTCAATCAGGTGCCCCATGCCGCTTAGCCCCTATTCCTGCACCAATTGCGGCCACTGGCAGCGTTACTTTGCCGTGCCGCCCGATTGCCCGATCTGCTCGGACGTGCGCAACGACTTGCCCGCTGATGGGTGGGAGTTCCTGGCCCCGGCCCAGGTCGGCGAACGCATCACGCAACACCACTGGCGTGAGGTGCGGCCGGGCTTGTGGGAGTTCTGGTCCACGCCGCGCTATGGCCTGGACGGGCATGGCTGGCTGCTGCTGCACCCCGGCGGCAACGTCGCATTCGAAGCGGCTCCGCTCTACAATCAAGCCCAGCTCGACAAGATCACCGAGCTCGGCGGCATCCGCTTCTTGGGTTCCAGTCACCCGCACGGCTACGGCGCGCTGTATCAGTTGCAGGACTATTTCCAGCCCGACCTGCTGATCCAAAAGGACGACCTCCAATGGACCAAGGCGTTCCGCGTCACGATCCCGTATGACGAGACGTACGAGATCCACCCGGGCCTCACGCTCCATCACACGGGCGGGCATTACGAGGGACATTCCGTCCTGCACGATGCGGGCCGCCGCGCGGTGTTTTGTGGCGACGCGCTGAAGATCGACTTTGACCCCGACGGCACCGCCCAGCGCATCAGCTGCCATAAGGCCTACCACAAGCAAATTCCCCTCAGCCGGGACGAGGCGCAGCGCTACCGCGACGTGTTCGCGCGGCTGGACTTCACCAGCGCCTTCACCCCGTTCGAGTACGCAACGGACCTCAACACCGCGGCGGCGCTGAAGCTGCTGGATGCGGTGATCGTGGGCCCGCCCTTCACCCACCCAATTCCGATCGCGCGATAATGCACTTTCTTCCACCCACCATGCCGGCTGCCGCGCAGGCCTATGTCGACTCAATGCCGCCCGGCCGGGTGGAGCTGTTCTCGCTTTCCTCGTTGGACCACACCGGCGTCGCCTGCTGGAACGCGATCTTCTTGAACCAGGACGGCACACGCTGGCACGGGGTCGTGCCGCATGGTGTCGGCTATGGCGTCGATGACGACAGCGCCATCATCGGCACGACCGGTGAGCTGGCGGAGGCGGTGCACTCCGCCACGCAAATCCATCGCTGCGAGCGGCGCACCGGCAGCTATGCCAGCCTGCGCGCGCAACTGGGCGACCGCGCCGTGCAGGACCCGCTTACGTTGTGCATCCCAGCCGGGTCATCGCTTGACGCGGATACGGTGCTGGAATGGGTGCCCGCCCGGCGCTGGCCGTCGGGTGAGACGGTGTGGCTGCCGATCGACATCGCTGCGTGCTCGGTGGGTGACCTCACGCCGGGGTACCTGCCGTTCACAACGCCCATCACCAACGGGCTGGGCGCCGGCCCGACGCTCGACTTCGCCATCGGCCACGGCGTGTGCGAGCTGTTGCAGCGCGATGGCAACGGCACTGGGTTCCGCGCCATGGACCGTGGCATCGCGCTCGACCTCGGCGACGGCCCGGCCGATCCGCGTACGCGGGGGCTGCTGGCACGGCTAGACGCGGCGGGCATCGACGTTATCCCCAAATTCGCTTCGGACGAATTTGGCACCGCTAATGTGTATTGCGTGGGCGCGGAGCGGGACGGCGTCGCGGCCCCGTACCCCATCATGGTGACGGCGGCGGGAGAAGCCGCGTCGCTCGACCGGGAGCATGCGCTGCGTAAAGCAGTGTTCGAGTTCGCGGCCGCCCGCATGCGCAAGGTGTTCAGCCACGCGCCGCTCGACGCTATCGAGGGCGTGGCCCCGCCGGGCTACCTGGACCGCTTCCGCGCCTATCACACGCTGGGCGGCGAGGAAGGGCGCGCGCTGTCGGCCATGAAGGCCTGGCTGACGCTCGATCAACCCACGCTGAAGGGCTTGCTGGCCGGCACCGTGCTGTCCCGCCGCAGCACCCACCGCTTCGACGCGTTGCCGACGTGGGATGGGCCGCTCGCCGGGACGGAACTATTGCAGGAACTCGCCCGGCGGTTCACGGCAGCGGGTATGGAGATCCTGTATTTCGATTGGTCCCCGCCCGGCGCCGGCATCCATGTGGTGAAGGCGGTTGTGCCGGGGCTGGAGGTGGAAACCATGAGCTACCACCGCATCGGCGAGCGGGGCGTGCGCAAATTGCTGGACCGTGGATCGCCGCTGGTGGGCCTGGGCGCACCACCGCCGGGAGCGGCGCCCGTCATCGTGCCGCGTGGTTCGGCGTTGGGCCTGGCCTGGCTCGACGTAGCGGAAGTGGACCGGATCGTGGGCGCGCTTTACCCGCTCTATCGCGAGCCGGAAGTCCACTACGCGCCGATTTCGGCCGAGATGGAGCATGGTCGCAGCGCGCCCTCGGCCGCTTATGGGGGAGAGTTGGGCGGGGACATAACCCGGTTCCAGCCATGAAATTCGCTTTCAACACCAACGGCGCCGCCAACCATCGGCTGGACGACGCGCTGAACCTCATCGCCGACGCCGGGTATGACGGCGTGGCACTCACGCTCGACATCCACCATTTAGACCCCTACGCGCCGGACTTCGCCGCCCAGCGCCAAGCCCTGGCCAAACGCCTGAAACAGCTCAACCTCGGCTGCGTGGTGGAAACAGGCGCGCGCTTCCTGCTGGACCCGCGCGCCAAGCACGAACCCACGTTGCTGAGTGCCAGCCCCGAAGGCCGCGCCCGGCGGGTGGACTTCCTGACCCGCGCCTTGCAAGTCGCAGCCGATACCGGGGCGGACGCCATGTCGTTCTGGGCTGGCGTGCCAAAACCCGGCGTATCCCGCGCCGACGCGCAGGGCTGGCTGGAACAAGGGGCCGCGCAGATCGCCCGCCGCGCCGAAGACCTCGGCACCATTGCCGCGCTCGAACCCGAGCCTGGTATGCTGATTGAAACCGTCGACGACTGGGCCCGCCTGTCCATCCCCGGGCTGCGCCTGGCGCTCGACACGGGCCACTGCCTGGTGACGGGCGAGCGCGACCCGGCCGCTGCCGTGAGGGAGTTTGCGCCACACCTGGGCACCGTCGCCATCGAGGACATGGCCCGCGGCGTCCACATCCATCTGCCGTTCGGCGAGGGCGATATGGACGTGCCCGGCGTATTGCAGGCGCTGCGCGACGTTGAATTCAGCAAGCTGGTCTGTGTCGAACTGTCCCGCGAAAGCCACCGTGCCGACGTCATGATCCCGGCCAGCCTGGCCTATCTGCGCCAATACGCATGAACATCTGTTTCATCAGCCGTCGCTACTTCCCGGCCATCTCCGGCATGTCCGTCTATGCGCAGAATTTGCTGCATCAGGTGGTGGGCGCCGGTCACCGGGTCACGATGATCAGCCAGTACCGCGGTGACGAGTTCGGCCGGCGCGTCTATGGCGGTGGCCCTCCGCCCCCCGTGCCCGGCGTGAACGTAATCGGCCTGGAACAGCTGGGCGAGCAGAGCAGCGGTGACTTCGAACGGGATGTGGACGCAATGGTCGCCACCGTTGTGGCAGAGCACGCGCGCACCCCGTTCGACGTGATCCACGCCCAATACGGCTATCCTTGCGGCTGGGCTGCGCTGCTTGCGAGCCGCGCGACCGGCGTACCAAACGTCGTCAGTATCCAAGGCGGCGACGGCCATTGGGTGGGATCCTGCTGTGAGACGCATCGGCTGGCCATGCAACGCGTGCTGGACCACGCAGGCGCGGTGCTGATCGGCTGCGAGAGCTTCGCGACCGAAGTCGTGGACCGCCTCGGCACCGCCCGCGCCCGCTTTACCATCGTGCCCGGCGCCGTCGACGTGTCACGCTTCACGCCCGGCACCGCCCAGAACGACCCGCCCGTGCTGCTCTATCACGGCCGGGTGGACGCGCGGAAAGGCGTACTGGATCTGCTCGACGCGGCGCGTTTGGTGCGCGACGGCGGCGACCGGTTCCGCCTGCTGATCAGCGGCATCGGCCCGACCTATGACGAAGCGGCCGCCATCGTACAGGCACAGGGCCTGGGTGAGATGACCGGCTATGTCGAGTACGCGGACGTGCCGGAAGTGTACCGCCGGGCGGACATCTTCGTCTCGCCCACCTATGCCGAGGGCTTTTCCAACACGATCCTGGAAGCAATGGCGAGTGGCCTGGCTGTCGTATCGTGCCGCAGCGTCGGCGTCGTGGACTGCATCCGCGATAACGAAAACGGCCTGCTGACCGAGCCCGGCGACGTTCCTGCGCTAGCGGAGGCGCTGCGTCGGGTGCTGCGGGATAGGCCGTTACGCGAACGGCTGGCGGCAGCGGGGCTGGAGGAGTGCCGGCGCGTTTATTCCTGGGCCCGGGTTGGCGCGCAAATCATGGACGTTTACGCCGCCGTGGCCGGGACAGCGCCGGATTTGGCTTGGGACGCGGGCCTGCCGGTCGCGCCGTGCCGCTTCCGGGCGGAGCCGCATTTGCTGTGATTAGGGACAGCTCCCACCAAGCCAGACCCCCACTTCAGCCTCCCCTCACTGTTCCTCCGATACGGGCTACGCCATGCCCACCGTCCTAGCCCTCTCTCCCCATTTGGACGACGCTGCCTTTTCGTGCGGCGGGCTGCTGGTGCAACTGGCCGATGCTGGGTGGCGGACGGTGGTGGCGACCGTGTTCACCCGCTCCGTCCCAAACCCGCAGGGCTTTGCCCTGGCCTGCCAGACCGATAAGGGCCTGCCGCCCGGTCTGGACTACATGGCCCTGCGTCGCGCCGAGGACCGTGCGGCCATCACGATCCTGGGGGCCGAACACCGATATCTCGACTTCGCCGAGGCACCGCATCGCGGCTACCACAGCGCCCCGGCCCTGTTCGGCCCCATGCTCGACGATGCATGGCGCACTATTGCCCCGGCCATCGCTGCGCTAATGCAGGAGCTGGACCCCGCACTTGTCCTGCTGCCGTCGGGCATGGGTGCCCACGTGGATCACCGTCACGTGATCCAGGCTGGGGTACCGCTCGCTGGAGGCCAGGCTGCCTTCTACCGCGATGCGCCTTATGCCATACGCAACCCCGCGGCTCCGCTGCACGTAATCACTACCGGATTGTGCCGGGTGGAAGTGGGCATCGTTGCGGGGCTGGACCGTAAGGTTCGTGCATCGGTTGCCTACACAAGCCAGCTTGGCTTCCAATTCGGGGGGCCGGATGCGGCGGCCGTCGCCCTGCGCCAGTTCGCGCAGGACGAGGGTGATGGCGTGGCGGCCGAGGTTTATTACGCGCCGGCTGGGTTGATCCCGGGTGGCCATGAGAGAGCCACATTGTAGAGGTTAAAGCTTTGTCGTCGCACTCCGGTCTTAGGTTCATACGGCAATGAAGATGCAATCCGCTCGCCAGTCCTTCCATATTGGCCTTCGGTCGATCCCTGGTATGCAGGCGCTGGCCGGGCGTGGTCCGTTGGCGTTGCGACGGGCCGCGTTTGCGGTTCCGGTGCTGGCCATCGCAGCGTCCGGCACGGCACTGGCCGCGACAATCACAGCCGGAGTGGACGATTTGCTGCGCTGGCCGCTGCTGGCGCTGATCGCGGTCAACTTCTTCTACCTGGCCCTCGTAGGCTGGCCCGGAATCCTTGGCTACCTGGTGCGCGTAACAGGGCACGGCCTGCGCACGGTGGGCGTACCGTCTGGCATCAGCCGTACGGCACTGCTGATGCCAATCCACAAGGAAGATCCACACGCCGTGTTCACTGCCATCGAGGTGATGGCCCGCGCCATCGCTGAGGCGCGGCTAGCTAACACGGAAATGTTCGTCTTGTCGGATACACAAGACCCGGCCATCGCCGCGGCGGAAGCGAGCGCCTATGCCACGCTGCGCACTCGCCTGCCCGCATCAGGCCCGGCCGTGCACTATCGCCGCCGCACGAGCAACGCCGGGCGCAAGGTCGGCAACTTGGGTGAGTTCTGCGCCAGTCACGGTGCCCGATACGACTACATGATGGTGCTGGACGCCGACAGCCTGATGGGTGCGGGCGCCATCGCCAACTTGATCGGCCTGATGGACGCCAATCCGAGCACCGGCATCATCCAGAGCGTACCGTACCCCGTGGGCCGCGACACGCTGTTCGCCCGCGTGCAGCAATTCGCGGCCCGGCTGTACACGCCATTGCTGATCGAAGGGCTGACGTTCTGGCAACAGGGCGACGGCAACTACTGGGGCCATAACGCCATCGTGCGCATTGCCCCCTTCATGCAGCACTGCACCATGCCGGTCCTGCCGGGCCCGGAGCCCTGGGGCGGCGAAATCCTGTGCCATGACGTGGTGGAGGCCGGGCTGATGCGCGGCGCTGGCTGGGACGTGTGGGTCCTGCCGGAGGTTACCGAGAGTTGGGAGGCGCTGCCGGCCAACATGGTCGACTACGCCAGCCGGGAGCGGCGGTGGTGCCAGGGTAACCTGCAGCACATCGGCTTGCTCCACCACACGGGTTTACGCCCGGTCGGCCGGTTCCATTTGGCGTACGGCGTGATGCACTATGCTTCTGCCCCGCTCGTGTTCGCGCTGTTTGCGCTTGCAACGGTGGATGCCGGGCTGGGCGGCGCATTCGTACCAGCCTTGATCGGTGCAGCCGGGACGGCCCATGCCGTGTTGATAGCTCTGTTGCTGGCGACGCTCTATGGCGGCAAGCTGTTGAGTCTATTGGCTGTGTTCATCGACGACGCCGAGGTCCAGCGATATGGCGGCCGCGTCCGGTTGCTCGGCAGCGCTGTGGGCGAGCAACTGTCCGCGTTGGTTGTGACGGCCGTGCTGATGGTGCTGTACGCAGGATATATTTTGGACCTACTCCGCGGACGCACCGTGCGGTGGGACACCCAGCCGCGCGACAATCGTGGCCTGTCCTGGCATGAGGGCTGGCTGCGCTTTCGCAGCGTGACCCTGCTGGGCTTTGCCGCGACTGCGGCGATGGCTTGGGCGGGTGGGGGCGTACTGGCCTGGTCCGCGCCGATACTGGCCGGAATGATCGCTGCCGTGCCGGCCGTGGTGTTGTCCAGCCGGATCGACGCCGGGCGGGCTGCGCTGAATGCGGGATTGTTCGTCACTCCGGAGGAGCAGGCGCCGCCGGCCATCCTGCGCGCGCTGCAACG
This sequence comes from Rhodospirillales bacterium, assembly GCA_031420655.1. Classification (GTDB taxonomy): domain Bacteria; phylum Pseudomonadota; class Alphaproteobacteria; order Acetobacterales; family Acetobacteraceae; genus JANPPS01. The sequence continues at coordinate 2,128 of JANONC010000090.1, read as the reverse complement.
GGCGCTCCGCACAACGCCCGTCCCTGCTTCGATCGGGCAAACTCCGGATTTGCTGGCCGTTACAGCCGATTAAGCTCCGCGCGTTGCCCGCCGGATCATTCACGCCTATGGTTTTAAAGCCTCAAAGGAAGGGATCCGTCATGGTCCGCACCGCGCTTGCCATCCTACTGCTCGCCACCACGGCTCAGGCCCGGACGCTCGAGGTGGGACCCGGCCGTGAGTTTCCGGCCCCCTCCGCCGCTGCCCAAGCCGCCCGGCCCGGTGATCACGTTCTGATCCAGCCCGGCGAGTACTTCGACTGTGCCACCTGGGGCCAGCGTGGCCTGGTGGTCGAGGGCGCAGGCGACCCGGCCAAGGTCGTGATTACCGACAAGGCCTGCGGTGGCAAGGCGCTGTTCATCACCACGGCACCCGACATCACGATCCGTAACTTGACGCTGACCCGCGCCCGCGTGGCCGACGGTAACGGTGCCGGCATCCGCATGGAAGCTCCGGGATTGGTGGTGGAGCGGGTGCGCTTCGTCAATAACCAGAACGGCATCCTGACCGGGATCGACGGCGGTACGCTCACGGTGCGGGACAGCGACTTCGTCCACAACGGTACGTGCGAGCAATCCTGCGCCCACGCCATTTACGCCGGGCATCTCGAACTGCTGCGGGTCGAGCGATCGCGGTTCAGCGACACGCGTCAGGGTCACTCCATCAAGTCCCGCGCGCTGCGGACGGAGATTATCGGCAATACCATCAACGATGGCCCGACTGGTACCGCGAGCTATCTGGTCGACATCTCCAACGGCGGCAGCGTAGTCGTGCAGGGTAACACCCTGGTCAAGGGTGCGAATGCCGAGAACCATACCGGTGCCGTCATGATCGGTTTGGAGGGCGTTACTCAGCCCACGCGTGAGATTACGATCGAGGACAACAGCTTCCGCAACGACGGCACATACCCGACCTATTTTGTGGTGAACCGGACGGCGACCGATGCCGTTCTACGCCGCAACACGCTGTCCGGTAGCGCCAAACCGCTGTCGGGTGACGGCGCGGTACAGTAGGCCGTACAGTAGATGCGCCTGGTCCTGCTGCTGCTGGCGTGTGCCGGTACGGCAAATGCCCGCACGATCACGGCCGGTCCGGGTCAGGACTACAGCACCCCGTCTGCCGCGGCGGAGGCGGCGGTGGACGGTGACACCATCCAAATTGCGCCCGGTGAATATTTCGACTGCATCGTCACGTCCAAAAGCCTGACCATCCAAGGCCCGGCCACACTGACCGACACAACGTGTGAGGGCAAAGCGATCCTGGTGCTGAGGGGCGACAGCGTTGTTGTGCGTGACCTGACGCTCGCCCGTGCCCGGGTGCCGGACGGTAACGGGGCTGGCATCCGCTGGGAGGGGCGCAATCTCACGGCCGAACGGGTGCGGTTCGAAAATAACGAGGTAGCCCTGTTGGCGGGTACCGGCGGTGTGCTGACCTTGACCGGATGCGACATCACGGCGGGGCCCGCCGGTTTAATTGCAGTGCTGGTGGGCGATGCGGAACAGGTGATCATTTCTGACACGCGTCTGACCGTGGCCCATGGCAGCGTGTTGTCGAGCAGCGCGGGGCTGACGACCATCACCGGCGGCATGATCGAAACCGCGGATGGTGGGGTCATGCTGTCTGGGCCCGCGGCGATCCAGGACGCCGTTTTCACATTGCGCCCCGGCGCCGCCGGTCAGGCCGTGCGCACCACCGCCGGCGGCGTATCGATCCGGCGTGTGCAATTGGTAAATGCGACGGGGCGGCCGGCCGCGCTGTTGCAGGATTGGGGCCGGGAGCGCCCCATGGTCGAGGCGAACCTGCTCCAGCCCGGCGATACAGAGGTATCCACCGCCGGGGTCTGGCGCTTCCGCACCGGTCAGGCGCTGCGAGATGCCAAGGCCACGCTGAAAAATGCGGTACGGGGTGCCAAGCGGGCGGTGTTCGGACCATGAGATGGCTGCTGGTGGCCTGGCTCGGCGTTGCACCTCACATCGCGTGGGCCGGATGGGACCGGTACGAACTGATCATCTGGCAAGACCAAACGCCTGAACGGCTGGCGGCGCTGAAAGAGGCGGGCTTTACTGCGGCCAAGCTCAACGGCAATGGC
>JANONC010000089.1:0-13704 GCA_031420655.1 Rhodospirillales bacterium | reverse complement strand
GTTTACACCTACACTGTTCCGCCGCCGGTGACGGTGCCGGAGCCGGCTTCGATGGCGCTACTGGGAATGGGCCTCGCAGGCCTGGGCCTGATCCGTCGTCGTCGCGCCTAAGCTTCTACGCCTTGGCTAATGAACGGCCGTCCCTCGGGACGGCCGTTTTTTTGTGATCGCCGTTGAGCGCGAAACACATCCAAAGCCACAGCGCTGCCGTAATTATTGTGTTATGTCAGGGCTAACCTGCCTAAGGAGATAATCATGGCGACTAAGACTTGGAACGGCTCGGATGCCGCGTTCACGACGGATGCGGACTGGGGCCCGTTCGGCACGCCCGTACCGGGCGACGTCGCTGTCATCAACGCGGGAACCGTTACCGTCACCGGGACGCTTGCGCCGGCCTTGGCCATTCAGTTGAACGCGGGCGCGGCCACAAGCCCGACGCTGGCGCTGACCTCTGCGACGATCCAGCGCGGCGACAGCATCACCGACACGAGCGCCAACAGCACAGCAACCCTGTCGTTCACTGGGGCAAACGTCAACGCGGGCAACATCACGCTGTCTGGCAATGCCAATCCCGTCCTTACGCTCGCGTTCGACTCCGGCACGTCGCTGACGAACCAGGGCGGCATCAGCATTTTGGGCACGGGCGGCAACATACAGGCTTTCGGTGCGGGCTCGATCGTCAATAACGGCGTCATCTCGATGCGGGCGACGGCGGGCACGGTGCAGTCGGACAATTTCTTTGGACCGATCAGCGGGACCGGCGCTATCCGCCTGATTGGCCCGGTCGGCGCGTTCCTGAACGGCTCAATCGGCGCCGGGCAGACCGTCACCTTCGAGACAGGGGGCATAGGTGTCGCCATGAATGCAATGGCCGCATTCGCCGGCACGTTTGCGGGGTTCAACAATGGCGACTACCTGAGCGGCATCAGCACGCGCTGGTCCAACGTGGCTTTTGCGGCCAATAGCAGCAACACGGGCGGATCGCTGAATTTTAGCCTGGCTGGCGGGGTGCCGGTCGCGTCTGTCGCATTCACGGGTGCTTATACAAGCCTGGCCGACTTTACGGTCACGCAAGACGCTGGCACCGGGCCGCAGTCGACAACTGTCATCGCCACAAGTGTCGCGGCCACGCCGACGCGGGTTTTTGTGAACGACCAGACCACGGGCGTGATCTCGCAAGAGGCCGCGACGCCGTACTCCGGCCCAGTGTCGTTTTTGCAGTACCAGTACATCAGCTTCAGTCCCGACAATTTGGTGCTGGCCGCGCGCGTGCCGAACGTCTTCCTGCATGGCGGCGCGGGCGACGATGCGTTGCAGGCCTTTGCGGGCAGCAACGTGCTGGATGGCGGCGGTGGCAGCAACTTCCTGATCGGCGCGACGGGTGCGGATGGCGGCAAAGACACGTTCTATGTCGACGAGCGCGGCGGCAGCGTGACGTGGTCGACGCTGGTCAATTTCCATGTGGGGGACCAGGCGACCATCTTTGGCTTCAAACAGGGGGTGAGCACCCTGCCGATCGTCGCGTCCGACGGTGCGGCCGGGTACACGGGTGTGACGATCCACTCGGAAATTGGCGGGGCCGGTACCGGGGTGAACGGCTCGGTCACGTTTGCCGGGGTAAGCCTGTCGGATTTCAATACGAAGTTCAATCTGGGGTACGGCAACGTTGGCGGGGCGGATTACCTGATCGTCACGCGGCTCGCGGCCTGATTGGGTTAGCGCCTTTACTCAGCCCTCCCCCATAAATGGGGGAGGGTTGCCCGACTAACCGGCTTTGCGGCGGGTCCTTGGCTTGCCTTGCACTTTCTTCGCAGCTGCGGGCGGACCGCCTAGGCTGCGGCGGAGCGCGTCCATGAGGTCCACCACGTTGCTTTCGGGCGCTTCGGGCTCGGCCGTGATGGTGTGGTGCGCCGCCTTCTCCTTGACTAGAGCGCGGACGGCCTCGGCGTAGCGGTCGTGGAAGCTGGCGGGCTCGAACGGGCCGCTTTGCTTGATGATGATGGCCCGGGCGATGTCGACCATATCCGGGTCTGAAGGTATGGTGTCGAGGCCTTCGAAGGCCGTCGCCTCGTCCCGGACCTCTGTGGCGGAGCGGAGGGTCGTGAGCAGCAGCCCCTGGTGGCGCACTTCGATGGCGACGATGCGTTCCCGCCCGGTTATCACCACGCGGCCCAGAGCCACACGGTTTTCGCCCGCCATGGCGTCGCGGATGACGGCGTATGGTTCTTGCAAGTCCTTCTTGTCAGCGGGCACCAGAAAATAGGGCTGATCCCAGTACAGGCGGTCGATCTCACCTGCATCGACAAACCGTTCGATCTGGATCGTTTTTGTGCTTTCGAGCCGGACGGCTTTTAGGTCCGCTTCGTCAACGATCACATACTCGCCCTTACTGAGCTCATAGCCTTGAAGAAGCGTGTCGCGCGCGACATCTGGCGCGTCCTTACCCAGGTCCGGGTCACGCCAGGCCTGCTTGACCCGGCGGTGCGTCTCGGGGTGCAGCAAATGGAAGTGTACGCCTTCGGCTTCGCTGGTCGCCTTGAGAAGTGCGACCGGGCAGGTCACGAGCGAGAGGCGCAGATGGCCCTCCCAAACGGGTCTTGGCATGGCGGACTCCTGTCACCCGATCCACAACGACCCGGCGCCGCAAAGGTTTAGCCCAAGATGCCAAGCAAGCGAGGGGGCCGGGCTTGGGCGGATATGGCAGCGCCGGATTGGCGTGATGAGGCAGGAGCGCCGTGGCGTGGGCGGCGGGCGGGCAGCGGCGGTGGTAAAAAGTAGGCGGGGGCTGGCCACCGCGTGAACGCGCTCCATTTGCGCTGTGCTGCGCAGGATGGCCAGGACAGTGCCGTGCGTGCTGGCCTCATGCAGGCGCCAGAGGACCGGATCCGGCTTCGGGTTGTGCATGAAGCAGATGCAACAGTTGACGGCCGTGGTAATTGCACCGTGGCGCGTACGGAGGGTGAGTGGGTGGGTGAGAGCCGGATCTTTCTACAGCGCGCGGGGATGCGGCTGGGTCTTTGGACGGGCGCGACGCTGGGCGGCGGCCTGCGGGATGGGACGCAGGCGATGGACCCCGTCATGGCGGCGCTGGTGCGATTCGTACGCAAGTTGCCGCCCAAGCGCCCGGCTATTCCCGCGTTTCGCGTGCAGTATGAGCAGGGGCTGGCGATGATGGGCCTGCGGCCGGACCGGCGGGTGCGAGCGGCGGATGTGGCAGGACACGGGCTGACGGGCCGGCTGTATGAGCCGGTGGGCGCGGCGCGGGGCGGGCTGCTCTATTTCCATGGGGGCGGGTTCATGATGGGCAGCGTGGTCAGTCACGACGCTCTGTGCCGTCGCTTCGCGGCCGCGGGGCTGCGCGTGTTGTCGGTCGCATACCGGCTGGCACCCGAGCATCCGTTTCCGGCCGCGCACGACGATGCAGCGACCGCGCTGGTTTGGGCGCGCGAGTTGCTGGGCGAGCATTTGGGTGTAGGTGGGGACAGTGCAGGGGCAAACCTTGCGACCGGCCTTGCGCGGGAGGCAGGGGTTGTGCTGCAGGTGTTGCTGTATCCCGTGGCTGACATGGTCGACGAGCCTTCGCTGTATCCGAGCCTGACCCGGTTCGGCGAGGGCTACTTACTGACCAGCGAGGGATTGCGGGAGTGTGCCGCGCTATTTTTACCGGACGGGGCGGACCGGAGCGACGCGCGTATTTCTCCCATCCGCGGCGTATTAGAAGGGGCGGCACCGGCGGTCGTGTGCGTGGCGGGGTTCGATCCGCTGTGCGATCAGGGGGTCGCGTATGCGGCGGCGCTGACGCAGGCCGGAGTGACGACAGTTTTATTGAAGGAGATGGGAATGATCCATGGCTTTGCTGACTTTGCCGGGATCGTGCCGTCCGCACGGCTGGCGGTTGACCGTTTCGTGGCCGCCGTCATGGCTGCCTGGCCGCACCATGCGGCGTAATCCGGTTCTGGTCGCGTGGGCGGCCGGGCTGCTGCTGGCGGCAGCTGTGTATGTGGTGGGGCCAGAGCACCTGGTGTTCCGCATACTGGACAATTTGCACTATGCCGGCTGGTGGCTGGGTGAAGTGGTGGCCCGGCTGGGCGGCGTTACGGCAGAGGCGGTGCGGGCGCTGGCGATTGGGATTTATGTGACATTCGTGGCGCTGGGCGCGGCGGTGGAGCAGCGGGGCGGCCATGCCAAAGGGGCGTTATTTTGGGTGAGCGTCGGATTCTGGCTGCTGGCCGGTGGCGTGATCGGGTTTGATGAAGGCTACGGGCGCTGGGCAATGGCGCTTGTTTTGGTCATCATTGCCGCGCTGTCGATGACGGCGCGGCTGCGTCAGGTGCGCAGTCCGGTTTAAGTCGGCAGGTTCTGGAGCGCCGCGGTGGCGGTCGGCGCTGGAGAGAGATCTGCTCCGGTACGGCAGCACCAAGCGATAATTTCGGTGCCGGAGCGGGAGATGCCCCAACGGGCCCAGCGCTCGTTGCGCAGATAGATCAGGGCGAACTCCGCCCCAGCCGCGCCGGCGGCGCGGTTACCCTGATCGATCACCACACGACCGATCCGGGGGGTGCGGTCCCATCTCGTAATTTCCATGCGGTCACGCAACGTGAACTGGGTGGCCGCTTCGGTTGTAGCTAGCTGGACGACCGCATCGATCATAACACCCTCCTGATCAGCATGGACCCCATTTGGGGCAACAGCTCGTCAAGGGGCTATGACCTAGGTCACAGCGTTATTTCTTACCGGGCTCGGGCCGGGGGGGTGGCGCGGCGGGCTTGGCCGCAGCCGTGGTTTTAGTGGCTTTGGGCTTCTTAGCTTCGCGATTGGATTTCTGCTCGCCTTTGGCCATCGGATCCTCCTGTGTACTGGGTCGAGAATGGTGCAGCAGCGCCGAAAATGCAAAAGGCCCGGTTTTACCGGTACAAATGCAAAAGGCCGGGCCCATTGCGGGGCCCGGCCTTCTGGGTGACTTGGGCTTAGACGAAGTTGGTCGCGCTCAGGTTGGTAACGCCTAGGAACTGGATCGTGGTTCCATTGCCCAGAGCGATCTGCGTGCTGTTGACGCCGCTGATCGAAACGGTGTTGCCTACGGTACCGGTGTTGCCGGCGCCGACGATGCCCGGCGTGAAGGCGGCACCCGAATAGCCCTGAAAGCTAAACCGGTCGACGCCCGCATTGAAGCCCGCGATCTGCACCAGGCCCGACGTACGGCCGGCCTGGGCGATGATCGTCTGGATACCGCCGCGGCCAGCGCTGACGTAGGAGTTCGAGCCGAGGTAAGCCACATTGTTTCCGCTGCCGAGGCCCATTACGTCGGACCCGTTCGTGGCACCGAAGAAGGTGTTGGCGGCGGAGCTGGTGGAACCGTCCAGCGTCTCGTTACCAATGCCAGCCACGAATGAGGTGCGGCCGGTGCCGGTAGCGTAGAGCGTATCACCGCTGGCTGCGCCGACCAGGGTGGAGGCGCCACCTTGGCCATTCAGCATGCTGTTCTGGCCGGCCGAACCGCCCACGAATACGCCGCCACCGGAGCCAGCGAAGATTGTCTCCCCGCCGGTGGTGCCCGCAACCGTCGTGGAGCCCGCGCCACCGATGAAATACAGGCTGCTGCTGCCCGGGAAGATGACCGCGGCGCCCGTACCGCCCAAAACCGTCTCGGAGCCGCCGCCGGTCACGGCACCGTACAGGGTGTCGAGCCCGTTGAGCGACACCGTGTTGGCGCCGTTGCCGAGGCCGATGGTGTTTCGACCGCCGCCAGCGTTGATCGTGTTGTTGCCCGTGGTGGCGAAAATCAGGTCGTTGCCAGCGCCGGTCGTGATGTTGAAGCCATTGTTGGTCAGGAAGGCGTTCGTGTTGACGGTGTCGTTGCCATCACCGAGCACGATGGTGCCGCCGCCGCCACGCAACGACAGAAGAATGTTGCTGCCGTTACCAAGGATCTGCTCGCCCAGCGAGCCGGAACCGATGACCGTGGTCGGGCCCGTAGTGTTGATCACTGTTGCAGTCTGGGCAGCGTTCAGCGGGATCGTGCCAGGAATGCGATATTCTGTGTAAACCGGGGTCTGCGCCGTGCCGGTGCCGGCCTGCGTGAGCGTACCGGCGCGCAGTGCTGCGCTGATAGCTGCGGAAAGCGCGCTCGCGGTGCCATTCTGATCGTTGCTACCAGCGTTAACGGTTGTAATGGTCGACCCAGTCGAACCAGTGATCGTTGCCATGAACAGCGTCCCTTTGATTGCTCTAAAGCTCGATTAACCCATGAATGAAATCGGGGCAACCCTTAATGGGCGATCCCGACCACTGAACCGGTTTGTGATCAAAAGTCAGTTCGGAACCTCGTGGTTGACAGGGCCGCCGTAGGAAAACTAGCTTACGAACTCCGAACAGAACAGGAACATAATGCATGACTTATCCCGCTCCGCCCGAGTCCACCACGCGCCGGGTGATCTATGTCGTCCGGGGCCGGATGGCTGCCACCGACCGGGGGCCGTTGCCGGCCGGGCATGCACTTAGCTGGGGAGCAATCAACGCCGGGACCGTGCTGGCCGGCTCGCCTTATCCGTATCCGGTGTTCCAGTGGTGAGCGGCGTGCCGGCCGCGCCAGTGCTGGACGCGGCTTATGTGCAATCGCGCCTGACAGAGGCGGGATCGACCCTGCTGGCGCTGCCCAATACCGGGCCGTCGACCCGTTTGCGCACGGGCGGGCTGGAGTGGATCCGGGACGTGCCGGCGTTAGGGGCGCGGACACAGGCAAAGATACGCCCGGCCGTCCCTGCTGCGGCGGCGATCGACCGGATGGACCGGGCGCTGGCGTGGATCAGCACCATTCCGCAGGATAAATACGTGTTGCGCCGGGTGGTGGGCGCCCGGGCGCTGGTGTGCCCATTGACGGGGCGGCACGTGTTCAGCTGGCGCCGGATCGGGCTGGCGGTCGGCGCGGATCACAAAGCGGTGCAGCGTTGGCATGCGAAGGGGGTGGCGCTGATCGTGGCGGCGCTAAACCGCTAGTGTTTGCAACATCAGCGGCCGCAAGTGCCCGACTGTGCGCGATTGGTGCAGCGCCGAGAGGTTAGCCTGAAACCTGGCATAGGCCGCCCGGTCCTGTAATGTTTCGCTGGCGAGTAGTGCCTGCACATCGCTGATGGTGGGCAGCAAATAGCCTAGCGGGCCGTGCCCGATGGCGAGTGCGGACAGTGCTGGCGTTTGCAGCCCGATGAGCGGCACGCGGCTTGTAGCGCAGTCGAGGAATGAGCCGCTGGCGGTCATCTCGTATTCGGGCCGCTGCATGAGAATGGCGTAGTCGGCGCGGCGCAGGGCGGCCAGGTACGCGGGCCGCGGCAGACGTCCGGACGCGGCCGGCATTGGTGGCGGACCGTCGCAGTACTCGGCACCCAAGCGGCCGGTGACGTACCAGTCGTGCTGCGGCGCGCCGGCGGCGAGGTTGAGCACGTCGTCGAACCCCTTTTCGCGGTTCGCGACGCCTGGGACGGTGATGCGCAGGCGGGGGCCGGGCTGCCAGGGGGTGGGCTGCGGGGCTTCGCTGGCGAGGGTGGGGTGGGGCCATACCAGCAAGGGGTGAGCAAGGCCGTACCAGCCCGGTCCACCGGCGCGCGCGGCGCTAGCGATGTAGTGTTCGAGCACGACGAGCCGGATGCGTGCGTGCTGGGCCCAGCGAAGGCCGGCGCGCAGGTCGATCCACCTGCGGCGCGGATCACGCGAGCGCCAGCCGGCCAGGTCGGCCATGTTGCCGTGCATGACAGCGTGGATGATGAGGTCCGGATACCGGGCCACGAGCGTGCGAGCGACAAACAGCGTCTCCGGCCCGGCCGAGAGCAACACGAGCGAGGTGACGCGATGCCGGGTCACCAACTTCGTCAGGGTCAGCCACTGGGCGCGCATCCGGCGCAGGGTGACGCCACCCGGGGCCAGCACATCGATGGGCTCGTGGGGCGGCAGGGGCCCGTCCGCGCTGGCGGCCAGGGCGGCCCAGTGTGCGGGCGTTGCGGCGAGGGTCACGGCGTCGGGGGCGAGCGCCTGGGCGAACATGGCATTGATGGCGGCGTGTTCGGCGTCCCGGTAGGTCGGCTCGGCCACAGCCAGGGTCATTGAGCCATGGTCATCGGGCGAGGGTCATCGGGGGAACGATTTCGTCGATCAGGCGGCCGATGTTCGCCACGACATGATCGAGGTCGAAGGCATCGACGGCGGCAGTGCGTGCGGCGGCGGCCAAACGGGCGGCCAGGGGCGGGTCGGTCAACAGGGTCACGCAAGCCTGAGCGAGTTCGATGTCGGTTTCGGCCAGCAGCATTTCGTGGCCATGCTGGAAGCCAAGGCCCTCTGCGCCCTTAGCCGTGCTGACGATCGGCCGGGCGTAGCCGGCGGCCTCGACCAGTTTGAGCCGGGTGCCGCCGCCTTCGGTGAGCGGGCAGCAGACAATGGCGGTTCCGGCATACAGGGCGGCCAGGTCCGGCACGTAGCCGCGATAGTCAACGCCCGGCGGTGTGGCGGCGCGGGACGGCAGGTTTTCTCCGCCGGGCCCGGCGATGATCAAGCGGGCCCCGGACCGTTGCGCCAGGATCAGTGGCCAGATGCGTTGCACAAGGCGTTCGGCAGCCGCTCGGTTGGGGGGATAACCGTAGGTGCCGAGGAACAGCACCGTGGGATCGGTGGCCGGGCCGGGCGGGTGGGCAGGCATGGCGATGGCGTTGGGGATGGTCACAACCGTTCCGGGAAAGCCGAGCCGCCGCAAGTAGTCTGCGTCGGTCGCACTGCAGACCGCCGTGCGGGTGGCCCGCTTGGCAGCGCGGCGCTCTTCCCAGAAGAGGGCAGGCCATTTGGCCCAGGCCAGGGCCTTGCGCAGGCCTGGCCGCTGACCCGCCAGGGCGGCACGCTCCATCTTATGCACGATGTCGTTCAGGTCGAGCAGGATGGGCGCGTTCGTCGTACAACGGCGGAGCGCGATCATCGGCTCCAGCCGGTCGACGACAATGAGATCCGGGTGAGTGTCGAGCCGGGCTTGCAGTGCGCGCAGCAGGTCTGGGCTGGCGTAGCGGTGATAGGGGTGCTGACGCGACAGGTCGGTCAGGCCGCGGATGTGATCGTCCAGGAACGGGGCGGCGCCCTCATGCCGGGTCAGAGTGCTGGTGTGCACGTCCATACCCCAGAAAGCGGATTGCTTGGCGCTGTCGGTGCTGCGGATGGGTGCCTGGATGTGCAGCATCTCGATCCGGCGGAAGCGGGGACGCAGGGCCTGTAGCATGGCACCCACCCGGCGATGCATGCCGCCCCGGTCCACGTCTGTTTCGGGTGGAAGAAAGGTCGTGAGGACTAAGGCGGTGCTCAAGCGTGGCCGCGCGCCAGGGCTGACCGGATGGTCGACAGAATGTACCGCTCGGCCCCGTCCGGCCGGGCGACAAGCCACCACAGACCGAACTGCACGGTTCCGAACAGGGTGATGCAGGCCGCGCCGAGCATGCCGCCCGCCAGCAAGGCCTGCACGGGGCCAAGTGACACTTCTTGCCACGCCAGGTCCGAAGCCCATAGGGCGGCGGCCGTGACGCCGGCGGCGAGTAGCAGGCGGGCCACCCCGCCTCTGTGCCGCCGCCACGGTGCGGGCACCGTTGAGCGGAGTTGCGACAGGAAAAGCGCTGCCTCCACCACAACGACGCCCAGTGCGGCCGCGGGTGCCCAGGTAATCTGCCCGGTTTGGACGAGCGCCGCCATGACCAGGACGCGCAAGATGGCGGCTCCGGTAATGGCGGTGAAACTGCGGCGCAGCTTGCCTTCGGAGACGAGCATCGTGTTGCAGGTCCAGGCGATGGGGGCGACGCATCCCATCAGGGCAAAGACTGCGATCATGGGCCGCACATCCTGCCATTGGCTACCGAGCAGCCCGGTGACGATGTAGCCGGACGTGGCCGAGAAGCCGATCGCTAAGGGGGTGACGACAGTCAGGACGGATAACGCCAGCTTAGGAAATATGGCGGACGTGTCGGTGCCCTGTTGCCGCGCGGCGCTGATGCCGGAATAGAGGGCGGTCATGGCGGGAGCCACAAGCTCTGTGACGGGCAGGATGGCGATTTCCGCGGCCAGCAGGTAGCGCCCGAGCGCGTCGGTGCCGAGGGCCGGGCCGAGGACGAACGGGTCGCACCGTTCCCACACGAGGGAGCCGAGGCCGGCGGCCCAGGTCCAGGCCGAAAAGCCCAGCAGGTCCCGCCAATGCGCCAGCCGGCAGGATGCGCGCAGGTTAGGCCGCCAGGGGTGGATCCAGTAGCTCATGATAAGGCGTGAGACGGAAAAGACGACGCTGCCGAACAGCATGGCCCGGTAGTCGCGCACGACCAGCACCATACCGATCACACCGAAGAACTGCAGCAGGCGGGGCAGCATCTGCAGCCGGAACTCGACATTGAATTCGATGTTGCGGCGGTATTCGACAATGCCGATGTTCTCGAACCCGGCCAGCGCGGCGGTCCCAGCCAGCACATAGAGAATAAGGACAAGCCGCGGTTCGGCGAACCAGGCTGCGGCCGGATACGCGCCGGCGGCGATGATGGCAGCGGTGGCGAGGGCGCGCAGGGCTTGGAAGCCGAACGCAGTGTTGAACCAGGTCTCACCCGTATCGGGCCGGCGGATGAGCGCGTCCATGACGCCGATGGCAGACAGATAGGAGATCGCCCCGGTCACCGAGATCGCCATCGCCATTAGCCCGAAATCGGTTGGGAGTAGCAGGCGGGCGAGGATGATCGTACTGACGAAGCCGAGCCCGCGTGAGGTCATGCGCCAGGCGACCATCCACCCGGCGCCCACGGCCGTGCGGCCTGCGACGCTCGTCATTCCCGGTGCTGCTGGCATGGCTGTGCCTAGCGGGTGGTTGTTAGAAAGTCATTAACGGAGTGCGGCGCGCAACCGGGCGGCCACCCAGTCCTCGGCCTCGGCCGCCTCCGGCAGGGCGGCGCCCAGGCCGAAAAAGCCATGGGTGACGCCCGCGACAGTGCGGGCACTGGTGCTTACCCCGGCGGCGGTCAGGGCGATGGCAAGCGTCTCACCCTGGCTGCGCAGCGGATCGATCTGGGCCATGATGAGAGTGGTGGGCGGCAGGCCAGCCAGGCGTTGCAGGCCGGGGTTCATGCGCGGATCGGACAGGTCCCGGCTGTCGCGCGTGGCTTCGTCCTGCGACCAGTTGACGATGCGGCGGGTGAGCGGCTGGCTGCGTCCGCTGTCACTCATGCTGGGCCCACCAAGGTCGGTCGAGACTTGTGGGGTGATCAGCAGCAAGTGGTCGGGCGCCGGAAAGAGCGGGTCATGCGTGGCCTGTGCAGTGGCCAGGGCGAGGGTGGCGCCGGGACCCTCACCGGCTAGGACGACGCGGGTGGGGTCGGCCCCCCATTCGCGCATGTGGACCATGGCCCAGCGATAGCCGGCGATGGCGTCGTCATGGGCGGCGGGGAACGGTGCTTCGGGCGCAGCGCGCGGCTGGATGGCGAGCACGACGAAGCCGGTTCGGCTGGCGAGCTGGCGTGCGGTGTCATCGAACTGGTCCAGGGACGGGGTGACCCATGTGCCGCCGGGGAAGGCAATGATGATGGGCGTGTTGCGGGCGAGCGGCGGGCGGTACAGGCGGGCGGCGAGTGGGCCGGTGGCCCCGGCGGCTTGCAGTTCCGACACCTGCGGCACATCGGTGAAGGGGGCAGGCAGGCCATGCGTGTTGGGGATGGCCCGGGCTGCGTCGGCGAGGGTGGGATGCAGGCGGGCGCGGTCGGCCGCCAAGCGGGGCAGCGGCTGCGGGCGCAGCTCCTGATACTCGGCCAGAACCTTAAGCATGCCTGGCGTGGGTTGCAGGGCGGTGTCGCCCTGGGGCGGTCCGGCGCAGCTTGCCAGCACAAGCAGGATGGGAATGATGCGGCGCATACGGCGGTTCTGCCCGGTGTGTGTGCGATGGGCAAGGGAGGCGCTTGACCCGGGCGGCGCTTCACCTTACGTATACGGCAGGTCTGGTGGTGGGTTGGGAACGGAATGTCACGTATCCGGTTTACAATCGGCGACTTGTCGGCAGAGTTCGGGCTATCACCCCGCGCGATCCGGTTTTACGAGGATCAGGGTCTGCTTGCGCCGCAGCGGGCTGGGGCGAACCGGGTTTATAGCAAGCGGGACCGGGCGCGGCTGATGCTGATTTTGCGCGGCAAGCGGCTCGGGTTCTCGCTGTCGGACATCCGGCAATTCCTCGACCTGTACGACGTGGACCGGACCAAACACCGGCAGATGGCGATGACGCTGGAGCGGACGCGGGCGCGCATCCGGGATTTGGAGCAGCAGCTGGAGGATATCACGGTCACCCTGGCCGAGCTGCGCGACATGGAGGCGGACATCGCCGCCTATACCGACCATTCTGCGACCAACGACAATTCATTGAAGGAAGCCCTGCCATGAGCGCTGCGTCGACCCAGGCTGTGATCGCCGGCTATGCCCGGTCCCCGTTCACGCCGGCCGGTAAGGGTGCGCTGGCGCGGGTGCGTCCGGACGATTTGATGGCGCAGGTGGTGCGGGCGTTGCTGGAGCGGACGGGTGCCAAGCCGGAAGACATCGAGGATGTGATCATCGGCTGCGCGTTTCCGGAAGGGGAGCAGGGGTTTAACATCGGCCGGGTCGTGGGCTTTCTGGCGGACCTGCCGATCTCGGCAGCGGGAATGCAGGTCAACCGCTGGTGTGGCAGCAGCATGAGCGCCGTGCACATGGCGGCGGGGGCGATCGCGGCCGGGGCGGGCGAGTTGTTCGTGTGCGGGGGCGTGGAAAGCATGTCGCGCGTCCCGATGCTGGGGTTTAACCCCGTGCTGAACCCGGCTTTGAGCAAGGCCAAGCCCGACAGCTATATAGGCATGGGCATGACGGCAGAAAACCTGGCCGAGCGGTACCAGATCGGGCGCGACGCGCAGCAGGCATTTGCGGTCACATCACAGCAGCGCGCGGCGGCGGCGGCGGCGGGTGGGCATTTCAAGGACGAGATCGTGCCGATAGAGACCAAGGGCGGCATCGTGGACCAGGATGGGTGCATCCGGGCGGACACGACGGCGGAAGGGCTGTCGGGATTGAAGCCTGCATTCCTGGCGACCGGTACTGTGACGGCGGGCACGAGTTCCCCGCTGACGGACGGGGCTGCGGCGGTGCTGGTGTGTAGTGCCGCGTATGCCGAAAAGCATGGGCTGCCGGTGCTGGCGCGGGTGGAGGCGATGGCAGTGGCGGGCTGTGCGCCGGACATCATGGGCATCGGCCCGGTGCCGGCGGCGCGCAAAGCGCTGGGCCGGGCAAGGATCGCCATGGACGCAGTGGACGTGATCGAGCTGAACGAGGCGTTTGCGGCGCAGGCGTTGGCGGTGGAGCGGGACCTGATGCTCGATCATGCCAAGGTGAATTTGGATGGTGGAGCGATTGCGCTCGGGCACCCGCTGGGGGCGAGCGGGGCGCGCATCACGGGCAAGGCGGCGAGCCTGCTGGCGCGGACGGGCGGCAAGTATGCGCTGGCGACGATGTGCGTGGGCGGCGGGCAGGGCACCGCAACCATCCTGTCGCGGGCGTAGAGCATGGCCATCGAACGGTGCGCCGTACTGGGCGCGGGGCTGATGGGGGCCGGCATTGCCGCCCACCTGGCCAATGCCGGGTTTCCGGTGCTGCTGCTGGATATGGAGCAGCGGGCGGCGACGGCGATTGAAAAGCTGAAGC
>JANONC010000088.1:0-10143 GCA_031420655.1 Rhodospirillales bacterium | reverse complement strand
CAACCTTGAGGGCCTCCGCGCAGAGGTCGAGTTTGAGCGGAGGATCGCCGAAAACGAGCGCGCCCGATGAGCGCACGAATCCCGGCCGCCAACGTCAAGCTGAAGCGGGCGTACGAACTTCCGGCTCCCGACGACGGGACCTGCGTCCTGGTTGACCGGCTCTGGCCGCGCGGCGTCTCGAAGGAGCACGCTGCCCTGGACCAATGGATGAAAGACATCTCCCCCAGCACCGAATTGCGAAAGTGGTTCGGGCACGATCCCGCCCGTTGGGAGGAGTTCTGTCGCCGCTACACCGGGGAACTGCACCAGAACGCTGAGCGGGTGAGCCAACTGCGTTCCCTTGCGCGAGAGGGCCCGGTTACGCTGGTGTATTCGGCCCATGACGAGGTGCATAACGACGCGATCGTGCTGCGGGACCTGCTGCTGGGCCGCAGCGGTTGAAGCGACCGGGCGCTACGTGACCGCCAATGCGGCAGTCCGGACGTTCAACGCTGCTGGACCGCGGCACGCCAGAGTGGCCCCTCGCCCGTGCTCTAACAGGCCGCTGAAAAACCCTGGCCTGGCAGTCGGATGATGTGATTCTCTGTGTTTGTTTGTTGAGGGTCACGGAATGCGCAATGCGGACGAGCAGACGTCGTCGTTGTGCAGTTACGTGAGTTGCGAGGCGCGGGTGCCGTCGTCGCACCCGCTGCGTCGCTTCTCCGTGGTCGTGGACGAGGCGTTGGACGTGCTGTCGCCTGATTTCAACAAGATCTATGCGTAGGCCGGCCGACCCTCGATCGCGCCGGAGAAGCTGTTGCGGGCGCTGCTGTTGCGGGCGTTCTACTCGATCCGGTCCGAGCGCCAGTTGAGGAAATGTTCGGCTGGGTAAAGGCCCCCGCAGGGCTACGCCAGACAAAGCAT
This sequence comes from Rhodospirillales bacterium, assembly GCA_031420655.1. GTDB lineage: Bacteria > Pseudomonadota > Alphaproteobacteria > Acetobacterales > Acetobacteraceae > JANPPS01. The sequence goes on along the minus strand of JANONC010000088.1, from coordinate 9,240 downwards.
CGCGGCCGAGAGCGCGTCCGCTGGTGCTTCACCCTGGCGACGACGGCCTACAACCTGATCCGTCTGCCCAATCTCCGCCAACAGGCCACAGCGTGAGGGCCACCGCGGTAAAGCCGGGCACACACCCCCAGCCGCCTGCTATGCCAGCCTACTGAACAGAGACTGGAACAACGCACAAGCTCGCTCAACACTTACGCCAGAGAAGATCATGCCCCCCACTGACACTTTTTCAGCGGGCGGCTAATGCGCTTCGGGTACGCTCCGTTTCAGCGCATTCGATCCGGTCCTCACGACACGTTTTCATCGGCCAGTCGCCTGGAAGCCCGCTTTGTCGTGCAATGCCAAGGAGCGCGGTAACCGCCGTTACCACGTCACGATCATCGCGACCGCGGCGGCGGCCATGACCGCCGTGCCGAGCCATCCCATAACCGCAAGCGTCCGTCCCAGTGTGAACTGGCCCATGACTGCGGTGCGACATCCAAGGACGAGCATGACGGCCATCACCGGTACAGCAACGACCCCGTTCACCACGGCGCTCCAGAACAGCGCCTTCACGGGATCGAGGCCAACTACGTTGAGAACTGCCCCGACCCCTGTTGCCCCCGCAATCGTCGCATAGAAGGCGCGCGCTCGGCCCGGCCGGCGCGCCAGTCCCACGTGCCAGCCCAGCGCCTCGCCCGTTGCATAAGCAGCCGAACCCGCAAGGACCGGCAGCGCCAGCAACCCCGTGCCGATGATCCCCGACGCGAACACGACGAAGGTGAACCGTCCAGCAATCGGCCGCAACGCTTCGGCCGCTTGGGACGATGTCTCGATATCCGTCACCCCGTGGGCGTGCAGCGTCGCAGCCGTCGTGAAGACGATGCAGAGTGCAATCAAATTCGAGAACGCCATTCCCAAATAGGTATCGATCCGAATACGGCTCAGCTCCTGCCCGGCCTGTCCCGGCGCGCGGAGCAGCGGGCGCGAGCCGGCGCGTTCTTGCGTGTCCTCGACCTCCTGCTCCGCCTGCCAAAAGAACAGATAAGGGCTGATCGTGGTGCCGAACACAGCGACCACGAGAGTCAAATAGGCACTCGACCATTGGATATCCGGCACGACCAAGTGGATACCGACTTGCACCCAGTCCACGCCGGCGACGAGCACCGTTGCGACGTAGGCGAACAGCGAAAGCGTCAGCCATTTGAGGACGCTCACATAGCGTGAATACCGGACGAACATTTCCAGCAGGACGGTGACGACCGCGAAGGCCGCGACATACGGCAGCAACGGGCCACCCACGAGCAGCTGCAATGCTGCGGCCATCGCACCAAGGTCTGCGCCGATGTTGATGACGTTCGCGACCACCATCAAACCGACCACACCATACAGGATGGGTGCCGCAACGTGGCGCCGCATGTTGCCCGCCAGCCCCCGTCCGGTCACCCGGCCGATCCAGGCCGAGATCTGCTGGATGGCCGCCATCAGCGGGAACGTCAGGAGCAACGTCCAGCCTAGGCTATAGCCGAACTGCGCCCCAGCCTGAGAGTAGGTTGCGATCCCGCTCGGGTCGTCGTCGGATGCTCCCGTGATGAGTCCGGGGCCCATGATGTCGCTGAGTCGCGGCCGTTCGGGCTGTTTAACGAGGGTGGGATCGGGCGTTTCCATGACGACGGTCCCTTGTCAGCGGCCGCCGCCGCTTCCGGTCTTGCACGCCGAATGCGGAAAGCACGAGTAGGTGCCCGGATCAGCAGGCCGGTCAAGGCTGCCCTTGCAGCCACTGCCGTGCGGAATGCGTTCTCGCTGAGCTCCTCCCCGAAAATCGGACACTGACGGAAGCTACGATCGGAGGTGTGTTGGTCTCCAATCGAGGAGATCAGAATGGCGAAGCGCAGGAACCATGACGCGGCCTTCAAGGCGCGCGTCGCCCTTGAAGCCTTAAAGGGTGAGCCGACGGCGGCGGAGCTTGCCACGGCCTATGGGGTTCATCCGACGATGATCCACCAATGGAAGAAGGCGCTGCTGGAAGGGGCGTCGGATATCTTCGAGCGCGGCGCCAGGAAGCCTGTCGAGATAGATGAAGAGGCTGTCCGGGATTTGCATGCCAAGATCGGAGAGCTGGCGGTCGCCAATGATTCTTTGTCACGAAAGCTAAAGCCCTGGACGGGCAAGTGAGGCGCGGCATGATCGAACCGGCACATCCCAGGCTGTCGATCGGTGCGCAATGCCGGCTGCTGTCGATCGCGCGATCGACGTCCTACTATGAGCCGCTGGGCGAGAGCGCCTTGAACCTCGACTTGATGCTGCAGATCGACAGGCAGTTCATGGAGACGCCATTCTACGGCGTCCAGCAGATGACCTGGCATCTGCAGAATGAGGGCTGCCGGGTGAACGTGAAGCGCGTCCGGCGCCTGATGCGACTAATGGGCCTGATGCCGATCTACCAGAAGCCGAACACCAGCCTCGCGGCAAAGGGCTACAAGACCTACCCCTATCTGTTGCGGGGACTGCACATTGATCGGCCCAATCAGGTCTGGTGCACCGATATTACGTATCTGCCGATGCGCCGCGGCTTCCTCTATCTGGTTGCGATCATGGACTGGGCGACGCGCAAGGTCCTGGCATGGCGGATCTCGAACACCGACGAGGCCGAGTTCTGTGTTGAGGCGTTCAATGAAGCGGTGCACCGATTCGGCGCGCCAGAGATCATGAACAGCGATCATGAACAGCGATCATGGCAGCCAGTTCACGTCGTTCGCCTGGACCGACCGCATGAAACGCGCCGGCGTCAGGATCTCGATGGACGGCCGGGGCCGCTGCATCGACAACATCTTCATCGAGCGCCTCTGGCGATCCCTGAAATACGAGTGCGTGTATCTGCGCGCCTGGGAGACCGGGTCGCAGGCCAGGGCCGACATCGGTCAGTGGATGACCTTCTACAACCACCAGCGGCCCCACGCTGCCCATGGGGGGCGACCGCCAGCAGCGGTCTACTGGAACAAACTTCAACCCGACCAACAGGCCCAGAAAGTAGCTTAATTTATACCGGAAACTGTCCAGCCAATGGAGAGCAGCTCAGAGAGCACGGTTAACGCCGTGTTCAGCAAGCGCTTCGCGAAACGCCAGCAGATGCAGTGGACCCGGCGCGGCGCCCACCTGCTGCTGCAAACCCGCGCCCGCACCTTGGATGGCACGCTCCGACCATTGTTCGAGCGATGGCACCCGGGGCTAGCCAACGACAACCCGGACAGCGCCAGTCAGGCCGCAGCGGCGTGAACGCCCCACACTTCCTCATGGTCCCTTTATCGCGTCCGGTATACCGGCGCGTAGGGCGCATAGTGTATCGGAGTTCCGTCAGCTAAATCGGCCTGTCCTTAAAACGTTCATTCCTTCACGTTGCGGCAATTGAGTGGTCTTCGCCTTCCTCGTTGCGCCGGCCTGGAGTGCCGTCCGCGTCGTGGAGGACCACGTAGATTGCGGGGATGACGAGGACCGTCAGCAGTGTGGACGAGGCCAGTCCGAACAGGAGCGAGATTGCGAGACCCTGGAAGATCGGGTCGCTAAGAATCGTCGCCGCGCCGATCATCGCCGACAGGGCGGTAAGAAGGATCGGCTTGAAGCGGACTGCACCGGCGTCGAGTAGCGTCTCGCGCAAGGACTTTCCGCGCCCCGCGCCGCGACGGACGAAATCGACCAGCAGGATCGAGTTGCGCACGATGATGCCGGCAAGCGCGATGAACCCGATCATCGATGTCGCGGTGAATGGCGCGTGAAAGAGCCAGTGACCGAATACAATTCCGACCAACGTGAGCGGGATAGGCGTCAGGATTACGAGCGGCAGTTTAAAGCTGCGGAACTGCGCCACGACGAGAACATAGATGCCGAGGATCGCGACGCCGAAGGCTGCACCCATATCTCGGAAGGTAACGTAGGTGACTTCCCACTCGCCGTCCCACAGTAACGAGGTCTTCGCTTCGTTTAAGGGTTGGCCACGCAGGCTGATCTCGGGCCTTGGCAGTTTTCCCCAGTCGTGCTCCGCGATTGCGCGATTCACTGCCATCATGCCGTAGATCGGCGCCTCGAAGCTGCCGGCTAGTTCGGCTGTCACCATGTCGGCGAAATGGCCGTCGCGACGGAACAAGCTTGGCGAGCCGACTTCCCGCACCGCACGCACGACCTGCCCAGGCTCGACGACTGTCTTACCGCCGGGCACCACATTGGCTGGCACCGGCGTCGCGGCGAGGCGGCTGCTCCAGTCGAGTTCGCTCTTCGGCAAGCCGATGCGGATCTTGATCGGGTCGCGCTCCTCGCCGCGATGGGAGTAGCCGACCGAAACACCGGCGAACAGCGCCTGAACCGTGTCATAGACGTCGCTCTGTTCGACACCAAAGTACTCGAGCTCGTCCTGGTCGATGGCGATTTGCAGCCGCGGCCGTGGCTGACCATAGGAATCGCCGACATCGACGATGAAGGGTACCGAACGGAAAACCTTCTTCACTTCAGCGGCAACCGCTCGTCGTGTGACCGCGTCCGGTCCGTAGATCTCTGCCAGGAGCGTCGCGAGGACCGGCGGTCCGGGTGGCACCTCAACGACCTGCAGCGTACTGCCTTCTGGAAGCTTCAGCGCGGTTAGCCGCTTGCGTAGATCAAGGGCAATTACATGGCTGGCGCGGTCGCGCTCGCCTTTCGGTGCGAGGTTGAGTTGCAAATCGCCCAGCTCCGGTGACTGTCGCATATAGGCGTGCCGCACCAGGCCGTTGAAGTTGAACGGGGCCGCGGTGCCGGCATAGCTCTGGATCGAAACGACTTCCGGCAGCGGGCGGGCGAGCGCGGCAGCGGCAAACAACACGCGCTCGGTGTCTTCAAGGCTGCTGCCTTCAGGCAGGTTCAGCACCACCGCCAACTCGGATTTGTTGTCGAATGGCAGCAGCTTCACGGTGACATCCTTGGTGTAGAACGCAGCACAGGCTGCGATCGTGGCAAAGCCGACAGTGAGCAGAAACAGCCAGGCTCGGGTCCGCGATTGCAGGAGTGGTCCGGCGACCGCGCGGTAGATTCGGCCGAGCCTGCCTTCGGTATGTGCCGCACCGTTGCCGCCGGTCACCGCAACGGGCGGCGCGAGCTTGAGCATCAGCCAGGGCGCCACCACCATCGCGACGAAGAACGAGAAAACCATCGCCGACGACGCATTGGCCGGGATGGGCGCCATGTATGGCCCCATCAACCCGGAGACGAACAGCATCGGCAGCAGCGCCACGATGACTGTCAACGTGGCGACCACGGTTGGATTGCCGACCTCGGCGACCGCCTCGATCGCAGCCTGCCTCCGCGGGCGATCGTCGCGCATCGCCCAGTGGCGCGCGATGTTCTCCACCACCACGATCGCGTCGTCGACCAAGATTCCGATGGAGAAGATGAGTGCGAAGAGGCTGACCCGGTTGATCGTGTACCCCATCAGGCGCGCAGCCAGCATCGTCAAAAGAATCGTGGTGGGAATGACCACCAGCGTCACCGCCGCCTCCCGCCAGCCGACAGCGACGGCAATCAGCAGGACGATGGAGACCGTGGCGAGCCCAAGATGGAACAGAAGCTCGTTCGCCTTGTCATCCGCGGTACGCCCGTAGTCGCGCGTTACTTCGACCACGATGTCGTTCGGGATCAGCCGACCCTTCAACGTCTCGACCCGGTCGATGATCGCCTGAGAGACCACGACGGCGTTGGCGCCGGCCCGCTTAGCGAGCGCAACGCTCACGGCTGGCGCGCGCAACCAATCTCTCGTCCCTGGCGTCAGCGTCCAGACGCGGCTGTCAACGACGCTGGGTCCGACCACGATCTTGGCCACATCCCGGACGTAAACCGGCCGCCCGTCGCGCGTGGTGAGCAGCAGCAGGCCGATATCCGGCACCCCGCGCAAGGTCTGGCCGGCCGCAAGCGTGCGGGTGATGCCGGCGTCGCGCACCGACCCCGCGACGAATTCCCGGTTGGCGTTGCGCACCTTACCGATCAGCTGCTGAAGGGTGACGCCGTACAGCGACAGCTTCTCAGGGTCCGGTTCGACCCGGATTTCCTCCGGGCCGGTTCCGACGATGAAACTGGTGCCGATGTCGTCAACCTTGGTCAGCTCCGTGCGCAGCTTGGCGGCGATGTCATATAGGTCCTTGTCGGTCCAACGCCCGGCGGCCTCGGGTCGGGGCGACAGCGTCAGCGCCACCACCGCGACATCGTTGATGCCGTGCCCGACGATCAACGGCTCGGGAATGCCTATCGGAGTCCTGTCGAAGCTGGCGTGAATCTTGTCGGTGACCCGCAGGACCGCGTCGTCCTCGTTGGTGCCAACGACGAAGCGGACGGTTACGACGGCGCGATCGTCCTGGGTCTGGCTGTAGACGTGCTCGACACCGGGTATCGCCTTGACAATCGTTTCCAGTGGCTTCGTCACCAACTCCGCGGCGTCGGGCGCCTTGAGGCCGTTGGCGGAGACGACGATATCGACGATCGGAACGCTAATCTGCGGCTCTTCCTCGCGGGGGATGGTGAGCAGGGCCACGGTGCCGGTAGCAAAGGCGGCCAGCAGGAAGAGCGGCGTCAGCGGTGAGCGGATCGTTCCGCGCGTGAGCCGTCCGGAGAGGCCGAGATTCACGGCCGCACCAGCACGTCGCCCTCTTGCAAACCGGACAGGATCTCGAGCCCGTCCGGAATGCCTGCACTGGGCTGTGCGACGCCACGCTGCACAGGCGTCTCAACCGTCGCGCCGTCGGGTCCGCGGAGGTTCACGAAATCAAGCCCAAAGCGGGCGTGAACGAAGCTTTTGGGCACCACATAACCTGGCCGATCGCCGGCACCGATCCAGACACGAATCCGGTCGCCGACGAAGAAATCGCCCGTGTCTTGAGCATGCACGTCGGCTACGACGCGGCCTTCCTCGATCTGGGGATAGATCAGGGTGATGGTCCCCGGCGTGCCGAGCTCCGAGCCGAGTTGTCCGGATTCGATGCGAACCGCATCGCCGATTTTCAGCAATAGGGCGTGCCGCTCCGGAATGCGTAGGCGCAGCATAAACGGCTGCTCCCCGACGGTCGCGACCATGTCGCCGTTCATTACCACGGAGCCTTTGGTCAACGGGACAGTGATCACCCGACCGGCGACCGGCGCCAGGACGGCACCCTCGTCGAGGTTTTGCTGCGCCATGGCCCGTTCCGCAGCACGGGTGCGCAGCGCCGCTGCCGCCATCTCGAGCTTGGTGCGTGCCTGCTCAACCGTGACGCGCGCGCCCGCTCCCTGACGGAACAGCGTATCGGCCCGTGCCACATCCAATTGCACCTGCGCCGCCTCCGATTGTAGGCCAGCGATCTGCGCATCGAGCGACCGGATATGCATTAGCAGCTTGTCGTCGGCGACGACGGCGATCACCTGGCCCTGCTTGACCGCATCTCCCTGCCGCACCGAAAGGCTCGCAAGCGTCCCGCCGATCCGGGTCCGGGCCGGTACGACGTTCGGGCTTTCGACTGTGGCGAATACGGCCTTCTCGTCAGCAAGCGGGCGTAGCGCCACGGTGAATGGCGTCTCTGCGTGCACCGGCGTGGCCAACGCCCAAAGCGCGGCGGCCAAACGGATTAGTCTTTGCATGACCGTGTCTTATAGGCGTGTGGTTGGCAATCCGGCGGCCTTCCAAGCTGTCAGACCGCCAAGCATGTGCGCATTCACCGCCACACCGGCGTCACGGCAGCGCGCCAAAGCCAATGCCGAACGTTTGCCGCCCAGGCAGGTCAACACCACGGCACCCTTCGGAAGGACAGCCGGATCAAACCGCGAGAGCGGCATGGTGAGAGCGCCCGGGATACTCTCGGCAGCCGTTTCGTTGGGCTCGCGCACATCGATCAGCACGACTTCCCCGCGTGCCATCCGGATGCTGACCTCGGTCGGCTCGATTTCGGTCGGGGGCGATTGTGTAAGCGCGGTCTTATTCCAGAACATTGATGGTCTCCATGAGGGTGTTGCTAGGAGGTCCGCCGTACCCGGGCGGGCGGCTTTGCGCGGGCTGGCGGGACGACGGGTTCGGCGCAAAGCGGCTGGGGCGCGCAGTAGATTGCAAACAGCGTCTCCAGCACCCGCTGTGCTGGCCCGGAGGCGATGGCGTAGTAAATCGTCTGAGCCTCGCGGCGCGCCTGAACCAAGCCGTCCTTGCGCAGCAGTGCCAGATGCTGGGACACGGTCGAATCGCGCGCGCCGAGAAAGGCCGCAAGTTCGCCGACCGAGCGTTCGCCGTCCACAAGCTGGCAGAGAATGAGCAGCCGGTTTCGGTGGGCGAGCGACTTGAGCAGGCCGCTCGCCCGATCCGCTGCTGCCGCCATCACATCGGGTTGCATTTTCATAATTGCGAATATACAGAGCTAAGAATATAAGATCAAGCCTCAACCATACCGTGCGGCTGCCAATTAGCGGCTGATACGCCCAGGCAAAATCCAAGGGAGCGGGGCAATGGCGAACGTGGTGGTTTTGGGTGCCGGGCTGGGAGGCACGCTCATGGCGTACGAGCTTGTCCCGCAACTGCGCGACGGAGACACATTGACCCTGATCGGCCAGGGCAGCCGCTATCATTTCGTCCCGTCCAATCCCTGGGTCGCGGTCGGCTGGCGCACCCGGCAGGATATCGAGATCGATTTGGAGAGCGTGATGCGGCGCAAGCGTATCCGGCTGCTATCGCAAGGCGCCGAGCGCGTTCATCCGGCCGAAAGTCGGGTAGAGATGACCGACGGAACCTCCGTTCGATATGACTACCTTGTCGTGGCCACCGGTCCTGACCTGGCATTCGATGAGATCGATGGCCTCGGGCCAAAGGCCAACACCCAGTCCATCTGTCACGTCGAACATGCCGAACAGGCATCGGAGGCCTTCGAGGCGCTCTGCAAGAACCCCGGCCCGATCGTTGTCGGCGCGGTGCAGAGGGCCTCCTGCTTTGGCCCCGCCTACGAATTCGCCTTCATTCTCGACACGGAACTGCGCAAGCGGCGGATCCGCGACCGGGTGCCGATGACCTTTGTCACCGCCGAGCCCTATATCGGCCATCTCGGGCTGGATGGCGTCGGTGACACTGATACCAACCCTGATTAAGGCTGTCTCGTAGGGGTTGCGCGACGCGGAGCGGTTCTGATTCAAGGATGGCGAACCGAGGAGTTTCGCCATGCCGATCCCGCTTCGAGGAGATTTTGACGCGGCTTGCGTGCTGACTGCGGCGCGCAACAGCGGGGACGCTGGGCAGAC
>JANONC010000087.1:0-12623 GCA_031420655.1 Rhodospirillales bacterium | reverse complement strand
GCGTAAGCCTTGCAAGGGCCCGAGTGCGGCCAGAGCCGGGGCGGCGAACTGGTTGGTCAGCGCCTCGAACACGCGTTCGTACGGCTCCACGAACCCATCCCACCGCGCGGCGATCTGGTCAGGCTGATGCAGCACGCCTATGACCCGCTCATGGCCCGTCGGTCATGTGGAGCGTACCATGGACGGTCTTGATCAGGTTTCGGCACGGCTCTCCCCCTCATTCTCTCTAGGCCTTGGGCTGACGAACGAATGCAACCTGGCATGTTCCTTCTGCTATCGCGACCCCACCCGCACGGACCGGCTGACGCTGGACCAGGTGCGCAGCGTCATGGAGCGGCTGCCGGTCAAGTCCGTGAACCTCGGTACGGGCGAAAATGGCATGCATCCGGAGTTCGGTGCCATGCTCGCCTACCTGCGGGCGCAACCCATCAAGCTGACCATCACATCCAACGGCTACTCCGTCGCTGTGCTGAGCGACACGGATTTGACCGCGTTTGCCGAGGTCGAGTTTTCGCTCGATTACGCAACGCGTGAAGAGCAGGACGCGCAACGGGGTGCGGGCAACTGGGACCTGGTGCACGAACAGGCGGCCCGCTGCCGGCGGTTGGGCGTAGGCGTCACGATCATCGCCGTCATGATGCGCAGCAACTACGACCGGCTGGCGGACATTGCGCAGGTCGCGGCGCAGTTCGCGGCACCGCTGCGGCTGAATGTGTACCAGGCCGTGCAGACCGACAGCTATGCCCTGACCTATGACGAGTATTGGGACGGCTTTGCGGCGCTGTTCGCCCAAACGGACGTGATCGCAATCGGCGAGCCACTGGTGCGCGCCATGGCCGGGTTGCCCAAGCGCATGGGTGGTTGCGGTGTGGCCACCGTACGCGTCACGCCCCGCGCCACTGTGCAGCCCTGCGTGTACTGGCCGGGCGGTGGCGCACCGCTGGACGTGCTGCTCGGCCTGGGCGCTGACGTGGTGCAGACCGAGCCGTTCATCAGCGCCCGGTCGCTGCCGCCCGCCTGTGAGCCGTGTGCGCACCGCGACACCTGCCATGGCGGCTGTGCAGGACGCCGCCGCTTGCTGGACGTGCTGGACCAGCCCGACCCGTATTGCCCCATCATCCGGGGCCAAACGCGCACGCTGGCCGTGCGGATGGCGCCCAGCCGCGACATGGCGAAGCTGGAAAGCGCCTGCACGACAATCGTGATGGCACGGTCCTGAGCCCAATCCGGCCGGAGTGGGTCGGCTTGGGCTCCGGCTTTTGTGGCTTGGCGAGCACTACTTCCGCCCAGGCGAAGCAGCCTGGTCGGGAAGTGCTCTAGCTAATCAGGCGATACGCCCGCCCCAGCAATGACGAACCCATCAGCACGCTGCGGCCCCGGCGCACCAGCCCGTCCAGGCCGAGCGAGCGCCCGGCGCTGTCGAGCACGAAAAACACGTGCGTCATGATGATGAAAATGTACTGCCACGGCCATTCCGCCGGGTTTCGGTACAGCCCGATCCATAGGTTGAGCGTGAAAACGATCGCCATGAGCCCAGCAAGCCGGACGCCGAAGCCGAGCAGCAGCGACACCGCCATGACCGTCTCGGCCACATAAACCGCCGGGTCGAGCAGCGCGATATTGGCCAGGAACACATCTTTGATCAGGGCGGCGTGCCCGGCATAGGCCGAGTGCTCCACCAGCTGCGACGTCCAGTACTGAAAGCCGCCCGATACCGGCAATGGCAGCTTCCAGAGCGAGCCCTGGAACCACATGGTGCCGATCAGGATGCGCATGGTGGCGATCGTGACGTGCCGGGCCGTCCGCTGCGCCGGGTCGGCGGCAAACGAGCGGATAGCGATCGCGATGGCCCCCACCAGCAGCGCCGCATACAGCACGACCAGCACGTACTTGGCCCAGCCCAGCGCATCATGATCCGGCGTGTCGCCGATCAGGAAATGTAGGCTGTCGGTGAATGGCGTGGTGCGCATGACCGGTCTTTCACAAGAACTCTGTGGCCGTCAGACACTCTTCTGCGCCGCGCGGCAAGCGGCCGGAGCCGCCTATTTCCGCCGCCAGGTGTACACGCTCGACACCGCATAGTTCCACACCGAGCCCAGCGCGGCACCGGCAAGGCCCGCCACCCACCAGGACCGTTCGTGCGCCACGGCGTAGTTGGCCACGCCCACGTTGGCCACCGCACCCAGGCCGCAGATGACGTAGAAGCTCGCCAGCCCGCGTACGAACCGCCAGCCGCGCAGGCGCTTGTCGCGGTATGTCAGCACGTTGTTGCCGATGAAGTTGACGCCGATCGCGACGGAGGTGGCGATAATCTGCGCCGCCTCGAACGACAGCGCGCCCAGCGCCAGCCGCAGTACGCCCAGATGCAGCAGCAAGCCTGCCGCGCCCACGGTTACGAACAGCACGAACCGCACCGGCAGCACGCGGCCCACGGTCTTGTCGAGCAGCAGCAGCCCGAATTCCCAGGCCACCATCGCGTCGAGCTTGCTATGGCCATGCTGCCGGGTGCGGAAGACGTACGGGACTTCCGTCACCCGCAACGGCGTGGGGGCGGAGGCGAGCAGGTCCAGAAGGATCTTGAAGCCCTGGCCGGACAACCCGCGCACGGCACCCATGAACGCCGCGCGCCGGATCAGGAAAAAGCCGCTCATCGGATCCTTCACATCCGCCCGGCACAGGAAGCGGCCGAGCGCGGTGGCGATGCCGCTGATGCGCACCCGGCTTTTGTCCCACGCCCCGGTACCGCCACCCGCCACGTACCGGCTGCCGACCACCACATCCGCTTCGCCGATCGCGGCGAGCATGGCAGGGATGATCCGCTCGTCATGCTGAAGGTCGGCGTCCATCACCAGGATGAGGGGGGCGGCCGAGGCGAGCGCCCCTTCCACGCACGCCGTGGCCAGGCCCCGGCGGCCAATGCGTTGCACGCAGCGGATGCGCGGGTCGCCCGTGTTCCACACGGCGGCGGCGGTGCCGTCCTGGCTGTCATCGTCCACAAACACCGCTTCCCATGCGATCCCGGCCAATGCCGGTTCCAGCAGCGCCAGCAGCGGGCGGACGTTGTCCCGCTCGTTCAGCGTCGGGATGACGATCACTAAGTCAGGCGTAGACGCCGCCGCAGATCGCGCAGGTGCAGCAGCCCCGCCAACGCCAGGCACGCCGAAATCCACCCCCACCATGCGCCCCCCACCGCCATCCGCCCCGCCAGCACCGCCGTCTCGATCGCCATGCCAGCCAAGATCGCGTCCAGCACGCGGCCATTGGCAAACAACTCAGTCGTCGGCATGAATCCTGGCTCGCGTCTTGCGCATTGCCCAAAACATAATGCCAGCCACGATGGGGATCGCGACGCCCATCGCCAAGTCCGGATCGACCCGGCCGCCAGCCGCCTTCGCTCCCTTCGCCAGGTAGCCTACCAGCCCCACGATGTAATACGTGACAGCGGCGATCGACAAACCCTCCACCGTGCTTTGCAGACGCAGCTGCATTCGCACCCTGCGGTTCATGCTGTCCAGCACCGCCTGGTTCTGCACCTCCCGCGTCACGCCCACCCGGGTGCTGAGCAATTGCGTCGCCCGCGCCACCCGGCGCGACAGCTCCTCCTGCCGGCCCGCGACGGACACGCAGGTGCTCATGGCAGGCGCCAGCCGGCGGTCGGTGAATTCCTGCCAGGTTTGTAGGCCGAGCACCCGCACCTCCCGCAACTCGCTAATCCGGCGTTGCACGAGCTCGTCATAGGCGCCCGCAGCGCTGAACCGGTACAGATTATCCGCCTGCCGGCTGTCGATTTCGGCCGCAAGCCGCGTCAGGCGATCGAGCAAGGTGGGCTCATCCACCTCCGACGCCGTGACCATGGCGGCCGTGATCTCCGCCACCTCCCGCTCGCACCGGGCAATGACGGGAGCAAGGTTCTGTGCGACGGGTAATGCCAGCAGCGCCATGACACGGTAGGTGTCGATCTCCAGCAGCCGCTGCACCACCCGGCCTGCCTGCCATTGCGTCATGGAGCGGTCCTGGATCAGGAACCGGGTGAACCCGTCCGGCTGCACCCGGAAATCGGTGAACGCGATCGCCCCCCCGCCCACGGCACTACCGACCAGCATGGAGCGGGGAAAGATGCGTGTCGCAAGCTCGACCGGGTCCTGCTCCGGATCGGCCAGGCGATGGGACGGTGGCAGCAGCACCACGTGCGCGGCGACGATGACCTGGCCGGGTAGCGCTGCAAGCCACGACGCGGGCACGGCGCTGATGGCCGGAGCGGCAAACGGGTCCTCATCGGCCCCGGCCACGATAAATGTGTAGCGCAGGAACTCGGTATGCCGCTCCCATTTGACGCGAAACGCGCCCAGATCGGCCGAGTAGTGGTTGGCACCGGGCTCTGGCGGCTCCGCACGGAACAGGGCGGCCAGGGCGGCGACAGCAGCGAATCCGGCGTCGCGCGACACACCGTCCTGCGTAAGGGCGATGTAGCTGACGCGACAGGGGGCGGCCATCGGCTCCGGCGGGCGGGCGTGCACCTCGTCGTTGAGCTGGATCCGCTGCGGGTGGTCGGCCGGCAGGCGCCACGGTTCACTCATTGGCGTTCCCTCATAGGCCGGCGTGCTCCAGGATCAGCGACACAGCCTGCGCCGGCTGCCCTTCATGGGCCAAGTGGCCGAGGCCGGGCAAGATGCCGAGGCGGGGATTGCATGGGCGGGACGATATCAGCAAGTTGTTCAGTCGCCACCCGCCCATTGGCGCATGTGGGCCGTTCTGTTAACCGGTGCGGCATTCGAACAGGAGAAATCCGATGGCTAAGATCACGCTCTATGGCTTTAACGGCTCCACTTACGTCCGTACCATCCGCATGTTGCTGGTGGAAAAGGGCGTTACGGAATACGAGCAAATCCCAGTCGACGTGCTGAAGGGCGAGCCGAAGCAGCCCGAGCACATGAAGCGCCACGCCTTTGGCAAAGTGCCGGTGGTGGATGTCGACGGCTTCCGGATTATCGAGACCCCGGCGATCGGCCGGTACCTCGATGCGACGCTCCCGGGCACAAAGCTGGTCCCGGCTGACGCCCATAATGCGGCGCGGATGGACATGGTGATCAGCATCATCGACAGCTACGGCTACGGCGCGCTGATCGGCGGCGTGGTCGCCTATCACCTGTTCCCCGATTTCGTTGGCGGCAAGAACGAGGCCGCGCATCATGCTGGGCTGGCGGCGGGCAAGACGGTGCTCAATGAGATCATGCGCATACAGGGGAGCGACCCGTTCCTGGCTGGCCCCGCCGTAAGCCTGGCTGACCTCTACCTCGCGCCGATCATGGCCTATGTGGCGCTCACGCCGCATAAAAATGAGTTCATGGCCCTGCCCGGTATGCAGGCGTGGTGGACGCTCATCAGCAACCGCGAAAGCTTCCGTGCCACCCAGCCGTAACGCTGACGGGAGGTTGCGGTCGCACGGTAACCGCCACGCGGGTTAGGCGCCTCCGGCAGTATCGTATCTGCTGGAGCGTGCCATGTCCGGATTTCCCCCGTCTGTCATCCTGTCGTTCGTGACGATCATCGCCGTGCTCGGCATTGCTGTGTGGCAACTAACCCGCGTGCATCACAGTCAGGCCGTGCGCGGTGAAACACCGGGCGGCGTGGCCGGGCCGGATCATGCGGAGCCGCCCAACAGCTAGCGTTTACCGCAACGGCGCGGCAAACTGGCTCATGTTCCCGAACACCCGCCTTCGCCGCCTGCGCCAGACCGAGTCGCTCCGCGGCCTGGTCCGTGAAACTTCCGTGGCCGCCACGGACCTGATCCTACCGGTGTTCGTGGAGGAAGGGGTGGACGCGCCGGTACCCATACCGTCCATGCCCGGCGTGTCACGTGTGCCGGAACGGCGGCTGGCGCAGCACATGGAAGCGGTTGCGCGGGACGGGGTGCGGTCCGTGATGCTGTTCGGCATCAGCCACCACAAGGACAGCAACGGCTCCGACACGCTGGACCCGGGCGGGCTGCTGGCGCGCATGACCCGCATCACGAAGGACGCGGTGCCGGAACTGGTTGTGATGACCGATAACTGCTTTTGCGAATATACCGATCACGGTCATTGCGGCGTGGTGCAGGACGGTGTGGTCGATAATGACCTGACATTGCGGGACCTGGCGCAACAAGCCGTCGTGGCGGCCGATGCCGGGGCGGACGTGGTAGCACCGTCCGCAATGATGGATGGGCAGATCGCAGCGATCCGCGCGGCGCTGGATGCGGCCGGACACACCATGGTGCCGGTATTCGCCTATTCCACCAAGTTCGCCAGCGCTTTCTACGGCCCGTTCCGCGCTGCCGCCGGCTGCGACCTGATTGGCGACCGTAAACAGTACCAGATGGATTTCGGCAATGGTCGCGAGGCGTTGCGTGAGAGCATTTTGGACGAGGCCGAGGGAGCCGACATGCTCATGGTCAAGCCCGGCCTCGCCTATCTCGACGTGCTGGCCCGCATCCGCGCGCAGACGCTGCTGCCGCTTGGCGTGTATCAAGTCAGTGGCGAGTACGCGATGATCAAGTTTGCGGGGCAAGCAGGCGCGATCGATGAGGAGCGGGTGGTGCATGAAACGCTGACCGCGTTCAAGCGCGCCGGTGCGGATCTGATCCTGACGTATTTTGCGCGGGACTATCTGAAGTCATGAAAAGTGCGGACAGGTGCCCGACCAATACAAGCTGTCAGCCGGGTCCACCCCTTCGAGCAGACCGTGACCATCAAAGACGGACCGGAAAGGCTACCTCGTCTGTCACTAAGCGGCGTGGTTTGCTAATTCTAGGCCCACCTGGATCACTGTAGACATTGCGCAGTTCTATAAAGACTTGCGCCACTGTTACGTGCGCCGGCCCGCTCGCAGACCATGCTCGACATAAGACTGGGAACGCTGCCAATGATCCGTCCGCTCATCCTCCTTGCCCTACTCGCCCTCCCGGCGCGGGCGGAGTTGCCACCGGTGATCCGCGTGGGTGTCCTCAGCGACATGTCGGGCAGCACGTCCGACAGCGCCGGGCAGGGCTCGGTCGTGGCGGCCCGGCTGGCGGTGGACGAGATCGGTGGGCGGATCGGCGCGTCGCGCGTCGAAGTGCTGGAGGGTAATTTCCAGGGCAAGCCGGACCTGGCGCTCAACATCGCCCGGCAGTGGTTCGATCAGGAAAACGTCTATGCCGTCGTGGATATACCGTTCAGTCAGGTCGCGCTCGCCATCAGTGACCTCGGCGCGCAACGGGACCGGGCGGTGCTGGTCGCCTCCGCCGTCGTGTCGGACCTCACGGGACGCGCCTGCAATGCGGTCACCACGCACTGGACCGATGACAGCTTCGCACTCGCCAGCGGCACGGCGCGCACCATCACCCGCGGCGGCAAGAAGACCTGGTTTTTCCTGACCAGCGACTACGCGTTCGGCACCGCCATGCAGCGGGACGCGACGCTGGCCGTGACGGCGGAGGGTGGGACCGTGCTGGGTGCCGCGCGCCATCCGCCGCAGGGCCCAGACATGAGCAGCTTCGTCACGCAAGCCATGGCGTCCAAGGCGCAAGTGGTGGGCCTGGCCAACGTGGGCGGCGATACCATCAACTCGATTAGGGAAGCCGCGTCGTTCGGCCTTACGCAATCCGGGCAGTCGCTGGCCGGGTTGCTGGTGTTCATCAACGACGTGCATGCGCTGGGGCTGAAGACTGCGCAGGGCTTGCTGGTCACGACCGGCTATTATTGGGATCGTGACCCAGCCACCCGCGCCTTTGCCGGCCGGTTCCAGGCGCAGATGGGCCGCCCGCCCAGCAAGGCGCAGGCCGCCGTCTATGCTGCGACCAAGCACTGGCTGAAGGCCGTCGCCAGCAGTGGTGAGGTGGGCGGGGCTGCGGTGACTACCGCCATGAAGGCCACCCCGGCCGAGTATTTCGGTGCCAGCGCCCCCATGCGCCCCGACGGCCGCGTGCTGTACGACATTGCGCTGTATCAGGTAAAATCGCCGGCCGAGAGCAAGGGACCGTGGGACTACTATAATCCGGTCGCGACGCTTGCGGCCGCAGAAGCGTTCCGCCCCCTGGCCAACGGTGCCTGTCCGCTCGTGAAGTAGCCGCAACGCGGCAGGGTGAAGTAGCCGTCGCCGGGTTAGGGTGGTATGGGCCGCCGTATGAACGTCGCGGTGTCCATCAACGCCCTGCAAGCCAACGCCAGCGCCACCAGCCCGCTTATCCTGGCGCTGCCCAAGGGCCGTATATTGGCCGAGTGCGCGCCACTCTTGGCCCGCGCCGGTATTGTGCCTGCGCCGGACTACGCAGACGAGGACAGCCGTCGCCTGCGTTTCCCCACAGACAACCCGGCGCTGGACGTCGTGCGTGTCCGCCCGTTCGACGTCGCAACCTTTGTCGCCTACGGCGCGGCCCAAATCGGCATTTGCGGGGCCGACGTGTTGCACGAGTTCGACTATCCCGAGATTTACGCCCCGCTCGACCTTGGCATCGGCGCATGCCGGGTGAGTGTGGCGGAACCCGTGGACGCACCCGATGACGACCCGGCCACTTGGTCCCGCGTGACCGTCGCGACCAAATACCCCAACACCGCCCGCCGCCACTTTGCCGCCCGCGGCGTCCAGGCCAGCATCGTTCACCTGAACGGCGCGATGGAGCTGGCACCCGGGCTGGGACTCAGCCGGCTGATCGTGGACCTGGTGCAGACCGGCAGCACGCTGAAGGCCAACGGATTGCGTGAGACAGAGGTGATCGCGCAGGTCACGAGCCGGCTGATCGTGAACCGCACGGCGTGGAAAACGCAGCCCGAAGCGGTGGGCGCGCTGATCGCCCGCTTTCGCATGGCAGTGTCATGAAGCACCTGGTTACAACAGACCCGGGATTTGATGCCGCGTTCCAGACGCTGCTGCACGACAGCCGCGACACGACGACCCGGGTGGACGGGGCCGTCAGCACCATTATCGCCGACGTGCGCGCCCGGGGGGACCAGGCTCTTATCGACCTCACCGCCCAACATGACCGGCTGCACCTGACACCAGACACTCTTCGCGTCACAGCCGCCGAGATCGACGCTGCCGCCGCCAGCATCGAGCCTACGCTAGCCGCTGCCCTGGCGCTGGCCGCCCGGCGGATCGAGGCGTTTCACCGCGCGCAGTTGCCGGCCGATACCGAGGTGACGGACGCGGAGGGGCTGACGCTCGGCCTGCGCTGGGGTCCGCTCGACGCGGTGGGGATTTATGTGCCGGGCGGTAAGGCGTCGTACCCGTCCAGCGTGCTGATGAACGCGCTGCCCGCGCGGGTGGCGGGCGTGGGCCGAATTTGCATGTGCGTTCCCACCCCGGATGGCGTGCTGAACCCGCTGGTGCTGGCCGCCGCGCGTCTGGCGGGGGTGACCGAAATCAACCGCGTGGGCGGCGCGCAGGCCGTCGCCGCCATGGCTTATGGCACGGCCACAATCGCCCCTGTCGACCGCATCGTCGGCCCTGGCAATGCCTATGTGGCCGAGGCTAAGCGCCAGGTGTTCGGCCGCGTGGGCATCGACAGCGTCGCTGGCCCGTCCGAAGTGGTCGTCCTGGCCGATGGCACGCAGCACCCGGCTCACGTGGCGCTCGACCTGCTGGCCCAGGCCGAGCATGACGAGGCAGCGCAGAGCATCCTGATCACGACGGACCCGGCGTTTGCCGAAGCCGTCGCCGTCGCCGTGGACCACGCGCTGGAGACGCTGCCGCGCCGGGCGATTGCGGGCGCAAGCTGGCGGGACCACGGGGCGATCATCGTCGCGCGCGATTGGACGGAAGCGGCCCTGCTTACCAACGCGCTGGCGCCCGAGCACCTGCAAATCATGACGCCGGACCCGCGCGCCATGCTGGCGCAAATCCGTCATGCCGGGGCTGCGTTCCTGGGCCCCTGGTGTCCGGAGGCGATCGGCGATTATGTGGCCGGGCCGAACCACGTGCTGCCCACGGGCCGCACGGCGCGATTCGCGTCCGGACTGTCGGTCTATGACATGCTCAAACGCACCACCTGGGTCGATTGCGGCCCGGCTGCGTTGCGTGCCGTTGGCCCGGCTGCGGTGGCACTGGCCGAAGCCGAGGGCCTACACGCGCATGGCGGCAGTGTCGCCGCGCGGCTTGACCAGTTGAACAACCTCCCTCACATGACCGAAAATCAAAGCAGTTCAGGAACCTGATGTCCAAAGAAGACATGATCGAGTTTAGCGGCACAGTGCAGGAATTACTGCCCAACGCCATGTTTCGTGTGAAGCTCGACAACGAACATAGCGTTCTGGCCCACACCAGCGGCAAGATGCGCAAGAACCGCATTCGCGTCCTGGCCGGGGATCGCGTGAATGTCGAGATGACACCCTACGATTTGTCGAAGGGCCGCATCACGTTCCGGTTCAAGTAGCCCTCGTTCTCGCGTCCGCCAGCCCACGTCGGCTGGCATTGCTGGCCCAGATCGGCGTCGTGCCGGACCGTGTGCTGGCTACTGAAATAGACGAGACGCCCTGGCCGGGCGAGGCCCCCCGCCCCTACGCGCTGCGCATGGCGCAGGAGAAAGCCGCGGCGGCCGACGCGCCAGGCTCTTTCGTGCTGGCTGCCGACACGGTGGTGGCCGTGGGGCGGCGCATCCTGCCCAAAGCTCTGGACGACACCGCCGTGCGCGCTTGCCTCACCCAGCTGTCGGGGCGGCGGCATCACGTCCTGACGGCCATCGTGCTGCGGACGCCGGAGGGTGCGCAATCCTGCCGGGTGGTGGACAGCAGCGTCACCTTCGCCAGGCTTACGCCGCAACAGACCGATGCCTATGTCGAATGCGCGGAGGGTCTGGGCAAAGCGGGCGGCTATGCCATCCAGGGCCGGGCCGCCGCGTTTGTGCGCGCACTGTCCGGCAGCTACTCGGGCGTGGTCGGCCTGCCGTTGTTCGAGACGGCTCAGCTGCTCCGGGGGCGGCGCGTGATTTGATTTTCGTCGCATGCAGCCCCGGCGAGCAGCGCGTGGCGGTGCTGAACGCAGGCGGCGCGTTGCTGGACTACGCCATCGACCGCCCGGGCCGCCCGGATGGGGTGGGTGATGTGTTGCGCGGCCGCGTCGTGGCGCGTGTTCCCACCATGGCGGGCGCGTTCGTGGCATTGCCGGACACCGAGGGCTTTTTACCCGACAGCGCCGGGGCCGCCGGGCTCGGCGTGGGCGACAGCGTGTGCGTGCGCATCACCCGCAGCGCACAGGGCGGCAAGGGCCCCCGCCTGGCCGCCCACGGTACCGCGCCGCCCGGTCCGCCCGCGTTGCTGACCCGCGGCCCGGCTGCGGCCGTGCGTCTGGCCGGCCTACATCCGGGCCTGCCCGTTTTTGTCGACGACCCTGCCGTGCTCGGCCCCTGGCGCGCCACGCTGGGCGACCGGCTGCGGGCGGGCGCGTGGGACGAGGCGGTGGCGGCGCAGGTGGACGCGCTGGCCAGCCCCGGCGTGGCCCTGCCCGGCGGCATGGCGGCGACCATCACGCCCACCCCGGCCCTGGTGGCAATCGACCTGGACATGGCTGCGGCCACCGCCGGGCGAGGCGCAAAGGCAGCAGCGCAGCGCGACGCCAACCGGGCCGCCCTGCCCGCCCTGGCCCGGCAAATCCGGTTGCGCAATGTGTCGGGCGCTATCGTCATCGACTTGGCGGGCATGGCCATGCGCCGCCGGGTCACGCTCGCCCCAGATATGGCGGCGGCGCTGGCGGACGATCCTCTGCAACCACGGTTCCTGGGCTTCACCGCGCTTGGCCTGGCCGAAATCCTGCGCCCGCGCGTGCATCCGCCGTTGCACGAGCTGCTGGCGGGCCCGCACGCTGCGGGGCTGCGTGTGTTGCGCTCACTGGACCGCGACTATGCCGCGAATCCGGGCACGGCCTTGCGCGTGATCGCCGCGCCCGACGTGCATCGTGCCCTGTCCGAAGATACCGCCGCCGCCGCCGATGTGCTGCGCCGCACGGGCCGCGCGCTCCTGCTGCGGCCGGACCCGGCACTGCCGCCCGGCCATGCCCATATCGAGCGTCATGTCTGACGCGCCCTGCCCCATCTGCCACCACCGCCTGCCCACGCTGGAATTCCGCCCATTCTGCTCCAGGCGCTGTGCCAACGTAGACCTCGGCCGCTGGTTCGCCGGCATCTACGCCGTGCCGGATACGGATGAAACCGATCAGACGCTTGATCCGCCCGATGAGCTAGGCTAACCACGCGGCTTCCAGTGCCTTCGTCCTGCGTAGGCCGATGCCCAGGTAGCTCAGCTGGTAGAGCACGCGACTGAAAATCGCGGTGTCGGTGGTTCGAACCCGCCCCTGGGCACCAATCTGACGCTCACCAACGTAAATCAGAGGCCGATCTTTCTGCCGTCCGGCCCGGATACGGAACCGTCGGGGCTACGCGGAGGTGCATCTTGCCGCCGAACTGGTTCGGTTGGTGGATGGTTAAATCTGGTCCAATACTGCATAGATCGTGGATCATGCAGACCCTGATGCTTCCCCGCCGCAGCGTGCTCGCCACCGCCGGCGCCCTCGCGTTACCCCTGCGGGCCAGCGCCCAAAGCGGGCCGATCCGTATTGGTGAGATCAACAGCTACACCGCGCAGCCCGCCTTCACCCTGCCCTATCGCAACGGCTGG
>JANONC010000086.1:0-3227 GCA_031420655.1 Rhodospirillales bacterium | reverse complement strand
CGGCACGTTGATCGCCACCCGCCTGACCGATCCGCTGTTCGATCCCGTCTACTACCTGGCGCAGAATCCCGACATCGCCGCGGCGGGCATCAATCCGTTGACCCAGTTCGAGACGGTAGGTTGGAAGCAGGGGCGTGACCTATCGATCGGGTTCTCGGTGGCGAAATACCTGGCGGCTGATCCCGACATCAAGGCGGCGGGGGTCGATCGACTGGACCAACTTCGACCATGACGGCCAATAGACCCTGGTGCTGAGCCTGGTCACCGGCCACGGGCGGGCTGTGCCGCCGGGCCACCCAGGCACCAGAGTTGAAAAAGCCGGTCGCCGCAGCCTGGTGCGCGGGCAGGGTCGCTTCATTCACCATGAAGGCGGACAGGAACAGGATGTCTGCCAGGCCCGCCTGGCGGTACAGCCGCACGAGGTTTGCGCTCGAGCCGCCCTTCATAAACGCGAACACCGCGTCCGGCTTCAGCTCGTCATCGATCACCATCGTCTCGACCGGGATATCGGCCAGCTTACCCCCGAGCTCCTTCATGCCCAGCAGCCGGCCGTCGCGCATTTGCGCTCAAAGGGTAGGGTCCGGCCCAGACAGCATGGCGACGAACGCCACCTTTAAGCCCGGCGCTTGCGCATGCGGTTCGCGAGACATGGTGGTGGCCGCGCCAGCACCACCCAGCAGCAACCGTTTCTCCATGTGCTGTCACCCGTCGGCAGGGTGCGGCTGGACTGTCAACCGCTGCCTGGTGTGTGAACGACCCCCGTCCGATACTTTCGAATTAAACTAGATCGAACCTGAGTTCGCCCAGTTTTTCGACGCTACAGGCGATTTTATCGCCCGGCCTCAGCCAAACGCGCTTGTCCTTCGGCATACCGAGGATCACGCCCTGCGGGGTGCCGGTGAAAAAGATGTCGCCGGGCTCGATCGTCATCATCTTGGACGCGAAGCTGATTAGCTGGCGGCAGTTGAAGATCATGTCGCTCGTGTTCCAGTCCTGTCGCTGCTCGCCGTTCACTCGCGTCTCCAGCCGCAGCTTATTAGGATCACCCACCAGGTCACTCGTGACCAGATACGGCCCAAGCGGCGCGAAGCCGTCATGCGTCTTGCCGATCATGAATTGCGACGTGAGGCGCTGTAGGTCGCGCGCGCTAAAGTTGTTACCCGTACAGTATCCAGCCACGTACTCCAGCGCATCGGCTTCAGATACGTTATGGCAGCGGCGGCCGAATACGATCACAAGCTCGATCTCGTAATCGAACTCCTTCGCCACACTCGTCGGCAGCTTGATTTGTCCGCCATGGTGATTGAGCGTGTTGTTGAACTTGTTGAACAGCGGCGGGTCGGCCGGAATGGGCGTGCCCGTCTCCGCGGCATGCGTGCGGTAGTTGAAGCCCATCATGATGATCTTCTGCGGGCGAGTGACGACAGGACCGTAGGTGAGCGTCGCTTCATCGAGATAGGCCGAGGCCGGCGCTTGCTCCACGATCGGGCGCAGCAGGCCGGCGCGGCCGTTTTGCAGCAGGTCGTCCATGTCCGCGGGCGCGGGTAGGCCGAGCGCAATGGCCGCGGCCGTCACATCCAGAACCCCACGCGCCGTCTTTATGCCCAGCCGGTATGTTTCGTCCTTTCGAAACGTGAGTAAGGTTATACCCTGTGGCATCACGAACGCCGCAGGATGCTGCGCGACTGCTGGCATAGCGACGGTCGAAACCAGTCCAGCCGCACCACCCGCCAAAAGACTCCGCCGCTTGAATGCCATGACCGTCCTCCTTCTCGACGGCGGCTTCGGCCGCTCTTGGCATCAGCCTAGCCCGTCAAGTGCAGAAATCTACTCCGCTGCCGCCTTTGCCGGTGTCACCCCGGACCCGATCTGATGATTTGCCAATATCTCCAGTACGCGCACCATGCCGGAATGGTCCCAGGCATGACCGCCTGCAGCTGCGGCGGCGTTGAACAGCTCCTGGCAGGTCGCCGTATTCGGCAGGCTGACACCCAGTGCCCGCGCGCCGGACAGAGCCAGGTTAAGGTCTTTCTGGTGCAACTCGATCCGGAAGCCGGGGTCGAAATTGCGCTTGATCATCCGCTCGCCATGAACCTCTAGGATGCGTGAGTTGGCGAGACCGCCCATCAATGCCGTGCGCACGCGCGCCGGATCAGCCCCGGCTTTGGAGGCGAACAGCGTGATGTTCTTGCCCATCAGGCTCGACCGCCGCAAACGCCCGCGCCGGCCCACCGATCATAATCGGGAAGCTCGCGGCCTTAGCGCCGACCTCTCCGCCAGACACGGGGGCGTCCAGGTCGTCGCGTTCAGGCCGGGTGCCGGCGGAGGCGATTATAGATGAACGGCGTGTGCCCGCCCGCGGCCAGGTGCGTCGCCATGGGCCGGCCCATGATGCCCAGACCGATAAACCCGATGGTGCTCATGCTGCATGCTCTGCAAGATAAGGGCGCAGCCAGCCAAAGCCCGCCGCCGAGGGTTTGTATTCACAGCCGATCCAGCCGCCATAACCCAGCGCATCGAGGCGGCTGAACACGAAGGGATAGTTGATTTCGCCCGTGCCGGGTTCGTGCCGCCCAGGATTATCGGCAATTTGGATATGGCCGATGCGCGCCAGCTGCGCCTCGATCGTCGGCAGTAGGTTACCTTCCATGACTTGAGCGTGGTAAATATCGTACTGTAATTTGACTGCGGGGATGCCCACGTCGTCCAGAATGGACAGAGCCTGCGCCGTCTTACTTACATAAAATCCCGGAATATCGCGCGTGTTGACCGGTTCCACCACCAGCCGCAGCCCTGCACCGTCCAGCGCGTGCGCGGCAAAGCGGATATTCTCTACCAGCGTATGCCGTAGCGTTGCGTCCTCCACCCCGGCGCGCGGGATGCCAGCTAGACAGTTCATCTGCGGGCAGGCTAGCGCCTTGGCATAGGTTATGGCGCGGCCCGCGCCGTCCTGGAACTCACCTGTACGCGCCGGGTCGGTCGCGATGCCGCGCTCACCGGCTGCCCAATTACCCGCCGGAAGGTTGTGCAGCACCACTTGCAGCCCGGCCGCGCCGATTCTGTCCTGCAACTCGGCGATTTCAAACTCATACGGGAACAGGAATTCCACGGCCTTGAACCCGGCCTGGGCCGCCGCTTGAAAGCGGTCCAGAAACGGCAGCTCGGTAAACAGCATCGTTACGTTAGCAGCAAAACGCGGCATCATGTTCTCCTAGCGGACCGGGGCC